>VBNH01000096.1 GCA_005878095.1 Gammaproteobacteria bacterium | reverse complement strand
CTCGAGTGCGCCGAGGGCGGATGCGACGTTCGCGTAGCGCGGCAGCCGGGTGAAGCTACGCGAGCCGGCCAGGCGCTGCTGCACGTCAAGGGCGTACGGCCCGCGGTCGAGATCCACGACCGCCACGGCGATGTTCTTCACCTCCATGGTGGCGGCGGAGGAAAACACGAACAGCTGGATGATCGGCGGGATGATCAGCGACAGGCGCGCACGCGGATCGCGCAGCATGGTGATCAATTCCTTGCGAACGATGGCCGCGAGGCGCTGCAGCATCGGTTTGCGCTCCTCTAATCCACCCGCTTGTGCAAGCGCCGCCAGGTGAGGCCGAAGAACAGCGCTCCCACGGCGAGCATGAACAGCATGTTGGGAATCAGCACCGGCCACAGATCGCCGGCCAGGAATACCGTCTGCAGCGACACGTTCATGTAGCGCGCCGGAATCGCCAGCGTGATCGCCTGCAGCCACCGCGGCATGGAGTGGATATCGAACAGAAACCCCGACAGCATCATCGCGGGCATGTAACCGGTCATGAGCCCGAGCTGCGCCGCGGCCATCTGCGTTCTCATGGTCACCGATATCAGCAGGCCCTGCCCCAGCGCCGGCACCAGGAACACTGCCGACACCAGGCCGAGCGCCAGGAACGAGCCGCGCAGCGGCAGCTTGAACAGCAGCAGCGCCGTCAGCACGCACACCAGCATCGACACCATCGCCAGCAGGAAATACGGCAGGGTCTTGCCGATCAGGATCTGGCCGCGGGTGAGCGGCGTCGCGTACAGCGCCTCCAGCGTGCCGCGCTCGTACTCGCGCGCGATCACCAGTGAGGTGAGCAGCGTCCCGAGCAGCGTCATGATCACCGTCATCGAGCCGGGAATCAGGAACCAGCGGCTCACCGCGTTGGCGTTGTACCAGTAGCGCACCTCGAGGCTGACCGGCGGGGCGAGCGCGCTGCCCTGCTCGCGGCCGCGCGCCGCGAGGAAGCCGTTCCAGATCGCCTCCACGTAGCCGTGCACGTAGTTGGCGGTGTTGGGTTCCGCACCGTCGACCAGCACCTGCACCTGTGCGGTCGTGTTCTGCGCGTTGAGCCGCCGGCCGAACTCGGCGGGAATGATGACCACTGCCTTGACGCCCTGGTCCTGCAGCAGCCGCTCAGCGGAGCGCCGGTCAGCGGCCGGAACGACCAGGAACCATCTGGAGTTGGTGAGCGCGGCGGCAAGGGCGAGCGCGTCGCGGCCCCTGTCCTCGCGCACCATGGCGATCTTGACGACCGTGGTGTCGAGGGAGATGCCGAAGCCGAACAGGAACAGGAAGGTGAGCGGCAGCACCACCGCGATGATCCAGCTGGAGGGGTCGCGCGTGACCTGCTTGCCCTCCTTGATCATGATGGCGGCGAGCTGCTGCCACCAGAGGCGCAGCCGGGTGAGCGTGTCGCTCATGCCGCCTCGCCTTCGATGAGCGCGATGAATGCGTCCTCGAGCGTCGGCTCCGCAAGCGCCGGGCTGCGCACGCTTGCCTTGAGCTCATCGGGCGTACCTTCGGCGATCTTCCTGCCGCGCCAGATGAGGCCGATGCGATCGCAATACTCCGCCTCCTCCATGAAGTGCGTGGTGACCACGACCGCCACCCCCCTGGTGGTGAGCGCGTTGATGTGGTGCCAGAACTCGCGCCGCATGAGGGGATCGACGCCGCTGGTGGGCTCATCGAGAAACAGCACCGCCGGGGCGTGCAGCGTGGCGCAGGCGAGCGCCAGGCGCTGCTTGAAGCCCAGCGGCAGGAGCGAGGCGTTCGAGTGCAGGAGCGGTGCGAGCTCGAACATCTCGACCATCGAGCGCACCCGCTCGCGCTTGACGGCGCGCTTCAAGCCGTAGATGTCGGCGAAGTAGTCGAGGTTCTGCGCCACCGACAGATCGCCATAGAGCGAGAATTTCTGCGCCATGTAGCCGAGGCGCGCGCGCGCGCGGCTCGCGGCCCGAGACAGATTCACGCCCGCGACGTGGGCTGCGCCGCCGCTGGGCATGAGCAGCCCGCACAGCATGCGGAAGGTGGTCGACTTGCCGGCGCCGTTGGGACCCAGCAGGCCGTAGATCTCCCCGGCGTGGACTTCGAAACCGACATTGTCGGCCGCCACGAAGTCCCCGAAACGGCGCGTCAGCCCCTCGGCACGCACCAGCACCCCGTCGGCCCTCACCGCGGCAGCGCCGCAAGCCGCGGACGTGTGCGCTTGCGCGCCCGTCGGCCAGCCGCGCGCCAGCAGGCTCTCGCCCTTGCGCGCACCGCCGAGCAACTCGACGTAGGCGTCCTCGAGGCGCGGCGCCACCGCCTCGTAACCCGCCGCGCGGAATTCGCCCGCCGCTTCCGGCTTCGCCACCACTCGCACGCTGGCCCCCTGAATCACGGCGTCGAGCACCGCCTCGCGCGCCAGCTCGCTCTCGGCCGTCCGGCGCGCCTGACCTGCGGCGACGCGGCGCCGGAATACGCGCCCGCGCACCCGCTCGCTCAGCTGCGCCGGCGCCCCCTCGTACAGCAACCGCCCGCCATCGAGCAGCCAGATGTGCGCGCAGCGCTCGGCCTCTTCCAGATAGGCGGTCGACCACAGCACCGTGACCCCGCCTGCGACCAGATCGCTCACCATGCGCCACAGCTCGCGCCGCGACAGCGGGTCGACTCCCACGCCCGGCTCGTCCAGCAACAACAGGCGCGGGCGTCCGAGCAGCGCGCATGCGAGTCCGAGCTTCTGTTTCATGCCGCCGGAGAGATTGCCGGCGAGGCGCTCGGTAAATGAGCTGAGATCGGTGAAGCTCAGCAGCTGCGCAAGGCGCTGCCGGCGCGTCGCAGCATCCAGAGCGCGCAGGTTGGCGTACAGAGTGAGGTTGTCGAGTACCGAGAGATCCTCGTACAAGCCGAAGCGCTGCGGCATGTACCCGGTCTGCGCCTGGCTGGTGCCACCCGCGGCGCGCGGGGTGCTGCCGAGCACCTCGACCGTCCCGGCCGTGGGCTCCATCAGGCCCGCGAGCAGCCGGATGAGGGTCGTCTTGCCCGCTCCGTCCGGACCCACCAGCCCGAGGATGCTCCCCGGCGGCAGCGCGGCGCTGACCCCGGCGAGCGCGGTTGCGGTGCCGAAAGTCTTCACCAGTCCGACCACCCGTGCCGCCGGCGGCGCGGCCGCCGGTGGCGCGGGGGTTGCCGGTGCGCAGACGCTCACCCGGGATCTGCCTAATGATTGCGCGCCAGTGCCGGCGGCGGCGCCGCCGGCACCCGCACCGTCACCGGCATGCCCTGCCGGAACACGTCGTCCGGATCGGAGGCGATCACGCGGATGCGGTACACCAGATCGTCGCGCACCTGATCGGTCTGCACGCTCTTGGGAGTGAACTCGGCATCCGGCGAGATGAAGCCCACCGTGCCCTGGTAGTGCTTGCCCGGCATCGAATCGATGCTCACGCCGACCGCCATCCCCGGCTTGATGCGCCCGAGGCGCGGCTGCGGCACGTACGCGCGGATCCATACCGGATCGTTCAGCGTCAGCGTGTACACCGTCTGTCCCGCCTGGACGATCGCGCCGGCCTCGCGCGCCCGCACGGAAATGATGCCGGCACTGGGCGCGAGCAACGTGGTATCGGTGAGCGCGGTCTGTGCCTTCTCGAGGCGCGCTTCGGCTGCGGCCAGCATGGCCTTCTGGGTCTCGATGTCCTCGATGCGCGAGCCGTGCAACTCCAGTGTCAGCTGCTCACGGGCCCCAGCCAGCTGCGCTTCGCTCATGCGCACGCGCGCCTCGGCGTCGTCGATCTGCTGGTGAGTGACCAGCCCCGCCGCCACCAGCTGCTGCTGGCGCTGCAGCGACACGCGCGCGTTCTCGAGGTCGGCGGCGCGCTGCTGCACGGTCGCGCGCGCCTCGGCAATCTCCTCCACGCGGTAGCCGCGCTGGGTCTTGTCGAGCTGCGCCTGTGCTTGAGCCACATCCGCCCGGGCAGCGGCGACGTCGGTCGCAAACGGCACGCGGTCCAGTTGTGCGAGCTTCTCGCCCGCGGTGACCTTGTCGCCCTCCTGCACGTTCATCTGCGAGATCCGGCCGGTCACGCGGAAGGCAAGCTCCACCTGGTGCACGTCCACATTGCCCGACAACGAGAGCGCGGCGTTGGGGTCGTCCGCGCCGTGCGCGCGCCACAGATACCACGCCAGCGCCGCCACGACGAGCGCGCCTGCGGCCGCGACCACCGTCACGCGCCGGTTCACGCCACACGCTCGCCGTGCGGCGCCCACCGCTGGATTGTCGTCGTGCCATCACCCACCACCCGCTCCTCCTGGGTCGATATTGTGCTTGGGTTCGCCGCCGCCCGCGCAGTGCCGCCCATGAACGGCTGAAGAATTAGCGCCGGCGCGCGAGCTGCGCGCGCAGCCAGTACACCGGCGTCCCGGCGACGATGATGAGCAGGGTAACACCGGTGTTGCGCGGATCGGTGAACAGCGCGTTGAGCACCATCAGCACGGAGGCGAGCAGGAACACCGCCGGCACCAGCGGATAACCCCACACCCGATACGGCCGCGGCAGCTCGGGACGCCGGCGGCGCAGCACGAATACACCCGCCACCGCGAGCGCGTAGAAGGGCCAGATGCCGAGGATGAACTTGTCGGCCAGCTGCGCGAAGTCGTTCTCGAGCACGTAGGCGACACCGAGCGCGGTGGCCAGCCAGATGGCGACCGCCGGGCTGTTGAAACGCGGCGATACGCGCGCCGCGGCATGAAAGAACAGACCGCGATCGGCCATCGCGTAAAACACCCGCGATCCGGTCATCATCGAGGCGTTCAGGCCGCTGAAGGCGGACACCATCACCGCGGCGGCGACCACGGCCGCGCCGGCGCCGCCGAGCAGCGGGATGCGCGCGGCCACGGTGGAGGCGATGAGCTGCGAGCCGGCCATCTGCGCCGGCGCGAGCGCATACATGAAGCCGATGTTGACCACGAGATACACCAGCATGACGCACAGCGCACCGGCGATCAGGGCGGGCGCCAGGGTGCGCTGCGGGTCGCTCACCTCCCCCGCCATGGTGGCCGGGTCGGCCCAGCCGTCGTAGGTCCACAGCACCGGGATCAGGGCGCTCGCGAGCAGCGATAGCGGCACGCCCGCGGGCCACGCGGGGCTGAAATGCGCACCGCTCCCGCCGGTGGCGGTGAACGCGAGCAGCCCCAGCGCCGCGAGCACCAAGTACTTGAGCGCGGTGGTGGCGCTCAGCAGCGCGGCAGCGCGCTGCACGCCGAGGTAGTTGATCGCACCGATCAGCACGATGGCCAGCGCGGCTGTGTAGCGCACCTGCACGGCGCTCAGCGGCACGAAATAGCCGAGATACTCCGCGAAGATGGTCGCGATGGCGCCCAGCGCGGCGGCGCGGATCACGATGAGCTCGGTCCAGCCGAACAGGAACGCCGGCAGCGGGCCGTAGCTCTCCAGCAGCCAGGCGAAGATGCCCCCGGAGCGCGGCAGTGCCGCCGCCAGCTCCGCGACCGTGAGGGCACCGCACAGCGCGATGATGCCGCCCAGTACCCAGCAGGCGATGATCGGGCCGGGCGCGTGCAGCTGCGCGGCGACCGTGGCCGGAACACGGAAGATTCCACTGCCGATGGCAACCCCCACCGACACGGCGACGGTCTGCAGCAGGCTCACCGAGCGCGGCATGCGCTCGCCCCACTGGTCAGCCATCAAGTCTCTGCGCGAGCAGCTCGACCCAGTGACACACCGGCAGCGAGGTGCCGCCGCCGATATGCGCGAGGCAGCCGATGTTGGCGGTGGCGATGAGGTCCGGCGTGCCGCTCTCCAGAGCCGCGACCTTCTGCCGCAGCAGCCGTGCCGACAGCTGCGGCTGCAGGATGGAATAGGTTCCCGCCGAACCGCAGCATTGGTGGCGGTCGCTCACCGGGGTGAGGGCAAAGCCCGCGGCAGTCAGCAACCCCTCGACCGTGCCGGTGACCTTCAGGGCGTGCTGCAGAGTGCACGGCGCATGGAAGGCGACCCGCGCCGCACCTGGCGCCGGCGGGCGCGCCGCGCTCCGCAGCGCCGCGGCGAGTCCTTCACTCTCGGCGCCCAGCACTTGAGCGATGTCGCGGGCCAGCGCACTGACGCGCGCCGCCCGCGCGGCGTAGTGCGGATCGCCCTGCAGCAGGCGTCCGTACTCGCTCAGCATCGAAGCGCAGGCGCTGGCGGTGACCACCACCGCCTCGGCGCCCGCCTCGATGTGCGGCCACAGTGCGTCCACGTTGCGCCGCACCTGATGCAGCGTCTCCTGCGGGGCGGACAGATGATGGGTGAGCGCGCCGCAGCAGCCGCTGCCGGCAACCGCAACGCTCGCGATCCCCACACGGTCCAGCACCTGCGCGGCGGCCGCGTCGATGGCGGGCCGCAGAGCCGGCTGCACGCACCCCGGCAGCAACAACACCCGCCGCGCGTGACGCGCGCTCGGCCAGGGGGTGCGGCGCGCGTGCGCGGCGCGCGCCGCGGACACGGGCGCCGCCAGTTGCCGCGGCAACAACGGTCGCACGAGGCGCGCCACACGCAGCAGCGCGCGCACCCGGCCGGTGTACGGCACGAGCTTGCGCAGCAGGTAGCGTTTGAGGCGCGAGGCGGGGGTGCGGGTGATGCGCTCTTCGGTGAGCGCGCGCCCGATGTCCAGCAGCCGTCCGTACTGCACGCCCGACGGACAGGCAGTCTCGCAGGCGCGGCAGGTCAGACAGCGGTCCAGATGCAGCTGGGTGCGCGCGCTGACCGGTGCACCCTCGAGCAGCTGCTTCATCAGGTAGATGCGCCCGCGCGGGCTGTCGAGCTCATCGCCGAGCAATTGGTAGGTAGGACAGGCCGGGAGACAGAAACCGCAGTGCACGCAGGCGCGCAGAATCGCCTGCGCTTCGCGCCCCTCAGGGGTGTCCCTGATGAAATCGGCGAGCGCGGTCCGCATAACTTCCCCGCAGTCGCGCACCCTGCGTGCCTGCGGGCCGATTGTAAGCTGAATTCTCCGGGGGCGGGGCGTGGACCGGTCGCTCAGCCGATGAGCGCCTTGAATCGTTGCGAGCGCGAGCCCTCGCCGAGCTCGCCCGAGCGCTTCAGGAGCGCCTGCGCCTCCTCGGCCTGCAACGGCCGGCTGAGCAGAAATCCCTGCGCGTCCTGGCAGTCCTGCTCCTGCAGGAAAGCGAGTTGCGGGAAATTCTCCACGCCCTCGGCGGTGACGTTGATGTGCAGCGAGCGCGACATGGCGATGATGGCTGCGGCGATCGCGCGATCGTCGCTCCCCTCGTTGATGATGCTGGTTACGAACGAGCGAGCGATCTTCAGCCGATCGATCGCGAGGTGGCGCAGCCGGCCGAAGCGCGAGTAGCCGGTGCCAAAATCGTCGATGGCGAGCGAGACACCGAGCTGCTTCAGCTGCTTGAGGGTCCTTTCGGTCCCCGTCTCATCCGCCATCACCACCGACTCGCCGATCTCCAGCTCCAGCATGGCCGGATCGAGACCGGTTTCCCGCAGAATCGCGGCCACCTGGGCCGGATATTCGGCGAGCGCGAACTGACGCCCCGAGACATTCACCGCAATGCGCTGCACGGCCAGGCCCTCTGCACTCCAGGTCTTGGCCTGCAGGCAGGCGGTGCGCAGCACCCAGGCGCCGATCGGCAGGATCAGGCCGGTTTCCTCGGCGACCGGGAGGAATTCGGCACTGCTCACCACGCCGAGCTCGGCGCTCGTCCAGCGCAACAGCACCTCCATCCCGGAGATGCTGGCGGTGCGCACGTCGAATTGTGGCTGGTACAGGAGCGAGAGCTCGTTGCGAGCCAGGGCGCCGCGCAGGCGGTCCTCGATCGTGAAACGGTGCAGAGCGATCGCGTTCATGGACGCGTCGTAGTAGGCGTAGGTGCCGGGACTGCGCCGCTTGGCGACATACATCGCCAGATCCGCGTGGCGCAGCAGGGTCACCGCATCGGCGCCATCCTGAGGATAGACGGCGATTCCCACGCTCGGGGTCACCGCCAGGGAATTGGCGGCGAGCTGCATGGGCTCGCGCAGCGCCTCGATCAGCCGCTCGGCCACGCCGGCCGCGTCGGCGGGGGAGCGCAGGTTCGGCAGCAGCACCAGGAATTCATCGCCGCCGAGGCGTGCGAGATCGCCCAGCCGCGGGCCGGTGCCGCTGCCGGGAATCGCCGTATCGACCCGATCGCGCAGCGAGTTGCGCAACCGCTCCGCGACCAGGCGCAGCAGCTCATCACCCGCGGTATGACCGAGCGTGTCGTTGACCCGCTTGAAGTTGTCCAGATCCAGATACAGCACCGCCAGGGTGCGATCATTTTCCTTCGCCGCCTGCAGCGCGCGCACCAGCCGGTTGTGCGACTGCTCGCGATTGGGCAGACCGGTCAAGGTATCGAAGTATGCGAGCCTGACGATGCGCCGCTCGGCGCGCCACTTGCTGCCCAGGGCAATGGTCATTTGCCGCACTTCATGGGGATGGAAGGGCTTCTGCAGGTAGGAGAGCTTGTCTTCGGGGGGCACCAACCCGCCGATATCGCTGGGATCGGCGTCGGAGTAGGCGGTGCAGATCACGATCTCGACCGCCGGATCGAGCTCCCTGATCTGCGCGGCCGCCCACACCCCGTCCGCGCCCGGCGGCATGCGCATGTCGAGAAACACCACCGCGAACGGCTGGTTGCGCGCCAGCGCCTCCTTCACCGCAGCGACCGCCGCCGCAGCCTGATCGCAGAGCACCAGCTCGAAAGTGGCGCCGTGCGAGCGCGCTTTGGCACCTGGCCGCTCGGGCGCATTGCGGCTGAACAGTCGGCTGCGCAGCTCGCGAAAACCCTCCACCTCCTGGCTGACGTCACTCTCCGCCAGGATCTGCCGGTAGGCATCCCGGATCCCCGCTTCATCATCGACCACCAGCACGCGAATGGTCGTTCGGCTCTGTTCAGGCATGGAAGACCTCACGCACTGCGGCAAGAGACATGGTTTCACCGGCGGCCAGGGGCACCAGCAGATGCATCGATGCGCCGCGCCCGGGACCCTCGCTCGCCGCCCAGATGCGTCCGCCCAGCGCGTTGATGGCGTTGGCGCACCAGTGCAGACCGATCCCGTGGTTGGTCTCGGGCGACTTGGTCGAGAATCCTTTTTCGAATACCCGCTCGAGATTCTGCGCCGCGATGCCGACGCCGTCGTCCCTGAGCCGCAGGTGCAGCTGCTGGCGCTCGCCCTCGCGCGTGATCTCGGCGCTCACTCGCAATACGCCCTTTTCCTTGCCCGCATCGCGCACCGCTTCCGCGGCGTTGATGATGAGGTTCTGCAGGATCAGGCGCAGCACGGTGCGCGCCACGCGCACCACACCCAGTTTGCGCAACGTGTCGTCGGTGTCCACCGCCAGGCGCTGCCGGCAGGAGTCGGGCACGATCTCCAGCGACTGCGTCAGAAGCTCGGTCAGACGCACCGGCTCGATCACGTGCACATTGCGGGTGGAGCGCAGCTGCTCGGCCAGCGCCGTCTGTATGGCGCTCGCCTGGCGGGTCATGACCTCCACGTCGGCTTGCGCCGAGCGCACGGCGCCCGCGAGCTCCCTGCAGGCCAGGCGCAGGAATTCCTCCAGATCCGCGGCCCGTTGCGGGTTCGCCGCCCCGGCTTGAAGCTCCGCGACCGCCTGCTCGGCGTCATCGCCGGGCGCAGCCCGCAGCCGCTCCCTCAGGCTCGCCAGCCGCACGCCGATCGGCGTCATGGCGTTGCCGAGATTGTGGAGCACGCCCTTGGCCAGTTCAGCGAAGCCTGCCTGGAAGGACTGATCGACCAGCTGGGTGCGCGACTCGGCGACGCGGGCCACCATGCGATCCAGCTCCCGTGCCAGGACGCCGATCTCATCGGTACGCCCAAGATCGAGCCGCGTCGTGAGATCCCTGCCCTCATCCAGCGCCACCGCATGCCGTGTCACGACCGCCAGCGGCGTCAGGATGAGGCGATTCAGGACGATCACCAGCAGGACGAGTACGACCACCGCGGCCCCCACGAGGCAGACGGAGGCATAGGTGACGGCCGCCTGACCGCGCCGCGTGACCTCGCGCGGTACGTCGACCCGCAGCGTCATCACCGGCCGGCCGTAAACGTCGTCGAAGGTGCGATACACGCGCGTGAGGTCGTCACGCTCCGTGAGTTGCTCGCGCCCCCGGATCGCTCCCGGCGCGAGCAGGGTCACGTCGGCCTGCGCCTGGGCGCCGAGGCTCCTGACGTCCGACGCCGAGAGAAGCCGGCCCATGACCATCATCCCACGCGCCGGGCCGCCGCCGTTGCCGTCGAGCACCGGCGCAGCCGCGAGCATCAGGATCCCGCGGTTCGTCGGCAGCAGACCCCGCGCCGGGCGGGCGTCGCGCAGGTTCGCTCGCCAGGGGAAGTCGGGCGGCAGAGCCTTGCGGTCCGCCAGATCCAACCCGAGCGGCCGGTCGGATTTGAGGTCCAGCGACTTGGACGCCACGACCCCGCCGTCCGCATCGAGTATGAGCATGACATTGACGTTGAGCTGCCGCAGAGCGACGTTGGTGATGTCCGTCTTGATGAAATCAGGATTGCGATCCTGCATGAAACGGTAACTGTCGACCCAGTTGCCCCAGTCCGCGGCCGGGACGGCGACCCGGTCGATCACCAGGTCGAGCGCAAAGTTGATGCGCCGCATGGCGACGCGGGCGTCCACGCGCTCCAGCTCCGCGAAGCTCGGCATGACGACCTGCTTCTCGACCAGGATTTCGGCTACCCCGAGGACGACGAAAACACCTGCCGTCAATGCGGCCACCTTGGGGCGGATGTTCACGTGATTAAGCTAAATGGATTCCCCGGTCCGGGTGTGTCCGGAGATCTCAAATCCGGCCGCGGGCGCGGCCGACGGCAGTGACGGATGTCACATAATCCGGGCGGACCATTGCCGATGGCGGACCACGAAGAGAAGCGGAAGAACGTCATCGCAGCGCGAGAGGGCTCACGGGTGCCTCCCCTGCGCGACGGTTGACTGCAAGTCCACCGACGAGGAGTGGTCGACGACGTCCTTGATGTCCTTGCACCCGGGGAGCGTGGCGCCCTTGTAGCCGTTCATCGGGAAGTGCCTGATCTGCCAGGCGGCGAAGCCCCAGACGTCGAGGTCGGCCTTGAGGTACTTGCTGGCACGGT
Source organism: Gammaproteobacteria bacterium (assembly GCA_005878095.1). Classification (GTDB taxonomy): domain Bacteria; phylum Pseudomonadota; class Gammaproteobacteria; order Steroidobacterales; family Steroidobacteraceae; genus 13-2-20CM-66-19. The sequence goes on along the minus strand of VBNH01000096.1, from coordinate 6,313 downwards.
CGGCGGCCTCGCAGTCGTACTGGGAGCGGTGCAGGTGCTGTCGAGTCTCCGTGAGAAGCTCCGCGCGAGCCTTCGCTTCCGAACGCTGTAGCAGAGTCTCCTTGAGACTCAAAGCCCTCCGCGCGCGGTGCGGGCGCCGCTGGACCTTGAAGTCCGAGTCGGTGTACGGGTCGAGGGGGTCAGCCGCAACCGCAGGTCCCGCAAGCTCCTCCACTGAGCCATGCGGGTCCGATACGGGCGCCGCCGAGGGTCTGAAGATGTCGGCGGTCGCCGCGCTGCGTGCGGATTTCGCCGCGTAGTGGTCGCCGACAGCCCACACGCCCAAGGTGATGAGCGCCGCGCCGGCTCCCACCGGTGCTGCGTACTTGATGAAGGCGCCGATGAAGGTGGACCCCAGCGAAGGGGTAGATCTGAGAATCCGCTTGCGCGCGTCGCTGCGCTGAAGCCAGCCGATAAGATGTCTGATGCTGTAGAGCACACCTTGGGCGACGAAGAAGCCGAGGGCGGTGCCGATGACGAGTTGAGTCATGCTCATGACTGATGCCGTGCTCGCGCATATCTCCTGCCCGGTAGTCTGCGCGCCACTTCAGCAGCCATCCGTGAGCAGGATCACGGAGCCGGCGCGCGTTGCGCGCATGTAACACGCAATTCGAACCGGCGCGGGTCCCTCGCTCACCGCTCGGGACCGCCTGCGCGCTACTCGCGCGCGCCGCCCAACCGACTGATTGGTGCAACTCGCATTGCCAACGCCGATTCCGGTCTACCATGCCACAATTGCGGCACAGCCGGTCTGGCCGAGGTGCAAACGGTCCTCGGCTGGCCGAAGGGGTCGCCTGGGTGTCGCAACGCTTTTGCCCGCGTGCGGAGGTTCCATGACGACAGTTTGCAGACGTGCTTTCCTTGGGTTGACGGCCGCGGCCGCCGTAGCGGCCAAGACCGCGAAGGTCGAGGCGGCGAAGGCACGAGCCGCCGGCCTGAGTTCGATAACCACCGGCGTCCAGCCCATCACCGCGCAGGAGCACAGCTCTCGCGTCGCCAAGGTGCAAACCGCGATGCAGCACAGAAGGATCGCAGCACTGTTGGTCGAGGCGGGATCAACGCTGGAGTATTTCACGGGCATCCATTGGTGGAGGTCCGAGAGGACGACCGCAGCTCTGATCCCAGCCGAGGGTAAAGTGGTCGTCGTCACCCCTTTTTTCGAAGAGCCTTCCATACGCGAAACACTGAAAGTAGCGGGCGACGTTCGGCCGTGGAAGGAGGATGAGAGTCCATTTGACCTGATTGCCGGCGCACTACACGAGTCCGCGAGCGAAGGGCCGCTCGCCGTGGAAGCAACCACGCGGCTCTTTGTCGTCGAACAGGTGACCAAGGCAGCGGGCAACAGACGAGAGGTGGTATCGGGAGAGGAGCTTGTCCGTGCTTGCCGCATAGTCAAGTCAGCAGCTGAGCTTGCTTTGATGCAGGCAGCCAACGACGTCACGATTGCAGCGTTGCGACATGTGCACGGCCGGATCGAAGCCGGCATGCACCGCTCCGAGATCTTGAGCTTGCTGATCGCGGCGACCGAGCAACTCGGCGGCACGCATGAATTTACGCTGGTATTGCTCAATGAGGCGAGCGCCTATCCGCATGGGTCCATAAAACCGCAAGCAGTGCGTAAGGGATCCGTCATCCTCATCGACACTGGCTGCAGCGTTCACGGCTACCAGTCGGACATCTCCAGAAGCTGGATATTCGGCGAGGTCTCGCCCCGTCAGCGGGAGATTTGGGACACGGTGAAGCGGGGCCAGGAGATCGCACTCGAGACGGCGAAGCTCGGCACTGCGGTCGGCGCCATCGACCAGGCAGTCCGCGCATTCTACGAGCAGAAGGGCTGGAGCAAAGACTATGGCTTGCCGGGTTTGTCGCACCGGACCGGCCACGGGATTGGAATGGACGTGCACGAGCCGCCCTATCTCGTGCGCAACGACGCAACTCCCCTGCAGGCGGGGATGTGCTTCTCCGACGAGCCGGGAATCTACATTCCTGGAGAATTCGGTATCCGGCTGGAAGACTGTTGGTTCATGACCCAGGCCGGTCCAAAACTTTTCACGCCACTGGCCAAATCGATAGACCAGCCGATCTGAGCTAGACGAACGGCGCAATCAGGTTGAATTGCGTGTCCGTTTCGATTGGCACGACGCTGTCAGGTTGCCACCCGTTGCCCTTCCTGATTGATGGGTGACAGTTTATTCCGGAGACATAGGTGACACTTTTCGGCATTTGCGAGGGGTACGCAGATGCCGTGGCAGGAGTGTCACAAGATGGACGAGCGCCTTCGGTTTGTGGCCCGTCGGCTGGACGGGGAGAAGATGGCGGTGCTGTGCCGGGAGTTCGAGATCTCGCGCAAGACCGGCTACAAGATCTTCAACCGCTACAAGGATTGCGGGGTGGAGGGCCTGACGGATCGCTCCCGGAGGCCCTACCGCCATGCCCGCCAACTCCCCTTCCAGATCGAGAAGGCCATCATCCAGCTCAAGCAGGAGCACCCCAGCTGGGGTGCTCCCAAGCTGCGTGAACGGCTGCGCCGCAAGCACTCCGAGGTGCAGTGTCCTGCGATCAGTACCGTGCATGCGATCCTGGATCGGCACGGCTTGGTCAAGCGGCGGCGGCGACGGGTCTACAAGGCAGAAGGGACCCTGCTGTCGCGCCCTTCCTCGCCGAACGATCTGTGGTGCGCCGATTACAAGGGCGAGTTCATGCTCGCCGACAAGCGCTACTGTTATCCACTCACCATCTCAGACTTCGCCAGCCGTTACCTGATCAGCTGTGAGGCCCTCGCCAACACTCAGGCGCTGTACGCTTTTACCGTATTTGAAAGGGCTTTTAAGGACTTCGGCTTGCCCAGAGCGATTCGCACCGACAACGGATCCCCCTTCGCCAGCGCCAACTCTCTCTTTGGCCTCACGCGTCTGTCGGTGTGGTGGCTACGACTCGGGATCGATCTTGAGCGCATCAAGCCCGGACACCCGCAGCAGAATGGCCGCCATGAGCGCATGCATCTGACGCTGAAGCAGGAGGCCACCAAGCCGGCGTCGAAGAACTTCCTGCAGCAGCAGGCGCGTTTCGATCAGTTCATCACCACCTTCAACCAGGAGCGGCCCCATGAGGCCCTCAACATGCGCTACCCGGCCGAGCTCTACACGCCCTCGCCGCGGCCCTACAGCGGCTTGCCCGAGCTCCAGTACCCCTTCCACGACCGCACCATCACCGTGACGCGCTGTGGCAGGATTTGCATGGGTCCTTTGAAGATCAACCTCAGCCAGGCCTTCGCCGGCCAGCGGGTCGGAGTGAAACAGGTCGAAGAGAAGATCTGGCTGGTCAGCTTTATGCGCTACGACTTAGGCTTCTTTGATCACGAGACATGTCGCATCGAGAGCGCGGAGAACCCCTTCGCCGCGAAACTGTTACCCATGTCTCCGGTATAAATCGTCACCTATCTCATCGGAATAGACAGCCGACGAATGGTGGCCAGGGGCGGAATCGAACCACCGACACGCGGATTTTCAATCCGCTGCTCTACCAACTGAGCTACCTGGCCGCCGGGAATGGGAGGGCGCGTATTAGAGCGGCCCGCGCACGGGCCGTCAAGCAATCGCACCCTTAACTCATTGATTCCTTGAGCTCATCCGCAAAACCCGGCGGATGGGTGAGCCGCGTTCGACTCCCTGTCGCGAATCCGCACTCACTCATGCGAGAGAGTCCGGCGCCTGCCGCCGGACACGTGGCGCGCTCCCCGGCCGATGCATTTCTTAAACGCGTTGCGCACTTGAGAATGCACCCTCGGCGCTGACTCCTGGGGGGCGCGCTGTAACTCAAAGCACAACCTCGGATGGGAGGAGCCCATGCGCCATTCTCTATCTATATCTCTCGTACTGCTCGGCATTGTCTCGGCGGCCGCACTGGCCGTGAGCGGTTGCGCGCGGAACGAGGCGGCCGAGCAGAAGGCCATGCCACCCCTGCCGCAGGTGACGGTCGCCGCCGCGATCTCGCGCAAGGTCACCGAGTTCGACGAGTTCACCGGGCGCTTCGAGGCGGTGGAGCGCGTCGAGGTCCGGCCGCGCGTCTCCGGCTATATCTCCTCGGTCAACTTCACGGACGGCAGCGAGATCAAAAAAGGCGACGTCCTGTTCGTGATCGATCCGCGGCCGTACGTCGCCGAGCGCGACAAGGCGCGCGCCCAGCTCGCCCAGGCGCGCTCGCAGCTCGCGCTCGCCCGATCCGAGCGCGATCGCGCGACGCAGCTCGTCAGCCAGCATGCCATCTCCAGGGAGGAGTTCGACACGCGCACGTCGGGAAGCGAGCAGGCCCAGGCGAACGTCGAGGCGGCGCAGGCGGCACTCGACGCTGCAGCCCTCAACCTCGAGTTCACGCGAGTCACCGCGCCCATCGCCGGGCGCATCAGCCGCGCGCTCGTCACCAGCGGCAATTTCGTGACCAATGGACAGACGCTCCTCACGACGCTGGTGTCGCTCGATCCGATCTACGTGAGCTTCGACGGAGATGAGAAGGTGTATCTCAAGTACACCAAGCTCTCTCGCGACGGGGCGCATGACGGCCGCAACCCAGTGCAGGTCGGGCTCGCCGACGAGAGCGGCTATCCGCACCAGGGCGTGATGGTCTTCGTGGACAACGCCCTGGATCCCGCCACCGGCACCATCCGCAGCCGCGCGCTGCTCGACAATGGTGATCGGCTGTTCACGCCGGGGCTGTTTGCGCGCTTGAGGCTGCTCGGTGCGCATGAGCACGAGGCGGTCCTCATCAACGACAGCGCGGTCGGCACCGATCAGACCGTGCGCTACGTACTGGTCGTAGGCGCGGGCAACAAGGCCGAGTACCGGCCGGTGCAGCTCGGTCCTATCGTCGACGGCCTGCGGGTGGTGGAGTCGGGACTCGCATCGGGCGAAACCATCGTAGTCAATGGCCTGCAGCGCGTGCGCCCGGGGGCGCAGGTTCAGCCGCAGCGCGTCGCCATGGGCGAGCCGCCGACAGGCGGCGAGCGCGCGACTCTCCTCGCCAGGAACGGCTCCAGCGCGACCGACAGCAGGGCCCATCCGTGAAATTATCGAACTTCTTCATCGACCGCCCGATCTTCGCCGGGGTCATCTCGGCGTTCATCACCATCGCGGGCCTGCTCGCGCTCTTCAAGCTGCCGATCAGCGAGTATCCGGAGGTCGTGCCGCCGCAAGTCATCGTGCACGCCTCCTATCCGGGCGCGAACCCCAAGGTGATCGCCGACACGGTGGCGGCGCCTCTCGAGCAGGCGATCGTCGGCGTCGAGGACATGCTCTACATGTCCTCGACCTCCACCATGGACGGCTCTCTCACGCTCACGGTGACCTTCAAGATCGGCGCCGACATCGACCGCGCGCAGGTGCAGGTCCAGAACCGCGTCTCGCAGGCGCTGCCGCGCCTGCCCGAAGAGGTGCGCAGTCTCGGCGTCAACACCGTCAAGGCCTCCTCCAACCTCACGCTGGTCGTCAACCTCACGTCTCCCAACGGGCGCTACGACTCGCTCTACCTGCGCAACTACGCGGTCCTCAACATCAGGGACGTGCTGGCGCGGCTTCCGGGCATGGGAGACGTGCAGGTGTTCGGCGGCGGCGACTACTCGATGCGGGTGTGGCTCGATCCGCAGAAGCTCGCCGCGCGTAACCTCACCGCGGGCGATGTGGTGGCGGCCATCCGCGAGCAGAACGTGCAGGTGGCCGCGGGACAGCTCGGCGCCCCGCCCTCCCCCGGCACCCAGTTCCAGATCGCGCTGAACGCCGCGGGGCGCCTCACGGACGAGCAGCAGTTCCGCGACATCATCGTGAAGACCGGGGATGACGGCCAGGTCGTGCGCCTCGGCGACATCGCGCGCGTCGAGCTCGGGGCTCAGGCCTACGGCGTGCGCAGTCTCCTCGACAACAAGCCTTCGCTCGCGATCCCGGTGTTCCAGTCACCCGGCGCGAACGCGCTCGAGCTCTCCGGACGCGTCCGCAAGACCATGGAGGAGCTCAAGAAGAACTTCCCCGAGGGAATGGATTACGGGATCCTTTACGACCCCACGCAGTTCGTGCAGCAGTCGATCGATGCGGTGCTGCATACGCTCCTCGAGGCGATTGCGCTCGTCGTGCTGGTGGTGATCCTGTTCCTCCAGACCTGGCGCGCCTCCCTCATTCCGCTCATCGCGGTGCCGGTCTCCGTCGTCGGCACCTTCGCGGTGCTCCTCGCGTTCGGGTTCTCCATCAACACGCTGTCCCTCTTCGGCCTGGTGCTCGCGATCGGCATC
>VBNH01000149.1 GCA_005878095.1 Gammaproteobacteria bacterium | reverse complement strand
CGCTCGCCCTCGCCGCTGAAGTCCTGGTTCACGATGCACCCCTTGAGTCCGCCCCGGCGGACCGTGAATTGACGCGCCACGCGATGCACGACGAGCTCGCCCCGATCGACGGTGAAGTTCACGAGCGACTCGCTGCCATCGTCGTTGCGCACGAAGATCGCCGGCAGCTCGCCGCGCGCATCGAACGCCAAGCGGGTCTGCACGCCGTCGTCGAAGGCGGATACCGGCTTGAGCTGCGGGCTGCCGCGATAGGCGTAGGCCAGGTTGCGCGGGCGCTCCCCGGAGGCGCTCGTGAGGCGCCGCTCGACGGCATCCGCGGCCCGATCGGCCGCGCTCGGCGGGTAGGTGAAGCGCAGCGCATAGATGACGTCACCGAGCGCGGGATCCGGCCGCTGCGCGCTCGCGCTGTAGTCGAACTGGTAGGTGCGGCGCGTGGTGAGCACCGTCAGATTGGTCTCGACCGAGGCCGCCTTGGGCTTGAGGAACAGGTGATTGTCCTGGGCGGCGAAGCCGAGGCTGCGCAAGTCCCCGGCACCGAGCCCCACGAAGCGCTCTCCCGGCTCGAACTCGAGATCGATCTGGTAGCCGACATGAGCCTTGAGGCGGTAGATCTCGTCGGCGGAATAGGCCCGGACACGCAGCCGCGGGTCGGTGTGCGCCGCCCCGCCGCAACCGTGGGCGCGCGGCGTGAGCAACAGCGTGCAGGCGGCGAGTGCCAGAATCCGTCCGCCGGCCGGGATGCCATCACTCGCGAGGCGGCTCATGAGGCACAACGCCTTCATCCGCTCTTGCCGGACGCCGGCTGCCCGAGCACCTCGGGCTCGGAGGTGAGCTCGACGATCCTGAAGCCGAGCGGATTCCAGCGGCGCACGCGCGGATCCTTCGGCGGCGCCGTGTAGGCGTATTGAATGGTGGCGATCCAGTGCGTGAAGCGCTCGTCCGCGGCTCCTGGCTGACGCTCGGCCTTCAAATACCGCACCTGGGCGAGATCGTTCACGCCGCTGCCGCGCTGAAAGAAGCTCACCGACTCCACTTGCACCCTGACCGCGCTGCCGTCCTTGTGCAGGTTGAGCGGCGAGGCCGGGTTGTTGGGATTCCACAGGGCATACCAGGCCTGGTTGCGCTGCGCGCCATGGAAGGCCCCGCACTCTTCGTAGTCGCTCTCGGCCGTGGCGAAGTTGAAGCGCTCGCAGATCGTGACGTAATGGGTGAGGAAGTAACGGGTTACGGTCTGCGAGACGGCGGCCTTGCCGTCGTACACCGGCACGACGTCCACGATGCCGGTACCGTTGTCGACGCGAACGACGAAGGGCTCGACGCGCTTCAGCGGCATCAGCAGCACGAGACTCACGGTGCCCGCCACCGCGCAGATCCAGCCGGCGGCCGCCACCTGCCACGCGCGGCGCGCATCGCGCGTCGCGCGCGCGATGCGATCCGCATCCCACGAGGCAGCCTCGCGGTAGTAGACCGTGAGAGGCCCCCCCGTCATGGCGCATCCCCGTCATGCCCGGCGGACTCGCCCGGGGTACGATGCTCGACCGGCGCGGGAGCGTTGATCGGCTGCAGAGCGCCGTCGCAACGCGCGGCGTGCGACGCGCAGCCGCCGGGAGCGAGAGCGACGAGCAGATACGGAAGTACGACTCTCGTGAGTCTCCTGACTCGCGTGCTCAGGGTTGAGGTTCGCTGGGTCATCGCTGGCATCTTCGTCTAACTGGCCTCTTCGTCTAGAACGTCCGGGCGACCGTGGTCGCGATCGTTTTCGAGCGCCTCGGGCGCGCCACCAGGTTCGAGAACGCGGCCGTGGTGAGCGCGGTCGCGCGCGTGCCCTGGTGTAGCCCCCAGTTCACCAGGCGGCTCACGCCTCCGAAGCTGTTGAGCGCCATGCCGCCGGCGAGCGCAGCCGCGATCGGCATCACCTGGCGCATGAGCAGGAACACCAGCACCGCGATCAACACCATGTTGAGCGCATCGACCGTCAGGATGGCGCTGCCTCGCGCGGCGGTCTGGGCCGCATACGACGCCACGACCTGGAGCAGCAGGGCGGCCGTCAGCACGGTCAGGATGGTAATCAGGGCGTAGTTGGCGAGCTGCGCGAGCCACGCCTCGAAGAAGCGCCGCGTCCCCTCGAACAGCAGCAGCGTCATGAACAGCGGCCCGAGCGCGAGCAGCACCGCGAGCGCAATGCTCGAGAGCGCAATGAGGAACATCGTGTACACGCACAGCAGCCCGATCAGTGTCCACACGATCGCGCCGGCCAGGTAGTAGCCGACGGCCCCGGGCGAGAATCCATGGCCGCTCCACAGATAGCCCGCGACGGCGCCGCCGCGGTCCCAGATGGAGTCGACCGTGGAGACGGGATCGGGTGTGCCGACGAGGGCCGCGGCCAGCTGAGTCGGCGCGCGGTAGAACGTGTCGACGATGAGGCTGTTGTAGAGCCACAGGTGCAGGGCGCCGCCCAGCACCACGGCCAGCGTCACCAGCCGTTTGAGCCCCGTTCCGAAGGGCTCATCGATGCGGCCCGCGAGATGCAGATACCCCCATACCATGACGTAAGCCGTGCCGAGCGTCACGATCGCCGGCTCGAGCGCCTCCCCGACCCGCGCGGTGTTGGTGCCGATGTAATCGGCGAGCTGGCCGTTGAGCCAGGTCCAGAAGGTCGCGAAGAAGCCCATCGGTGCGTGCTCGCGCGCACCTTCAGGGGTGCGGCTGAAAGCGGGTCTCGAACCGTCCGTGACCCGCCACCGTCAGCTCGCCGAGCCGCTGCGCGTTGGCCCACTGCTGCGCCTCGGCGCCCTGATAGAGCGCCTGGAGCTTGGTCTGCTCGTTCTGCAGCATGCCGCCCTCGGCCGCGATCCGCGCCTGCAGATCGAGGATCGCCTTCTGATCCCCCGCCCGGGCGATGGCGTCGATCAGCTGCTGGATGGCCGCGAAGCGGCTGCTGGAGTTGGCGAGCGCCTCGTGGGTGAGAGCCTCGAGCAGCGCCGCGGATTGGCGCTGCGCCCGAAGCTGCGCGGCCGCCTGCGGGGAGAGCGCCGTGACTTGCGCGGGGGACAGCACCGCTACGCCCGCCAGTGCGCGGTCGAGATCCGCCGCGAGCCCGGGATAAGCCCCGGCCGCGCCCTGCAGTGCACTCTCGAGCGACCCCCAGCTCGCCGGCAGGTAGTTGCGCGCCGTGGCGCCGAGGAGGCGCTCCATGCTGCGGCCACCGGTCATCGCCTGGAACTGCACCCGCGCCTGGGTGAGCTGATTCTGCGCCGTCGCGAGCTGCTGCTCGAGCATGCGCACCTGTGACATCAGTTGCGTGAGGGAGGCGGCGTCGATCACCGCGAATTGCGCCTGGGCGGCGGGGGTCACGGTGAGCAGCACCAGAAACGCCAGCGCAAATGCGATCTCTCGCTTGACCATGACATCACTCCTTGCAGGCAGGTCGATCGAAGCCACTACTCCCGCTTGGGCGAGGCCAGAAACACCGGCAGCCACAGTGCGGGGTCGCGCCCATGCGAGGCGATCAGACGCCGCACACGCTCGAGGTCACGCGCGGTTCCCGAGATCACCGCGAGCTCCGCCTCGCAGCCCTTCAGATCCAGCCGGCAGACGACGCTGTGATGCCCCTGCTTGATGAGGAACATGCGCGAGCCCGGATCGAGCTGCTCCTTGACGAGCTTGAATTCGCGCTCGCTGAGGCCGAAGCCCTGCATGTACTCGGCGGCGCTCGCCTCGCCGTTCGGGAAGAACACCTTGGTGGGCGTCTGCTCGACGATGGTGCGGCTGATCGGACTCTCCAGCACGTCGCTCGCGCTCTGCGTCGCGAGCGCCATCACGCCATTCAGCTTGCGCCAGGTCTTCGGGCCATCCCGGGCAAAGCTCTCAAACGCCGGGTCCGCCAGCAGCCGCCAGAACTCATCCATCCAGCACACCAGACGCCGGCCGTCGAGGAGCTGGCGCACCAGGTGAAAGACGTAGAGCGTGATCGGGGCGCGCAGCAGCTCGTGATCGAGAAATTCGGTGACGTCGAAGCCGATCGTCGGATGCGCGGATAGCCTTGCCACCACCGAGTCGCTCGGGTTGTCGAACACCCAGGCGTACTCGCCGTGCGCCGATTCGCACCAGCGCGCCAGACGCGCGTGCGTGCCCTCGGGGTCGGTGGGATCGAGGAATTCGATCAGCCGCGACAGGCGTCGCGCAGCGGGCTCGAGAGCCAGCGTCCCACGGAGCGCCTGGTCGAGGTCGGCGCCCTCACGGGAAGTGAGCGGTCGGCCGGCGGCCGGTCGCGTCAGCAGCCGCAACCACGTCTTGTGGAACTCGACGTGCCGGGCGGTGGCCGGGAGCTGCAACGGATTGAAGCCGGTCGCGACGCCGGTCCTGAGCTCGAAGTACTCTCCCCCGAGAGCGCGCACCAGAATCTCGAGGCCCCGGTCCTTGTCGAAGATCACCTGGGTGGCCCCGTGATGCTCGAGCAGCGTCACGAGAAAGCCGATGAAAGCCGTCTTTCCGGAGCCCGTGGGCCCGCATATGAAGGTGTGGCCGGTGTCCTTGCGGCTGCCGCCATCGGCATCTCTCGGGTCGCTGGCGTGCAGGGAGAAGTAATAAGGCGAGCGCGCCCTGGTGCACAGCAGCGCGAGCGCCTCGCCCCAGTGATTGCCCGCGGCGCGCCCCAGCGGGTAGTTGTGGAACGGGGCCATGGCCGCGAAGTTGCGCGAGGTGAGCGGCGCCTTGCGCGGGCGCATCGCGAAGTTTCCCGGCAGCTGCGCCCAGAAAGCCGCCTCGATCGCCAGATCCTCCCGCGCCACCGTCATGCCGGTGTCGGCCAGGATGCTGCGCGCGAGCGCCACCTGATCGTTGAGCTCCGCGAGGCGCCAGCTGTCGGGCTGCTCGCTCTCCGCTGGCTCGATATCGGCAAGCACCTGCAGCGAGAAATGATGGTCACCCATCGCGAACTCGTTGCTGCTCAGGCCATCGAGAGCCTCCTTCAGCTCGACCGCCTGCGACACCGCAAAGTCACCGGCGTTGGCCATGCGGTGGAACTGTCGTTGCAGCAGTGCCTGTCCCGCGGCCCGCGAAAGGAAGGAGAAGGATTGCGTGAGCACCAGCGGGAACGGCGCCGACAGCAGGCGGTTGAACATCCCGACGACGCTCGGGGTCGGGTACTCCTTGATTCCGAGCATGGCGCCGGCACGCGTGGCATCCGCCAGCCGGTACTCGATGGTTTCCGCGCCAAACAGCAGCCGGGTCGTCGCGAGCGCCTCGTTCAACGGCCCTGCCGGCAGTGGCACGCGCCGCCATTCACCGTTGATCAGAAGCGCGAGGTATTCGAGGAGCGAGGAGCACCAGGTGTCGCCGTGGCGATAGGCAGTCAGAGGCTCGGGCTCATAACGCGCGAGCGAGGCGCGTACCATCTGCCCGAGCTTCGCGCACGCATCGAGGGCATCCCTGAGCTCGCGCTCGGGGCTCCCGGAGCTCGTGCGCGCGAGCACCCTGGAGGCCAGTCCCGCAGCGATGCCCGCGAGCGGGCGGTACAAGACCGCGAGATAGATCTCGTTGACCATCAGCGTTTCGCTCGCAAGCCGCTCGCGGTATCTCGCGGTCAGGATGTCGACGAATCCACGTCCGGCGGTGACCGCGACGGTGGGACGCTCGGGACGGCGAATCACGTGCGTCCACAGCGCGATGTTGGGACTGGCCAGGTTGCGCCACAGCACATTCAGCCGCTCGTGCCAGCCGTTCAGCTGCTCATCGTCGGCACTCTCGAAGCTGGCGCCGCCGAGACGGAAGGCCTGCAGGTAGTCGCCGGGGGCAGTCCTGACCACGCGGGCCGCGACGTGGGCTGTGTAGGGAATGTGCGCGGCGCTGGTGGGCTCCCGTTGCAGCGCCTGCTCGCGCCGCGCCCTCAACATGGCGCCGCTCTCCGCCCATGAGGGGCGATGGGCACCACGGGCGCGGATCTGCGACAGCCGTCGCCGCGCGGAAGATCCAGCGTCAGCGGACTGTAGCTGCTGGCGCGCCAGAGGCGCAGCGTCGCCAGATACGCCGGCAGGCGCGTCCTGCCCCACAGCAGCACGAGATCGAAGAACCTGGCGTCCCGGGCGCACAGCAGCGCGCAGACGCC
>VBNH01000095.1 GCA_005878095.1 Gammaproteobacteria bacterium | reverse complement strand
CGGACTGCGTCAGCTCTTTGCGCTGTGCGAGTCAGCGCACAGCATGATCTCAGTCGACACCGGTCCGGCACACGCGGCCGCCGCCTTGAGCCTGCCGCTCGTGGTGCTCTACGGCGCCCAGTCGCCGAGTTACTACTTGCCGCGCAGCCCGTCCGGCTCGGCGGTGGTCGGCGTCGGTGGCCCGCCGTTCTCCACGCGCGTCGATCAGCTCTGCGTGGAGGCGGTATTTGAGGCGTGGCGCTCTTTAGGCGCTGCGGGTGCAAGCCGAGGTGCCTAGCTTGCGTTCAACAACTTTGCCGAAGGGCGGGTGGAATCGTGAGTTTCAGTGGAGCAACATGGAGGGGCCGCACCACAAAGCACGCGTCCCGGTGCCGCGCAGCCCCAACATCATTCTGTTCATGCCCGATGAATTACGGGCAGATGCCCTGGGATGCTATGGCAACGCGCTGCCTTCACGGAGGGCGGCTGCAATACCTGCGAGCCGCAGGCGTTCGAACCGATCATCGAGGGCCGCCGCTGACGCGGCCGCACGATTATTTCAGTCGCAGCGCACCGATGTTGACTTCGGTGCGGTCGCGCGTGGCCACCTCGACCTCGGTGCGGCCGGAGTCGGTGAGCGTCCAGGGCAGTGGCAGATTGTCCGCCTGCACGGTGAGCGCGTGTTGCCCGGCCGCCACCGCCGGGAAGTCAAAGCGCCCATTGGCGTCGCTGCGCACCGAGAAACGGCCGTCAAGGATCACCGTGACGTTCGCAGCGCCGGATTCACCGGCGTCGTAGTGGCCGTTCTCGTTCGCGTCCAGGTACACGACACCGCTCAGGCGGCCGGATCCCGAGCCTGGCACGCCACCCAGCGGCACGAAGTGCGCGCCGCGCGCGTCCTGGTAGCGCACGGTCAGGAACACCCCACGCTCACCGGCCGCCGCAATTACGGCTGGAGTCGGCGGCGCCAGCGGCGAGGTCACGACCAACGGCGTCCACGAGCCGACCCGATTCTCGTAGTAGCTCGCGAGCACCGACCACGTGCGGGCCACCTGCCAGGTGAGTGAAACATCTGCGGACCGGGAAGGCGCCGCCTGACCTTGCACGGCGGTGGCCCATTGGACGCCGCCATCCAGGGCGAGGCGCGCGCTGAGGTCTCCGCCCCCATAGACTGCCAGGCGCACGACGGTGCTGTCCTGCTCGACGTTCGTGATCGCCGTGCTGCGGATCCGGTCGACGGCGGCGGTGGTGCTCAGGCGCGTGCCGGCACGCATATTCCAGGTCTGCTGCAACGTCAAAGTGGCGTCCCGGGCCTGCGGATCGGTCGCGTAGTCGAGTTGTCCGCGGCCGATGCCGTAGGAGTTGGCGTTGTCGAGGTAACCCTCCAGCGACCAGGCGCTGGCGCCGGCGCTGCGGCGGACGTTGACCACGCCGCCTAGCCCTGAGTCGCGGGACAGCTGGTAGCGCGCATCGCCGTTGACGAAAGTCGTGCTGGAGCCCGTTCCCGACACCGAGCTGACTTGGTCCACTCCGAAGTCCGCCAGCCAGCGCCGGCTCTGGTAGTCCACGCGGTAATAGCCGCCCTCGGCGTCGCTGGTAATCAGCTGATTGCCCCAGGCGAGATTGGGGTCGATACGGAACGCACCGAAGCTCTGCGTCATTGCGCCCTGGGTGTGCGAGGCATCCACCCACGCACCGCGCGAGTTGCCGCTGCCATCCACGGTGCCGTCGATGACATTGATCTGTGCGCGCGAGCCGCCATCCTGCCACGCGGCCGTGAGCAAGCCGGTGGTGGAAGAGATGCGCTCGGTGGCCGCCGTGGCGAAGCTGCCCAGCGGCGGGTAGTACAGCGGGACATCGCGGGCGGCTGCGAATTCTCCGCCCAGCGCCCATTGTGACGCCGGCGCCCACTGCGCACCGAGCATGCCCGTAGATCCGCCCAGGGTCTGAAAGATCGGGACCTTGATGCCGTCGTAGATGCCCGGCTTGCCGGCGCCGGCCACGAACTGCAGCACCGACGGGCCCCGCCATTCGGTCTCGACGCCCGCCATCGGCCCCTGCGCCAGAAGAAAGCGCGGTTGCACGCGCGCGAGGTTGATGAGCGGTGCATTGATATCGCCGAGTGCATTGTCCGCCTGCCAGCCATCGTCGAAGGGCATGCCCCGCTCGTGCAGCGAGAACGAGGCGGTGCCGTAGTCGTGGCTGACCCCGCGGCGGCTGGAACCGCCGGTGCGTACCGCGGCGTCGGCCGACCAGGCGCCGTAGGACGCGGTGTCCCATTGCGCGTCCACGATCACGCCGTTCTCGTGCGCGCGGGGAGAAGCGTCCGCACCTTCCTGGTCAAGGACACTGACGACACCATCGATGCGTATCGAGCGCGCGAGGCCACTGGTCTCGCTCGTGCCGTAGCCCCCCGTGGAAATGTCGGGACTCAAGGTGCCGCCGGCAATGTAGCGATCCTGGTAGGTGGGCGCTGGGACCGGTGGCGCCTGCGGGGCGGTCTGTGCGTGTGACGGTGCACTCAGCGCTGCGATCACCCACGGGCCCCAGAGCCACGCCACCAGGCCCCAGGCGCGGCCCGCCCCGGGGATCATTCAAAGCGCTCGTTGAGCTCGGTGCGCTGATTACCCCATTCGAGTGTTCCCTGCACGCTGACGGGGAAAGTGAGCGTCGGGTGGTCGTTGCCGCCGGTCGACGGTGTCAAGAAGACTTCGCGGACCTCGCCGGGGAGAATCGGCAAATCGGAGGGGTTGAAGTCGTACTTGATGCCCTTCGCATCCGTGCCGGAGAGAAAGCCACTCATGCGCGCGTGTGCTGCGCCGGCGTTGTGCACGCGCAGGGCCGGCACCCTCTGGCCGTTGAGCGAGACCACCTGCGGCCCGAACACTTCGATTTGTGGCTTGGCGTCGCCAACAATCACATACACGATGATGCCGATGCGTCCCACGACCGGCAGCCGCAGCGCGCCGTTCTGGGCCACGGCCGGCTCCTCGCCCTCGACCAGAACGCCGAACCGGCACTCCCCCGCCGGCGCATCCTAGCGGGAAGTCCGCCGTGTGTACATGGAACTTAGCGGCTGCGGCGGAACGATTGGTGAGCTCGAATACCTGGCGGACCGTGGTACCCGCCCGGGTCGTCAGCTCGAACCGTGGCGGCGACACCAGCGCGGCAAACCCGGCGGCCGAAGCGACCGCCGCATGCCACGCGGCCAGCAGCAAACTCACCCCCAGTGCTATGGGTCGCACGGTCACTCCTCGTCCATCTCGAATCTGAAGTTCACTTGGTACAGCTGCCGCATCCGGGTGCCGTCCACCTCCAGGGTGAGTTGCAGCACGTCCTCGATAAAGGGCGTCCTGATCAATCCCGAGTACACGAGCGCCCGAGTACCGGAACTCAAGCGTCCCGAAAGCAGCCGGCCCTGTGTGGACCAGGAGGCGTTCATCGCGCCGGGCTGCTGCGTCGGCAGCACCAGGTAGATGCGCCCGGGGCGCCGCAGCCAGCGCGCGACGTTGAGTTTCACGCGCACGGTCAGCGTGCCGGTCATGCGGTTGTTGACGGGTCGGCGCGGCGACAGCTGTTGCCAGTGCAGCACGAGCGGCGCGTCGTAGGGCAGCGTGCCGGAGTCGTCGATGACCGTGGTCTTGGCGTCAGCCGGGACGGCGACGACCAGAACCGTCAACAGCAGCAGCCGCGGGAGGGCACGCATAGCTCGGGCGACAGCGCGGTCACGGTGCGGTCAACGTGTAGAGCACGCGGCCGGTATAAGTGCCCGCGGCGGGAATCGTGGTGTTGCCGTAGGAGAAGGTCCAGCAGCTTTCGGCCCACTGGTTTTGGGCAATGGCCCCCACGGTCTGCACCGCGCCCGCGGCGAAGACTCCGGCGGGGAAGGGTTGAGTCGAAGTGCTGCCGGTCGGACCGTTGCCGCCGGTCGTCCAGGAAATTCGCGCGAACGAGAGGGTGTCGCCGCCGGCATCGACGAGCGCGGCGGGCACGGTCGCGGTCACATTGACAGAGCCTCCGCCGGCAGTCGTGGTCCGGTAGAAACCGCCGATGTACAGCTGCGCGGGGACGTTACAGAACGCAAAGCCGTCGTAGGAACTTGCGCCCACGGTGCTGTCCGTGGCCATGGCCTGCGCGGTAGCGTTGCCGACCGCGGCGGCGGCCACGGCGACGGACTCCTTGTTGACGGTTGCGTTATTGCCCGGGGTGCCGCCAGCGTTGTAGTTGCCGGTGAAGCCACCGACTCCCACCTGCAGATAGACGGTCTTGGGTGCCGCCGCGGCGATCGTTACCGTGAAGGCGCAAACCGTGTGCGAAGCTGAGGCGAGCAGCGCGACGCACAGGACGAGCCCGGCCAGGCGGCTCGCGTTATGCCAACCCGCCCCCCCTGGGCGCTGGTTTGTGTCGCGCCGTGGGGGGGACATGAAGCACCGAGTCCTGGGGTCTGACGAGCGTTACGGCATCGTCGCGGTGTACACCACGCGGCCGTTATTCACGTTCACGCCACCGTAGGTTCCGGCCGGCGGCGTTGTCGTGTTGGCGTACGCATAGGTCCACTTCGCATCCTGGATGATCACCTTGGTCGGGGGCGCGGTGATCACCACGTTTGCGCTGGCGCCGTTGGCCAGCGTGGGTGCCGGCAGGGCAGTCGCTGAGGTCAGTGTGGTCGCGGTCGTGGTGATCTGAGTGTAGGCGATGGAATCGCCGGCGCCGTCGCCGAGCGCACCGGTTGCGGTGGCGTTCAGCGTCACGTTGCCGCTGTTGCTGACGACCGCTGCCGTCTCCACGCCGTTGGTCTGATCGCCGCCGGTGCCCGCGACCGCGGTGCCGTTGCCCACCTGCGCCGCCGTCGGTGCGAACGAGACCAGATCAACCGTGCCGACGGATGACAGAACACCTGTCGTGTACGACGAGCCGGTTCCGACGCGAAGATAGAGTATCTTCGGAATCGTGATCTGGAAGTCCACATGCGCGGTCGCGCCGGGTGCGGCCGTATTGGCGCCGGTCTGAACGTTCGACTCGGCGTGACACAGCAGGGGTACCACCGCCGCCGCCGCGGCCACGAGACCCTTGAGTATGATCGAATTGCGCATGATGCTGATTCCTGAGCTTGGTTGAGAGACGGCCCAATTTCATTAACCGCGCGCTGCCCTCAGAGGGCGGTCGCGTCGCGTTACGCCGCAGCGGCCGAAATCGAATGCGACAATGGCTGGATTGTTGTGGTTTTCCGAGAGCCTGTTTGTGACACCCCACGCAACTCTGGATAACGGGGACTCAAGCTTGGGTTTTTATTTTGACTTCCGTAAATGAGTGACACTTCGGTAAATGAGTGACGCTTTCATAAATGGGTGACATTTTTGACGATCTTGCGGGTCAAGGATGTCCGGTGGTGAGATACGACGAGAGCATGGGTACCAAACGAGATCTGGAAACGCTGAAGGAGCTGGAGCAGCGCCGACGGCTGGCGGGGGAGCTGCTGCGGCGGGGTGTACGGCCGGCCGAGGTTGCCCGCTGGGTCGCGGCGTCGCGACAGTCGGTGATGCGTTGGGGCCGACTGCTCGAGCAGGACGGTTTGCGGGGTTTACGACGTGCGGGGCGGATTGGCCGACCGTCCATTCTGACGGACCGGCAACTCGAGCAGCTGGCGAAACTCCTCAAGGCGGGGTCGCAGGCGGCCGGGTATACGACGGAAATGTGGAAGCTGCAGCGGATTGGGGCGTTGATCCGGCGGGAGTTTGGGGTGCGCCTGGCGGTAAGTTCCGTGTGGCGGACCCTGCAGCGGATGGGCTGGAGCGTGCAGCGCCCGACGAGCCGCGACCGGCAACAGCATCCGCCGGGCGTGATGCGATGGAAGCAGACGCAGTGGCCTTCCCGAAACAAGACGCTGCGCGGCAAGGACTATTGATCGCCTTCATCGACGAGTCGGGTCTGTCCGAACGTCTCTGCACGCGCGCGGCAGACCACGGGAGGGTTTTACCCGAGAGGCGCGTCCGCGTCGGCCTCAAGCTCAGTCCGAAATGGCGCAATCCAGCGGAGCGTTGAAAGCCGCATGTGCGATCAGACTGCCCGGAACAGCAACAGGCACGGGGATACCCGCGGCTGCCTGATCGTAGCGGCGTAGCGACGCCTTGCCTTGGGGGAACCGGCGGCGTATATACCGGCGACGTCGACGCGGGCACGGCTGTCGACCAACAGGAGCCGCATGCCTCGCACGGCCGAGAACACGAACTGGGCCGCCACTGTCGATTCGATCGTGAGCCGCGCACCGAGAGCGGCCTCGCATCGGGATCCTCTACGGGCGCAGGTCCGATTGCTCGCGCTGCTCAGCTCTGCCGCGCCCCTCAATGCGCTGCTAGGCGCACTCGCATCCTATGTCGAGACCTGGACGGAGGGCCTCCATTGCACGGTACTGCTCGTCGACCCGACGGGCCGGCTGCTGCGGCCCGGGGCAGCTCCGAGCCTGCCTGAGGCGTACACCCACGCGATAGATCCCGTACCGATTGGCATCGGCGAGGGAAGCTGCGGCACCGCCGCGGCCCGTCGTGAGATGGTCGTCGTCGAAGACGTTGAACAGTCCGACCTTTGGACCAAGTATGCGCCGATCGCGTTGTCGTACGGCCTCAGGGCCTGCTGGTCGGTGCCGATTGTCGACGATGCCGGCGCTTTGCTCGGCACGCTCGCTCTGTATTACCGCGAGCGACGAGCGCCGTCGACGCACGAGACTGATCTCATTCAGTTCGCGTCCTCGCTGGCGGCATTTGTCATGCAGCGACATCGCGACGCCGAGAAACTTCGGACCACCACCTTGCGCGAGAGCGAGGCGCGGTTCCGAGGCGCGTTCGAGTTCGCAGCCATCGGCATTGCGCTGGTAGCTCCGGACGGCCGGTGGATGCGAGTTAACCGCGCGTTGTGTGGAATCGTGGGTTATACGGCCGAGGAGTTGTTGGCGACGACGTCTCAGGCCATCACCCACCCGGATGATCTCGATGCGGACATGGAGTACATGCGGCAGCTGCTGGACGGGTCGCGATCTCACTGCGACATGGAGAAACGATACTTTCATAAGGACGGGCACATCGTCTGGATCCTTCTATCCGTCTCGCTGGTGCGCGATGACGCAGGTCAGCCGATGTATTTCGTTTCGCAGATCCAGGACATCACCGCTCGGAAGCACGCGGAGAGTCAGCTCGTCGACAGCGAGTTCCGCTATCGGACCATCGCCAATCTCGTGCCGGGCTTCGTGTTCGAGGGAGTGGTAAGGGATGGGCACCCGCAACCGACCTGGGTGAGCGGCGGCTTTGAGCGCGTGTATGGCTGTAATCTCGATCGCTTTATTGAATTGGGCGCCAAGACTTTCTACGACGAAGCGACGCGCGCGCGTATTCTTGCGGGTGCGTCCACCATTGCCCAGGGGTCCGATCTCAACATCGATGTGCCGCTGTGGGGCACCGACGGTGTGCAACGTTGGCTACGGGTCGTTGCCCGAGGCGTTCGCACCGGGCCGGGAGCGGAGGTTGACCGCGTCCTTGGCGTTGCTGAGGACATCACCGAGCAAAAGCGCCTCGAGTGGGCGGTCGGCGAAGCGACCCACCAGGAGCAGCAGCGACTCGGCAAGGAGATTCACGATGGGCTGGGTCAGGAGCTCATGGAGGTTGCCCTGCTCGCCCGCGGTCTGGCCGCGTCCGCGCGCAAAGGCCACCAGCCGAACGCAGATGAACTCGACCGACTCTCGTTGCTCGCCAGCAGGACGATCAGTACTTGTCACGCCATTGCCCAAGGCCTCGCGCCGTTGAGCGAGGCGCATGGCGGGCTGGTCCAGGCGCTGCACGACATGGTGGACCGCCAGTACGACCCCAGCGGCCCCGCCGTGCGATTTAACGCGATCGAGGATGCGCCGATCCGCCTGCAGTGGCCGTCCACGGACCATCTGTTCCGCATTGCCCAGGAGGGTCTGACGAATGCGCTCAAACACGCAGGGGCGCAGTCCATCCGTGTCACTCTCGATGTTCAGCCCGATACCGTACGGCTCGAGATCTCGGACGACGGCGTCGGATTATCGCCGTACGCGGCAGAGTCTGCTGGCCTCGGCCTTAAAATCATGCGCTACCGGGCCGCAATGATTGACGCTCATCTATCGATCGGACGCGGAGAGAATGGCGGAACCCTTCTGGTCTGCGAGTGTCGGCAGCCGGCATAGCGCGCCGGGCAAAGGCGTGTCTGAGCGCCCCGAGCGCGTGGCGGCGGGCTTGGTCGCGAGCCTGGGGGACTGCGGCTGATGGATCTCAAGGTCAATGGCCGGATTCGTGCGGTCGACGCCGACCCGCAGACGCCGTTGCTGTATGTACTGCGGGAAAATCTCCAGCTCAACGCTGCCAAGTACGGCTGCGGGCTCGGCCAATGCGGCGCCTGCACCGTGATCGTCGATGGCCAGGCGGTGTTTTCCTGCATCGTCCCGATCCAGGTGCTCGGAGGCAAGGAGATCACGACACTCGAGGGGCTCGGCACGATTGAGCATCCCGGGCCGTTGCAGCGTGCCTTCATGGACGAGCAGGCCGCGCAGTGCGGCTATTGCATACCAGGCATGATCATGCGCGCACAGGCGTTGCTGCAGAAGAATGCCCACGCCTCGGACGCCGAGATTCGCACCCAGCTGCAATCCCATCTGTGCCGGTGCGGGACGCACGCGCGAATTCTGCGTGCCGTTCGCCGGGCGGCCAGACTCATGCAAAGCGGTGGGTCGGATAGCGCGGTGAACCCGTGACTGCCTCGAAGCGACTCGCTGCCCGGGAGGGCGACGTCAGCGTTTCGCGGCGCGCCGTGCTGCGGGGCACCGGCGCGCTGATCGTCAGCTTTGCCCTCCCGCCGGTCGCGTCTGGACAGGAAGCGGGAGGACTGAAACCCGTCGGCGCCGCTGCCAGGTTGCCCGGGAGCCTCGGCCGCGCGCCGTTTCTCGATGCCTGGATTCGTGTCGACGCCGACGGAACCGTCACCGCTTTCACCGGCAAGGCGGAACTCGGCCAGGGCGTCAAGACCGCGCTGGCGCAGGTGGTGGCGGAGGAGCTCGAAGTCCCGCTCGACCGACTCAAACTCGTAACGGCCGACACCGAACGGACGGCCAACGAGGGTTACACGGCCGGAAGCCATTCTCTTCAGGACAGCGGCACTGCGCTGCGCCATGCCGCGGCGCAGGCTCGCGAGATCCTGATACTCGAGGCGGCCCGCAAGCAGCACATGCCGCCCGATCGGCTCAAAGCCGCAAACGCGACCGTATTGGGTCCGAATGGATCACGCCTTACCTACGGCGAAATCGTGTCACCGAACCTCCTCCACCTTCAGGCAAAGCCGGTGACGCCCCTGAAGGATCCTGCTCGCTTCACCGTGATGGCTCGACCCATCCCGCGGATCGATATTCCTGCCAAGGTGACGGGCGGAGCCGCGTATGTGCAGGACATGCGACTGCCGGGCATGTTGCATGCGCGTGTCGTGCGCCCACCGAGCTATCGAGCGCAGCTCACGACCGTGGACACGACATCCGTCGAACGCATGCCGGGCATCGTGAAGATCGTCCGCGATGGCAATTTTCTGGCGGTCGTGGCCGAGCGGGAGTTCCAGGCGATCCAGGCGATGCGCTCGCTGGCTGCCGCGGTGCGCTGGCAGGAGAGACCGACGCTGCCCAAGCAGTCGGAGCTGTCCGCCGCGCTTCTGAAGCTTCCTGCGCAGGATTTCACGATCTTCGAGAAACGAGCCGGCGACACGACGGCGGCCACCTCGTTGGAAGCGACCTATTCACGCCCGTACCTTGCGCACGCGTCCATCGGCCCCTCGTGCGCCGTGGCACTGGCGGATAAAGGGTCCGTGACGGTCTGGAGCCACACTCAGGGCGTCTATCCCGACCGGCAGGCGATTGCCGAGTTGTTGGGTCTTGCACCGGAGAAGGTGCATTGCATTCACGTGGAAGGCTCCGGTTGCTACGGGCACAACGGTGCTGACGACGCGGCTGCGGATGCTGCGCTCGTCGCCAGCCGATTGCCCGGCCGGCCGATACGTATGCAATGGATGCGTGAACAGGAATTTGCGTGGGAACCCTTCGGCCCGGCGATGGTGGCCAGGGTACGCGCCTCGCTGGATTCTTCCGGACAGATTCGCGACTGGGACTACGGGGTGTGGTCCAACACGCACGCGACGCGGCCGGGACCTGCCGGGTCGATGCTGGCGGGCCAACACGTCGAGCACGCCTTCCCCATTCCGCCGCCCCGGATACTGCCGCAACCGGAAGGCGGCGGGGACCGCAATGCCATCCCGCTCTACAGCCTGCCGCAAGCGAAGGTCGTGCATCACTTTCTTCCGACGATGCCGGTGCGCGTATCGGCGCTGCGCTCACTCGGTGCGCACATGAATGTGTTCGCCATCGAGAGCTTCATGGATGAGCTTGCGCTGGGCGCCGGGGCCGACCCGGTGGACTTCCGGCTCCGACATCTCCAGGACCCCCGCGCGCGCGATGTCATCACCACGACGGCAGAGCGGTTCGGATGGGCCGGCCGGCGCCACGGCGGCAACCGCCCCAAAGGGCCGGGAACCGGGTGCGGCTTTGCCTTCGCCCGCTACAAGAATCTCGCGGCGTATTGCGCCATTGCCATGCAGGTCGACGTCCAGTACGAGACCGGGCGCGTCAGAATCGAGCGCGTCGTGGCTGCTGTGGATACCGGACAGGTCGTCAACCCCGACGGTGTCCGCAACCAGATCGAAGGTGCAATCCTGCAGTCGCTGAGCTGGACCCTCTATGAGAACGTCAGCTTCGATGACACGCGCATCACGTCAGTGGACTGGTCGAAGTATCCGATCCTGCGCTTCGATGCGGTTCCGGACAGCGTCGAGGTCCACATCGTGGACCGAGCGGGCGAGCCGTTTCTGGGTTGCGGCGAAGCCGGCCAGGGCCCCGCCGCGGCCGCGGTCGCCAACGCCATTGCGGACGCGATCGGCAAACGCCTGAGGGATCTTCCGCTCTCCGGCGCGCGCGTGAAGGCGGCGACCGGAATCTGAAGCGCCAACGATGTTGAATGCACTGGAGCTTCCTGCGACAGATGAGACTGCTTGTACTGCGGCGCGGAGTCGAACTGGCAATCGAACTCAAGCAACATTTGTTCGATACCTTCTATCACGCGGTCGCACTCGAGACTCCAGACGGCATTCTTGTTACGGCTGATGATCGCTACTTGCGCGCAGCGCTGGGAAAGGCGCAAATCATGCATCTGATGGATTGGGAATAGCTGTGGTCGCAGCCCGCCTGTACTTAAATAGCGCTGACTTGTAAGGTGAAGGTGTGAATCAGGACCCAAGTCATGCGTGCGAGCCCCTCGAGCGTCGCTGACCAGCCGACCAGGCGCGCCGAGGCCTCAGCCGGGATGTCACGCACCGCGCCGCAGACCGGGGCGGCCATGCGACAATAGAGTATGCCCCGGGTCACTAGCGGCAAATGGGTCGCTGCGAGTGGCTCAGGCTTCGGGCGGTAATTCCCTTAGTAGGAGAGCCAGACGGCATGTATACGCTTTACTACAGCCCGGGAACCGCCAGCATGTGCGTGCACCAGGCGTTGATCGAGGCAAACGCACAATACCGCCTGGTGCTGGTGGATTTGCAGGCTGGCCAGCAGCGCGACCCGGCTTATCTGCGGCTCAATCCCGGCGGAGTCGTGCCCACGTTGCTGATCGACGATACACCGTTCACCGAAACGGCTGCGCTGCTGATGACGATAGCGACCCGACATCCTGAGACCCGGCTGGCGCCGGCGGAGAGTTCCGCGAGCCGCGCCGGGTGGTATCAGTGGATCGTGTATCTCGCCAATACGCTGCAGCCGGCGTTCCGCCTGTGGTTTTATCCGGCAGACGTCAGCGACGACCCCGACATGCAAGCGATACTGAACGCCGCGACGTGCCGCAGGATAGAAAGCGTTTGGGCGCGAATCGATGCGCATCTGCTGGCGAAGGGCCCGTATCTGCTCGGCGCAGAGTTCTCGGCCGCGGACCTCATGCTGATCATGCTGATGCGCTGGTCGCGGAACATGCCAAGGCCGGCGACCGAGTGGCCGGCCCTGCATCAGTATGCCGCGCGGATGAAAGCTCGCCCGAGCTGGAAGAAGCTCTGCGCGCTCGAAGGACTGAGCGAGTGGAATTGAAGATAGGCGCGGACTACGAACGCTAAGCGGACCTTCTGCGGCAACGAGCGGCTGCTCGGATGATCACAGCCACCACGCGGGGGGTTGCTGCAGCAGCGCGAGCTCGTCCGCGGATGAATTTCGGTTGAGTATCGCGTTGCGATGCGGGAAGCGGCCGAATCGATCGATGATCTCCTGGTGCGCGATGGCAAATCGGGTCCACTCTGCATTGCCGACACTTCCGATCAGCTGAACCGCGAGTGCCTGATCTGCGCGCTCCTCGCTGTGCTCGAACGGCAGGTAGAGAAACAGCCGCTCCTGCTCCGCCATGGCCGTATCGCACCCCTGACTGATCGCGCATCTGGACAGGCGGCGCGCGACAGGATCGGCCGCGAAAGCACCGGGCGTGCCACGGAACAGGTTGCGTGAGAACTGATCGAGAACGATGACGGCGGCCAGCAGCGCGCGTGGCGTCGCTGCGATGCAGCCCTCGTCTGCAACGAGGCGTTGGTGCAGCGAACCGAAGCGCTCGCGGATCTGCGCATCAATCTTCTCGCTCCTCGCGAACCAATGCACCTCCCCCAGCTCCTCGAACCAGAAATTTAGAACCTCGGTTACCCAGGCCGGCTCGCCTGGGTCGCTGCTCGCATGCGTGCCGGACATGTTTCCTCTGCAGAGGGAAGCGATCCTGTTGCGGCGGCCGACGGTCAGTCCGGCAGTCCGGCTAGGCGCAGGGAGGAAGCGATCTGCTCGGCATCGGCCGGATTCTTAAAAGGCTCCCTGCTCATGAATTGCGCGATCGAGAAGTCTGGCCTGATGGACAGGCACGTGGCAACGCTGGCTCGGGCACAGTCCATCTCGCCTAGACGGGCATGGCATGCGGCCGTGAGCGCGACATTGCTGCAGAGGCGACCGCGCGCATGGCGGAGCCTCAACAGCGCATCCGCGTAGCGACCCAGGTTCATGCACGCCAAGCCCGCTGCGCGCCAGCACCACGGCACATCGAAGTACGGGTCGATCTCTCTGGCCTTCGCAAACCAGGTGAGCGCTTGCTCAGACTCGCCGGTATAAACGAGGCAGGATCCGAGATCGGCGGCGTTCCATTGGTTGTTCGGATTGATCTCAACCGCTCGCCGCGTGTATTGCACCGCGAGATCGTAGTGCCGTTGCAGCAGGCACAGTTGACCGAGGATCGCATGACACGTGCTCTCGCCATCGTCGAGCTCGACGGCCCGCTTTGCGAGGACGTACGCCTTCTCCAACACACTGTCCGGGCTGCGCAGGTCATCGTGCCAACGCCTGCAAAACATCACGGCGAGTAACGCGTGCGCCAGGGCATAGCCGGGGTCAAGTTCGATGGCCTGCTCGAACAGCCGCATAGCCTCCGCCGCGCCGAGTGAATCGTCCCAGGACAGCGCGTTGCCCTTCAGTACACACTCGTAGGCCGCGAGACTCGTGGGTGGCTTGCGTCGCGCGCGCTCGGCGGCCGAGACCTCAACCCGGCCGACAAGCGTGCTGACGATCGTCTGCACGACCCGGTCCTGGACCGCAAAGATCTCCTCGACCCCGCGGTCGAATTTTTCGACCCAGATATCGCTGCCGGTCTCGGCGTCAACCAGCTGGACGCTGATACGGATGCGCTCGCCCATCCGCCGGATGCTGCCTTCGATGACGAAGCGAACGTTCAATTCGCGGGCGAGCTGCTTGGTATCGACCGCGACGCCGCGATACCGTAACGACGCCGAGGGCGAGCGCACTGCAAGCAGTCGCCAGCGCGATAGCTCGGTAATGATGTCCTCTGTGATACCGTCGCTGAAGTACGCCTGCGCCGGATCGCCGCTCAGGTTGACGAACGGCATGACCACGATCGACGGTTTGTCCGGCAGTGCCGCGGCCGCATTGGCTGTCGGGTCGGCCTGCGGTTCCACCCACGGCGACACGGGTGCGACGAGTCGATAGCCCCGACGTACGACGTTGGCGATGTACCGAGGACTCTTCGGATCGTCGCCGAGAGTGCGACGCAGTGCGGCCACGGCGGCGTACACCGAGTCCTGGCTGACGACCACGTCTTTCCACACCTGATCCAGCAATTCCTCGACGCTGACCACCTCGCCGGCGCGCTCGGCGAGGCACATCAGCAGCTGCATCGCCTTGGGTTCGAGTTTGATCGTGCGGCCGTCCTTGCAAATCTCATCCAGCTTCGGATCAACCCGCAAGTCGGCGATCCGGAGCAAGGAACGAGCTGCTGCTGAACTGACCAGTGGCATCGTAACTTACTGATTAGACGTGCACTTTACTCGTGGAGGTCCTTCCCGAGGCCCGTTGCGATTTTACACAAACCTCGCGAGCTTGTGGTGATTGCGCCGCGTTCGGCCCTCCCTGTTCGCATTCAGACAATCCCTAGCTCACTTTCAGACCCCTATCAGGACTCCCGGCGCGGCACGGAGCACTGTTTGCCTCGCGACGGCGGAGCCAAATCCGCCGGATGAAACCGCCAGGAACCATTTACCAACACTCAGGAGACCATCATGAAAACTCTGCTCGCTTCCGCTAAGCATCCCCATCTCGTCACCGCCGCGATCTTCGGCGCGCTTGCCTTGGGCTGCGGCGCAGTGTCCATCGCTGCCGACCGGAGCGATGTGCCTCAGGCCGTCGTGAAGTTCGGGGATCTCAACCTGTCGAACCCGCAGGGTGCGGCTACGCTCTACAACCGCATCGTTTTCGCGGCCCATGAGGTGTGCAAATCCTTTGACGCGGACATCCGCGACCTTGTGTCGCACGCGCAACTGAATGCTTGCGTTCACATGGCAATCACGGATGCGGTGACCAAGGTCGGCCAGGCGGAGTTGATCGCGGTATACAACACGAGGAACCGTCAGCCTCTGCCGATCACCGTTGCCGCTCGCTAGTCGATTTGTCGGGCGGTGGCGCTCGCCACCGCCCGCCACCGGAAATCGGAGTGTTGCTTGAGGCCTCTGAGAAGGTGTGCGAGTTGGGAGGCCGCAAAAGTCCCGCACTAGCGATCGTACTCAAGCCTGGAGGGCGGCTTCCCAGTCGCGGGCTTCGATCATCCCTTTGAGCGTGCGCAAGTACGCCGCCGAATAGGCGCCGTCGACTGCGCGGTGATCGAATGACTGCGCCAGCACGCCGATTGGTCGAATCGTGATCGAATCGCCCGCGTCAGACTCGACGACGGTCGCCCGCTTATGAATGCCATCCATCGACAGAATGGCCACCTGCGGCTGGTTGATGATGGGCGCCGTCAGGAACGTGCCAAAGCTGCCGGAATTGGAGAGCGTGTAAGTCCCGCCCTTGAGCTCATCGGCGCTGAACTTTCCGGACCGCACCCGCTGCGTGATCCCATGGATGCCGGTGGCCAGGGCAGTCAGCGTCAAGGTATGCGCGCGTGGCAGGACCGGCGCGACCAGGCCCTCGAAATTCAGATCGACGGCCACGGCCAGATTGACGTCGTCATGCAGCCGCAGGGCCTCGCCCTCGATACTGGCATTCAGGGCCGGATACTCGGCCAGGGCCCGGCAGAGGGCGTGAGCCACGAACGGCAGGAAGGTCAACGTCACGCCGTGGCGATCCTGAAACACGGCCTTGTACTTCGCGCGCGCCGACACCACGGCGCTGAAATCCACCTCGACCGCCTGCAGCACGTGCGGACTAGTCGCCTTCGAGCGCACCATGTGTTCGGCGATACGCTTGCGCAGCCGACTGAAGGGGACCAGTCGCCCGGCTGCGCCGGTCGGCAGCACGGCCAGCGCCTTCGCGGCCGGCGCAGCGCCTGCCACATGAGCGAGCACGTCCCTGCGGCGGATCCGGCCGTTCCGACCGCCGCCTACGATTGCGGTCGGGTCGAGTGCGTGCTCGCGCACGAGCCGACGAACGGCAGGAGACAGCGGCTGCCCGGCGCGATCGAATTTCGGCTCGCGATTCCAGCGTCCCCGGGGCGCGTCGGCCGGGGCCGACTCCGGTGGCCACGATGCCGTGGTCGGCGTTTCCGCCAAGGGTGAGCCCGCCGCCGTTGCCGCTGTCACCGGAGCCCGGGCGGGCTCGATCACCGCCAGCGCCGTACCGACGGCCACCGTCTGCCCCGCAGGCACCAGGATCCGCGTCAATACGCCGGCTATCGGCGCGGGCACCTCGGTCGCGGCCTTGTCGGTTTCCAGCTCGAGCAGTATTTCATCTGCGAGTACCGTGTCGCCCTCGCTCTTAAGCCAAGTGATGATGGTGCCTTCCGAGACAGTCTCGCCGAGCTGTGGCATCAGGATGTTCATCGTGCAGCGACCCTTACCACTCGACCGCCACGTATTTCTTTTCCATGAACTCCAGGAGCCCGTCGTGTCCGCCCTCGCGCCCGATGCCACTTTGCTTCATGCCGCCAAACGGTGCCGCAGGATCGGACACCAACCCTCGGTTGAGGCCCACCATCCCGGCGTCGAGGCGTTCCGCCAGACGCAGCCCCAGCGCCAGGTCCTTGGTGTAGAGATACGAGACGAGGCCATACTCGGTATCGTTTGCGAGGCGGACCGCATCGTTCTCATCATCGAATTCGACGATTGGCGCCACGGGACCGAAGATCTCTTCGCTGAGTACGCGCGCCTCGCACGGAACACCGTCAAGCACGGTCGGAGGGTAGAAGAACCCGGTCCCCTCCGGCGTCTTTCCGCCCAAGCGCACTCGAGCCCCACGGGCAACGGCATCCTCGACTAGTTCCTGCACCTTGTCGCGTGCCTCGGCATTGACCAGCGGGCCGACACCGACCTCCTCATCCAGGCCATTACCCATCTTGAGAGCCGCCATGGCAGCGACCAACTTGGTGACGAAGGCCGGGGCGATGCCGCGCTGCACGTAGAACCTGTTCGCGGCCGTGCACGCCTGCCCGCCATTGCGCATCTTGGCGATCATGGCGCCCTGCACCGCCGCATCGACGTCCGCATCGTTCAACACAATGAACGGCGCGTTGCCGCCCAGCTCCATGGAGCAACTGACGACACGCTCGGCGGCCTGGGCCAGCAGCAACCGCCCGACTTCCGTCGACCCGGTGAAGGAGAGCTTGCGGACCCGACTGTCCCTGAGCATCGCACTGATGACCGCTGACGACCGCGTGGCAGGAACGACGTTGACGACGCCCGCCGGCACGCCCGCATCAGCGAGCACTTCGGCGATGGCCACGGCGGTGAGCGGAGTGGCCGAAGCGGGCTTCAGCACGACCGTACAACCCGCCGCCAGCGCCGGACCAATCTTGCGGGTCGCCATCGCCGCCGGGAAGTTCCACGGCGTCACGAGAAGCGAAACGCCTACCGGCTGAAGCTGCACCAGGATTCGGTTGTTGCCGCTCGGCGCCGTGCTCACCTCGCCCAGCGCCCGTGCAGCTTCCTCGGCGTACCAGCGGAAGAACTCGGCGGAGTACGCCACCTCGCCGACGGCGTCGCGCCACGCCTTGCCGTTTTCCTGCACAATCAGGCGCGCAATTGCATCGCGTCGCTCGATCATCAGCTCGAACGCGCGACGCAGGATCTCGCCGCGCTCCCGCGGGCTGCGAGCGCTCCAGGCCGGCAGCGCCCGGTCGGCCGCAGCTACGGCGGCCAGCGCGTCCTCGATAGTGCCGTCGGCAACCCGCGCCAGAAGCTGCTCGGTAGCGGGGTCTTCCACCGTGAAAGTACGGCCGTCCGCCGCAGGGCGCCACGTACCATCAATGAACAGGTTGGTCTTCATCGGGGCGTCTGTTAGTCGAAGGTCTCAACGATTTCCTTGACGATGCGGTCCACCGTTGGCAATACCGCGTCTTCCAGGTTGTCCGCCGACGGCAGCGGCAGGTGCGGGGTCGTTATCCGCAGCGCCGGTCCGTCCAGCGAATAAAAGATCTCGTGCGCCGCAATCGATACGATCTCAGCGCCCCATCCGCACAAGCGCGGGTTCTCCTCAATGGTCACCAGCCGACCCGTATGCTGTATCTCGCGCAGCAACGTCGCCGTGTCAAGGGGCACCAACGAGCGGACGTCCACGACCGTGGCGCTGACTCCGTGCTCGGACGCCAGACGCTCCGCCGCCGCGAGTGCTCGCGGCACCATGGCCGCAAGCGCCGCCAGCGTAACGTCGCTCCCCTGGCGCAACACTTTGGCCTTGCCGAGTTGGTCGACCAACGTGTCCTCGGGTACCAGGCCCTTGGTCCCGTAGAGCGACTTGTGCTCGAAGAACAGTACTGGATCCGGATCACGAACAGCGGCCGCCAGCAGTCCGATGACATCGGCTGGAGTCGACGGCGCCACGACCTTCAGGCCCGGGACCATCATCGCCCAGTTCTCGACGCTCTGCGAATGCTGCGCCCCGAAGCGCGAGCCCGCTCCGTTGGCCGTCCGGATGACGACTGGCATCGTGACCTGGCCATTCGTCATATAACGCATCTTCGCCATCTCGTTGGCGACGATGTCCCAGCACACCGCAAGGAAGTCAGAAAACATGATCTCCGCAATCGGCCGGAGACCCGTCATCGCCGCACCCACGGCCGCGCCGACAATGGCCTGCTCGGAGATGGGCGTATCGCGCACCCGCTTCGGGCCAAACCGTTCCAACAGGCCGCCGGTCGTTTTGAATACCCCGCCAGCCGACGCAATGTCCTCGCCGAGGAATACAACGCTCTGATCGCGCGCCATTTCCTGCGCGATGCCGCGCGCGACGGCCTCACGGTAGGTCAATTCCTCCATGCGAAGCCCCCATCCGCCCACACTTGCGTGAAAGCAAGCTCGACCGGCGGCGGCGGCGACTTGCGCGCAGCCTCCGTGGCTGCATCGACTCGCGCCCGCACGTCGCCCTCGATCGCCGCAAGCTCGGCGTCGGGGATCGCCAGCTCCAACAGCCTGTGCCTGTACGTCGGCAGCGGATCCCTCTTCATCCACGCCTCGACCTCGGGTGTCGGCCGGTACTTGCCCGGGTCGGCACGAGAATGACCGCTGTGCCGGTAGGTCTTGGCCTCCACCAGCGACGGCCCCTCTCCCGCCCTGGCACGCGCCAACGTGCGCATCGCGACGGCATAGACGGCGTCCACATCGTTGCCGTCGACGATGATCGAATCGAGACCGTAGGCGGCGGCGCGATCAGCGGCCGGGTGCGGTACCGCCGTCACCGCGCCGATCGGCGTGTACTCCATGTAGAGGTTGTTCTCGCACACGAACACGACCGGCAGCTTCCACACCGCCGCTAAGTTGAGCGCTTCATGGAACGCGCCGATGTTGGTCGCACCGTCACCGAAAAAGCAGACCGCCACTTGCTCCGTGCCACGATATTGCGCTGACCATGCGGCACCGGCCGCGATCGGCAGGTGCGCCCCGACGATTGCGTACGAACCGAGCGCGCCGTGCTCAGCGCTGGTGAGATGCATGGAGCCGCCCTTACCGGCCATCAATCCACACTCGCGCCCCATGAGCTCGCCGAGCACCCCGACCATCGACGCGCCACGCACGAGCGTGTGGGCGTGACCGCGATAGGTGCAGAAGGTGTAGTCGTCCCTGCGCATGGCGACGCCGAACCCAGCAGCGATCGCCTCCTGTCCGAGCGCGAGATGGCTCGTGCCCTTGATCAGGTTCTGCATGAAAAGATCGTACGCGCGCTTCTCGACCAGCCGTACCTCGAGCATAGTGCGGTACAGCTTCAGCCGGGTCGCCCGGTCCGGGTTGGAGTCTCCGGCGGCGCGCGAGGCCTGTGCCTGGCTCATGGATTTCCTCGATTGTCTGACGTCAGTAAGCGTTGGCGATGGGAAGCTCAGCCGCGGGAAACAGCGTAATGACTTCGCAGCCCTTGTCGGTCACCACGACTTCTTCCTCGATTCGCGCAGCCGACCGGCCGTCGCTGGCGGGGCAATAGGTCTCGAGCGCGAACACCATGCCCGCCTTGATCTCGTACGGGTTATCCATCGACACGAGGCGACTGATGATCGGCCGCTCGTGCAGGGCAACGCCGAGACCATGGCCGAATTGCAGCGCAAAGGCCTCCATCTCGTTCGGAAAACCGAACTCCTCCGCCTTCGGGAACACCGCCGCAATCTGGTCAGTGCCGACGCCAGGGCGCACGCGCGCAATTGCCGCATCCATCCAGCCCCGCGCTCGCTTGTAGGCGTCCCGCTGCGCATCCGTCGCGCTGCCGACACTGAAGGTGCGGTAGTAGCAGGTGCGGTAGCCCATGTACGCCTGGATGATGTCGAAGAACGCCTGGTCGCCGGGGCGGATCAGCCGGTCGGTGAAGTTGTGCGGGTGCGGGCTGCAGCGCTCACCGGCCACCGCGTTCACGGCCTCAACGTCGTCGGACCCCATCGAATAGAGCATGTGGTTGACGCTGGCGACGATGTCCGACTCGCGCACACCGGGTTTCAGCTTCTCGTGGATCATGTGATACGCGCCGTCCACCATCGATGCCGCCGTATTGAGCAGCATGATCTCGTCGCGGCTCTTGATCTCGCGTGCATCGAGCAGTGTCTGCTGGCCGTCACGTACGTCGATCCCAAGGTTCTGCAGTTCGAACAGCATCGGCGGTTCGACCACGTCGACGCCCAGCGGCAAGTCACTGACGCCGTTTTCGCCGAGCACGGCCTTGATCTCGAGCGCCGCTCGCTTGATCAGGCCAGCGTCCGGCGGAACGGTTCCGCGCAGACCCACCATGCCGGCGTGACAGCAGATCGGCTGCAACCATGGAGCGTAGATCCGGTGGTGCGCCGCCGCCGAACCGAAATCCCAGAGGTGCGGCTCGCCATCGCCTGCCAGTACCGCATAGCGGCACATCTTGTCGCGGGCCCACTCGCCGATAGCCGTGCTGGTCAGATAGCGGATATTGTTGTTGTCAAATACCAGCAGCGCGCCGAGCTTCGAGGCGCGCAGCGCCTGCCGCGCTCGGCCGAGTCGATAACGATGCAGCCGCCGGAAGTCGACTCGTTCCT
This sequence comes from Gammaproteobacteria bacterium, assembly GCA_005878095.1. Taxonomy (GTDB): domain Bacteria; phylum Pseudomonadota; class Gammaproteobacteria; order Steroidobacterales; family Steroidobacteraceae; genus 13-2-20CM-66-19. The sequence goes on along the minus strand of VBNH01000095.1, from coordinate 15,501 downwards.
CGAAGTCGACATTCATCACTCCGGGCGCACGCAGAGGTCGCTTCCAGTCGTGACGTGGATCGACGTCTTCCGGCGAAATCGTCAGGCGCTCCGAAACTTTGGCTGTCATATAGAGGCCCTTCATCAATGGACTTGGACGCCGCACTATGGCCGGCGTCCAACAACTGACCCGCCAGGCGGGCTGGTTCGTGGAACCAGCCCGCCCCGCTGAGCCCTGCTAGAAGCGGAAGGTGCCGCTCGCTACAAACGTCCGGGGACGGTTGATGCGTCCGATGCTGTGCGGCGCACCTACATCCCACGCGTCCCAGTAAATCGTATTGTACTTTGTCCCGGTGACGTTCGAGACGTGCGCGGACACTGTCCACCTGGCAGCGTCGAAGTGGGCCCCGACGTTGAGCAGCTGGTACGGCTCCTGCTTCGCAAAGTCATTCGGGTCCCAATAAGACTGCCCGACCGCCCGGCCATCGATTCTCGCACCCAGCTTGTAGCCGTTGCTGAGTGCATGAGTCCATTCAAGCGCGAGATTCGCTGAGTACTCCGGTGTAAACGGCGCCGTAAGCCCGTTGATATTGCGTATCACGGGAGGCGCCGCGGGGTTCACGGCCTGTGCGGCCGCCGTCAGCTGCGGATCCGCGTAGAACGCATTTCCCCATATCGCGCGGGTCGTGCCGACGCCACCGCTCAGCCTGAACTCGCTCCAAAAGGGTACGGAGAAATCCGCCTCGAAGCCGTAGTTGCGTGACGGCCCGATGTTGGTTTCGACTTCGACGATATTCAGCACAGGATCCAACCGCATCACGTTGTAGAGTCGGTCCTTGTAGTCGATGTAGAACACCGCGGCGGTGAACTGCGCGCCGCGCGGAAGTTGTGATTTGACCCCCAATTCGTAGCTGGTCGCGATTTCCGGGCGAATTGGGGTGATCCGGAAGTTCTGTTCGACAAGGTCGGCGGGTTCGAAGCCCCGCGCGATCGTGCCATAGACATTCGTCTGCGGACCGAGCTTGTACTGCAGCGAGACGCGCGGCGAAAACTCGTGCCCGGTCAGCTGCGGCGCGGTCAGGTGCGGATTCTGCGGAGGCGGCGTCTGGTCGTTGAAGGCCTTCTCGTCGCTGGTGTAGTACTCGCCCCGCACGCCGAGTTCCAGCTGCCAGCTGCCGAGGTGGTAGGTGACATCACCGTACAGGGCATACTGCTTCTGGATCTTGTCCTGCACATCTTTGTCGGTGCCTACGATCTGGGGATTGTTCGGATCTGCGTTATAGAGCCAATCGCCGTTGTTGAATTCAATGCCGTGGTACTGCGCGAAGGCGCCGACCAGCCAGTCCAGGTCGCTGTGGCCAGTGGACCCCAAGCGAACCTCCTGACTGTAGACACGGTGGTCGGCGTTCTGGAACAGCAGGTCGATCGGTATCGGCTTCTTGGCGAAGTCGGTGACGCCCCGATTGTAGGAAAAGAACTGGGCCGTGATCGCCGTGAGCGCCACCTCGTCGTTCAGCTGCTGATCGATCTGCAGCGTCGACGAGACTATCTTGCGGAGGAACGACGGATTGAAATAGTCGTCGATCGAGTACTTGTACTCATTGGCGGTATACGGCGTGGTGAATCCCGGATCTTCGGTCACGCGGTACAGCAGGTTCTGGTTCTGCGAACTGTAGTCGTCGGCATTGAACGCCAGCCGAAATTTGGTCGCCGCCTGCGGTTCATAGACGAACGTGAGACGTGCGCCACGGTCGTAGCCCTTGCCGTACGTCGTATTGTGGTAGGTGTCGTGGATGTAGCCATCGTGGTTGTCGTCGTAGGCGCTCAGGCGCACGCCGAGCTTGTCGGTGATCGGCCCCGACAACACCGCGGCGAGGTTCCAGGTGCTGTATTGGCCGAGCTCGACGGTGCCCTCATTCTGCCAGGTCGGGGTCGGATCCTTGGTCACATACTTGATCGCGCCGCCGATGTTGGCGCCACCGTACAGCGTGCCCTGCGGGCCCTTCAGGACCTCGATGCGCGCAATGTCGTTGGGCCTTACGGTCTGACCTTCGAACAGCTGCACGTCGTTCGCGTAAAAGCCGACGCCCTGCACCACCTCGAACGCGCCCACACCGCGCATCGTCACGGCCGGCGAGTTGTCGTGCGCCTCGAACAGGTTGAGGTTCGAGACCATCCCGCCGATGTCATCGAGCTGCGTGATGTGCGCTTCTTTGATGACCGTATCGGGAATGGCGGCAATCGAGGCCGGGATATCGAGCAGATTCTCACTGCGCTTGCGCGCGGTGACGACGATTTCCTCGAGCGCGACCGTACCCGCGGTTCCTGCCGACGCTGCCGTGGGCTCCGCCGCCACCGACGCCGTGGCGCCGAAGACGACCGCCGCGCCTAGCGCGAGAGTAATCACGCCCGCTGGTACCGGAAATCCGCGCGCCGTCCGCCCGGCAACGGCTTGACTAAGCGAATCGCGCATATAGCCCCCTCCAGCGATCCGTGTGTGGTTCCGCAACCGGTTCCTGCTAGGGCACTTACCCGGACCGTCTTTCGGACCCGATCGTTGCGGCCTTGCCGGCCTCCGACGCCCGTGCCGCCTCCGCCGCCGGGACACCCAGCGCTGCGGAGAAGTCGGCATCCGGACCCCGATCGAGCCGACGGTTGAGTTCGGCGACGTCGAGGTCCTTCTCCCACCCGGCGATGGCGATTGCTGCAATGCCGTTGCCGATGTAATTCGTGAGGCCGCGTCCGCGTTGCATGAACGGATCGATGCCGAGCAGCAGGGCCAGGCCGGCCATTGGTATGTCCGGCATCGCTGACAGGGTGGCGGCCAGCACCACGAACCCGGCTCCGGTAAAGCCGGTCGCGCCCTTGGACATCAGCATCGTGACGAGCAGAATCACAACCTGACGCTGCAGGGGCAGCGGAGTGTTGGTGGCCTGCGCGATAAAGACCACGCATAGTGTGAAGTAGATGCAGCTGCCCGCCAGGTTGAACGAGTAGCCCGTGGGAACGACCAAGCCGACCACCGACTTGCGCACCCCCAAGCGCTCCAGCTTCTCCATCAGGCGCGGCATCATCGCTTCCGAATTGGCCGTGGCAAGCACGAGCAGGAGTTCCTCCACAATGTAGCGGCAGAACTTCCGGACGCTGAAACCGACCCGCCGCGCGATGGGCACAAGCACGAGCAGCATGAATACAACACACGTGCCGTAGAAGACGAGAATGAGTTTCAACAGTGGCAGCAGCGAGTGGAGCCCGAATCGGCCGACGGTGAAAGCCATGGCGCCGAAAGCTCCGATGGGCGACAGCGCGACGATCATCTCCACGATCGAGAACACGACCTTGGTGAGCTGGTCGACCAGATTGGATACCATGCTCGCGCGCTCGCCGAGCACGATGAGCGCCAGGCCGAACAGCACTGCGACCAGCATGACCTGCAGAATGGCGCCTTTCGCGAAGGCGTCGATCATGGTGTTGGGAATGATATTCAGCAGGAACGATACAACGCCCTGGTCCTTGGCCGCCGTCACGTAGCCGGAGATGCTCGAGGTGTCGATCGCCTTCGGATCCGCGTTGAGGCCCGCGCCCGCCGGTATGAGGTTTGCCGCGATGAGGCCCAGCAGCAGTGCCAGCGCAGACACAACGTAAAAGTAGACGAGCGACCTGACCGCCGTTCGGGCGACGTGACCTGCGTTGCCCATTCCCGCGATGCCCGACACGATGATGCAGAACACGATGGGCGCGATCATCATGCTGAGCAGCTTGATGAAGCCCTCGCCGAGTGGCTTCAACGTCACTGCCACGCTCGGCCACGCCGCGCCCGCGATGATCGCGGCGACGATCGCAACGATCACCTGGTTGTGCAGCTTCGCGTAGAACGGCTTGGCCCGGCGGGTGGCCTCGGGCGGAACGTTTGCGTCGCGGGCGCTCATGCCGACGCTCAGTGCAAGCCGTCGTCCACGACCTTGTTTTCAGGCTGCAATTCGATGCCCGCCGACTTCGCGGCCCGCAGCAGGAGGACGGCGAAATCCCGCTCCGTTTCACCCTGATCGATCACCTGCTGCACGAGATCGCACGTGAGCTGCACGAGGGGCAGCGGCACGCCTAACTTCCTGCCGGCGGCCAGGCCGAGGTCGAGGTCCTTGCGTAGCAAAGGTGCTGTGAAGGTCGGCTTGAAATCGAGGTTCACGAAGGCGGGAGCCTTGTACGTGGTGAACTGTGAACCCATGACGCTGTGATTGATGAAATCCAGGAGTGCACTGCGGGGAACGCCCGCCTTCTGGGCGAGCACGGTGATCTCTGCGAGGCACTGGGTAATCACACCCAGCAGCAGGTTGTGGCAAATCTTGACGATGCGGGCCAGTTCCCCTTCGCCGACGTACGTCACGCCGGCACCCAGCTTGTCGAGGAAGGGCAGCGCCATCTTGTATGCATCTGCCGGCCCGGACACCACCAGCGTCAGTTTGCCGGTCTCGACGACCTTGGCGTTGCCGCTGACGGGCGCCGCGAGCATCTGGGTCCCGCGCTTGGCTGCTGCGGCGCGCATCTTGGCCGATGCCTCTTCGGAAACGCTCGAGGTATCGACAAGTAGCTTCGGTGTCTGCTGGCCAGTCAGCAGGCCGCGCGGACCGGTGATCACGCTGATCAGATCATCGGAGGTGGAGACGCTGGTAAACACGATGTCGCAACCGGCTAGCGCGGCTGCCGAATCGACGATCGAGGCACCCAGTGCCGCGAGTGGCTCCGCTTTGGCCCGCGTCCGGTTGTAGACCACCACCTGACAGCCGGCGTGCAACAAGCGCGCAGCCATCGCGTAGCCCATGCGGCCGGTGCCGATCCAGCCGAGCCGGTATCGCCGCAGCGTCTGGTCGGTGGTCATATCGGTAGCCTCGCAGCCATCATGAATGCACACGTGTGCATTACTATACGTCATCAGCCTCGGTGTGCAAGCCTTTTCCGCTCCGTCCGGCGCGCGCCGCGCGCCCACGTCACCGGGTGCCAACGCCGGCACCAAGGCGTCGTGCGCGGTTGTCGCTCCCACGGCAATACCCTATTCTTTTCCGACCTATGCGCAAGAATCCTTCCGGCATCAAGGAGATTGCCAGGCGCGCGGGCGTCCATCACTCGACCGTCTCGCGAGTGCTCAATGCCCAGACTCGCTCGCTGGTCTCCGGGAAGGTCGCGACCGATATCCTCCACATCGCAGAGGCGCTGGGTTACCGGCGCAATTCGATGGCGGTTGGCCTCAAGACCAGCCGGTCGTTCACGATCGGGGTCATCGTCCCGGACCTGACCAACCCGGTCTTTCCGCCCATCGTGCGCGCGGTGGAGCGGACCATGGGCACGGAGGGTTATGTCACGGTCCTCGCGGATACGGACAATTCCATGGAGACCGAGCGCATCGTGCTCGATTCCCTGTATTCCCGTCAGGTCGACGGACTCATACTCGCAACCGCGCTGCTCAACGACGACATCGTCGCTGAGTGCCGCAAGCGCCTGGTACCGTTCGTGCTCGTCAATCGCACCATCTCGGGCGCGACCGCGACGAGCGTCGTGACCAACGATTCCTACGGAATTCGTCTTGCAGTGGAGCATTTGGTCGAGCTCGGCCATCGTAAGCTTGCCTACGTTGGTGGGCCACTCAATGCCTCCACCAGCAAGTCGCGGCACGAGGGATTCCGTGAGGCCATGACAGCTCACCGCCTGAAGGCCGATCCGCGCATCATGTATGAGTGCAGGTCCCTGACGAGTGACGCCGGCAGCACCGCCTGTCAGAGCCTGATTCAGAGCAAACGCCGGTTCACCGCCATCGTCGCCGCGAACGATCTGCTGGCGCTGGGATGCTACGCCGCTCTCGACGCCGCCGGTCTGAAATGCCCTGCGGACGTCTCGGTGACCGGCTACAACGACATGCCGTTCGCCGAGCACTTCGCACCCCCGCTAACTACCCTGCGGATCCCGCTGACCGAGATGGGTAATCAGGCGGCCCTGCTACTACTGCGGAAGATGCGCGATCCGAAGACCGTGCTCCCGTCGGTGCAGCTGCAACCGTCGTTGGTCGTGCGCGGCTCGACGGCGCCGCCTTCGCGGTCACGCTGAGACTGCTGCACTGGAGACCTCCGCGTGACTCGACCGCTCTTGGATCGGCGCTAATTCTGGCGCGGGGCACTCGACTCGCGCACGATGAGCTCGGCCGGCAGCACCTGCGAGGCGGTTTCTTCGCCCTTGAGACGCTGCAGCAGCAGCCCGACGAGCAGCTCGGCGCCGCGGCGCAGGTCCTGGCGCACCGTGGTCAGGGCCGGACTGCTGTGCGCGGCCGTGGGGATATCGTCGAAGCCCACCATGGCCACGTCCTGCGGCACGGCCCGGCCCGAGGCGCTGAGCGCGCGCACCGCGCTGATCGCGATCAGATCGTTGGCGGCGAAAACTGCGTCGAACTCGGGCTCCTCGCGCACGTACACCTGCATGGCCTCGTAGACCGTCTGCGCCGTGGCCCGGAGCAGGCGCGCCCCCGCGGTACCGGACGGCGCCGCCGCGAGCGCGTCGCGGTAGCCCTCGTAACGCTGCTGCACTTCCGGAACGTCGGTATCCCCGATGAATACGATATTGCGTCGCCCGGTCTGCAGCAGATGCTCCACCGCGGCCCGCGCGCCCGCCCCGTTCTCCGTTCCCACGGTGCAGTACGACTGCTTGCGGGCGTGAGCTCCCCAGACGACCAGCGGGCGATAACGCGCCGCCACCTTCGTCAGAGCGACGTGTTGCGTGCTTTGCCCGAGGACCACGATCCCGTCCGAGCGCCCCGAGCCGGCCAGCTCCTCCAGTGAGTCCTCGATCGGCGTCGTGGCCTTCTGCAGCAACATCCCGTAGCCGCGCCGCGTGATCTCCTCGGCGAGGTGCCCGAGCATCTCGAAGCGGCAGGGGTCGCGCAGCATCTGGCCCGCCTCCAGGGGGACCACGACGCTCAAGGCCTGCGTGCGCTTCAGGCGCAGATTGCGCGCGGTGGTATTCAGCACGTAGCCGCTCTCGCTCGCGAGCTTCGCGATCTCTTCGCGCTTGTGGCGCGGCACGAGCTCGCTCCCGGCCCCGTGCTGCCTCATGCGGTCGGCGATGCCGCCGATGCCGACGTTGAGGCAGCCCGCTCCTTGGGGACGTACCAGGAGTAGCCCGGCAGCCCGCCGTCGAAGAACCACGCATCCGGGTGGGCGGCACCACGTATGCGCCGCTGGACGGCCGAGAGAGGCTGACGAGGCTCCTGCTCTCGCTGCTGGAGAAAGGACGGGCAATTACGAATCCGTTCGAGCAGAGCTTCTTCCTGCTCGTGCACCTTTCGTATCTTCAGGCCTTCGTCGACGTGAACAAACGCACTGCGCGCCTCGCCTCGACCATTCCGCTGGTCCGCGGGGACTACGTACCGCAGTCCTTCGTGGACGTGGATCAGGACACCTACCTCAAGGCGACGATCGCGGTCTATGAGCTCAACGAGGTCGGGCCGCTGGCGGACGTTTACGCCTGGTCGTATCGGCGCACCTGTCAGCGTTTCGACACGACCGTTCAGGTGGTTGTAGAGCCACGGCATCGGGGGAAATTCATCTCCGACGTGCTCGCAGAGCTCGAAAATCTCGATGCGCCGCGGATCGGAGGATAGGGGATTACGCGGGAGGAGCTCGAGGCTTGGCAGGAGTTGCGCTGGCAACGTGCACCGACATGATGAATTTTGTTTTGTCGACCTTCAAGAGATCGCCGCGGACGCGAGGGCAAATCTCCCGCAATCGCCATCGTGCAGGCGCAGGCTGCTTTGCAAGCCCTGTTGCTATGGTGGAAAGGGAGGGACTCGAACCCTCGACCCCGGCATTATGAGACGCCAGGCGTCGGCACACGGGAGACGGTTCACTTAATGGACAGTTGCGTCGGCGGCGTCGTCTCGGTCTTGGGCAAAATCACGGTAATGAGGCCATCCTCATAGGAGACTTCGGCGCGCCCTGCGTCGATGTTCGGGGGCAAGGGAATGCTTCGCTCGAAACGGCCGAACGCTCTCTCCATCAAATGGTAGTAGCGCGCCTCATGCTCGCTGGAGGATCTCCTTTCCCCGCGGATCTGAAGGTGGCCTCGAGAAACTGAGATGTCGATGTCTTCCTTGCGCGTCCCAGGCAGCTCGATGCGCACGATGACCGATTGCGCGGTTTCCCAACATTCGCTTGCCAGGAGCGCCCACTGTGGAAAGTGATTGCTTCTCTCATCGCCTTGCTTTTGTTTCGCAGCGCGAACGAACTGGGTGAGCGCGCCGCTACCACGAGTGAGTACCTCACGCCAGCCCTCGGTCAGACCTTCCCAGGCGCGGGAGACCCCCCGTTCGAGTTCCGACCGCAGTTTCCTGATCGGGTCCATCGTGGCCAGACGCACCAAAGCCAAAACGGTACACAGGTGGGGTAATCTCACTACTCTTTCAAGGCCCCGATGTCCGCCCCACCACCCAGAGCGAGCATGAGGCCGTCGTCGGCCCGGAAGGCCGGCCGCGCGGCCCGGTCCGAGCGAGAGCGCTCGGACCGGAGCCTGCGCAGCTCATTGCGCGTCTACCTTTATCCTGCGCGTGCGAAACTCCGCCCGCTTCGGGATGCGCACCGTCAGTACTCCGTCCTTGAGACTCGCGGCGATCCGGTCGGTTTCAAGCTCACCGCTCAAGACAAATCTCCGCCGGTACTTCGTGGTCTTCAGGTCCGCATAAAACGCGGTCATCCCCGCCGGCATATCGAGTTGCACGTCGCCTTCGATGAGTAGCTCGTTGTGGTGGGCCTGGACATTGAGCCTGTCCTTGGACACGCCCGGCATTTCCGCCTGCACCGTAATCTGATGCGCGTCCTCGAAGATATCAACCGCCGGAAGCATTGGCGCTTCCTGTGCGCGTGTTTTCCGCTCATCAACTGCGGTGCTCTTGCGCGCCGTGACTTCTTGATTCGCTGCCATGATGACCTCCTTTCTCAGTTCACGGTGATCTGCCGCGGCCGTGCCGATTCGCGCCGCTGAATCGTGACCTGGAGCACGCCGTCGCGGTACCTTGCTTCGACGCGGTCCGGGTCTACGTCATCGGGTAGTGTGATCACACGCCTGAAATCCCCATCGAAGCGCTCGCGCCGGTAATAGTCGGCCTTCTCGTCCACCTTGACCTTGTGGCTCCCGGAGACCGCCAGGAGATTCTGCTGGATCGACAGATCAAGGCTCTTCGGATCCAGACCGGCGGCGAAGAGATACACGTCCACCCGCTCGGGTGTGTTCCCCACGTTGACTGGCGGGAACGCGCCTCTTTGCATCGCGCGGATCCCCGCAGGCCACGGGGAATTGCCAAACAGCTGGAGCATCTCGCTCTCCAGGCGCTTGAATTCATCGAAGATGTCGGTATCGAAGCCACTGAACAGACTCTCGAACATGGCAACACCTCCTTGCGCTGTTGGGCCAGGTTTGACGAACCCCAAAGTGGGTTCCGCGTCCATAATTTCAAGGGGCTGCCTTGGCGACTCGGTGGCGGTGATTTCTGGAGAGGGGCGCCTAAAGCGCCCACGGTCAGGCCCACGATAAAGCTCGAACGCTACGGAGGCGCCTTGCAGGCAGCCTCGCAACCATCGGGAGTTGCGAAGCGTTTTGGCCCTTCACGCACTTCCCTTGAAACTCGCAGCAGCGCCGCCAGAAAGGGGACTTTCGAAGCGCCGCGGCAAAGCGGGGTACTCATTTCGTTGATCTGCACGGAGCACAGCGCCATGAACATTCGTCCGCTTCAAGACCGGGTCGTATTAAAACGGGACGACCCCCAGCAGCGCTCACCGGGCGGCATTCTGATTCCGGCAACCGCCGGAGAGAAGCCCACCGAAGGCCGGGTGGTCGCCGTTGGTCAAGGCAAAGTTCTCGCCAACGGCAAGGTTCGTCCAAGCGACCTCAAGGCCGGTGATCGGGTGCTGTTTGGGAAGTACAGCGGTACTGAGGTCAAGCTCAATGGCGAAGAGCTGATCGTTGCGCGCGAGGAAGACATCATGGCGGTTGTCGAGGAAGCGTAACGCTGACGAGAAACTCATATGAGGTAGTGGAGGACACGACGTATGGCGGTCAAAGAAGTGCGCTTTAGCGAAGAAGCTCGCCACCAAATGGCGCGTGGCGTCAACATTCTGGCGAATGCGGTGAAGGTGACCCTGGGGCCCAAGGGGCGGAACGCGCTGCTCGAGAAGAGCTTCGGGGCGCCGATCGTGACGAAGGACGGGGTGACGGTTGCCAAGGAGATTGAGCTGAAGGAAAAGCTCGAAAACGTCGGCGCGCAACTGGTCAAGGAAGTGGCCTCGAAGACCGCCGATGAAGCCGGCGACGGCACGACCACCGCGACGGTGCTCGCGCAGGCGATCGCCCGCGAGGGGTTGAAATCGGTCGCCGCCGGCATGAATCCCATGGATTTGAAGCGCGGGATCGATCAGGCCGTCACAACGGTCGTCGCCGAGCTCGAACGCCTGTCCAAGCCGTGTACGGATTCGGAAACCATCACCCAGGTGGGCACCATCGCAGCCAACGGCGATGCTGACATCGGCAAGATGATCGCCAAGGCGATGGCGAAGGTGGGCAAGGAAGGTGCTATTACGGTTGAGGACGGGTCGGGTCTTCAAAATGAGCTCGAGATCGTCGAAGGCATGGAGTTCGATCGCGGGTACCTCTCGCCCTATTTCATCAACAAGCCCGAGACTCAGACCGCTGAGCTGGAAGACCCGGTCATTCTGTTACACGAGAAAAAGATCTCGAGCCTCCGCGAGCTGCTGCCCCTGCTCGAAGCCGTGGCGAAGGCAAGCAAACCCTTACTGGTGGTGGCTGAAGAGGTCGAGGGCGAGGCATTGGCCACGCTGGTGGTCAATAACATGCGAGGCACTGTGAAGGTCGCCGCGGTCAAAGCTCCCGAGTTCGGCGATCGACGCAAAGCCGTGCTTCAGGACATTGCGGTCCTGACCGGCGGCCAGGTGATCAGCGATGAAGTCGGATTATCGCTGGAAAAAGTCGCTCTGGCAGATCTCGGCAAGGCCAGGAAGGTCGTCGTCGAAAAAGAGAGTACGACCCTGATCCACGGTGCGGGCAAGAAGGCTGACATCCAGGCCCGCATCGAGACGCTGCGCAGGGAAGCCGAGGATACAAAATCGACTTACGACCGGGAAAAGCTCGAGGGACGCATTGCCAAGCTCTCCGGTGGCGTGGCCGTCATCAAGGTGGGCGCCGCGACCGAGCCTGAGATGAAAGAGAAAAAGGCGCGTGTCGAAGATGCACTCCACGCCACCCGCGCAGCCGTGGAGGAAGGCGTGGTGCCGGGCGGCGGCGTGGCGTATCTGCGGGCCGCCAAGGCACTCGAGAAGTTGGCGGGTACCAACGAGGATCAACGGGTAGGCATCCGTATCGTGGCGCGCGCGCTCGAGGAGCCGCTACGCCAGATTGCCAGTAACGCCGGTGATCAGGCTGAGATCGTTGTGACGCGTGTAAAGGAGAACAAGAGCACCTACGGGTACGACGCCGTGGCCGGCGACTACGGCGACCTGGTTGAGCGGGGCATCCTGGATCCGACGAAGGTTGCTCGCCTCGCCCTGCAGAACGCCGCCTCGGTGGCGGGGCTCTTGCTAACCACGGAGGTGACGGCGGTCGAGGCGCCTAAGAAAATGACACCTGCGCCGCCTGCTGCTCCGCCAGACATGGACGAGGATTATTAGAAGCCAGCAGAGGCGGACATGCCGCCGCCCGGGTCTCAGGGCCCGAGCGGCGGCTCGATCGGCTTAAGATCCCGCGGTCGCGCCACATAGACACGCGCGCGAAGCCGAACTCGGCCGAGTTACGTTGCGGGGCTCCACCAACCTCCGATGTCACGGTCGGTACCGAGCGCCCACAATGCCAGCGCCGCGATGACGATACCGATGATGACCGAGTTCCACGTCGCTGCAACGGACTCGCTGAAGCGCAGGACCCACGGAGAAGCGACCGCACAGACCCCGAGCACCAGGTTCGCCCACTCTTCCCAGGCCTTGACCCGGAAGAGCGCGGCGATCGCGGTTGCTGCGATCAGGACCCCGAGACACACCGCGCTCCACAACGCGTACGTTTCGGCCTGATATTCAAGGATCCAGGGGGAGGCGATCAGCCACAGCCCGAGGATCAGGTTCACCGGATCTTGCCAGTGCTTGACTGACGGATTGGCCATAGTCTTTGCCCTCCTGAAGAGACCTAAGAGACTCGGTCACCGAATGACCGAGGCGAAAGACTCACGGGTCTATCCGGGGGAGGTTGCCCGGTCGGAAAAACGGGCCGGATCCAGAGTTTCAACCGACCCGCAGCTCCGCCTCGGGTCATTCGGTTACCTTGCGCATTGACCGGAGGTACGCGCAAAAAGTTCCAGCCTTCCGACAACGGCGCGCCGGGCATATCCAGTCCGACCGAAGCTGTCGAGTCTGCAATTCCCGGCCGCCGGAAAGCAGAAAATTGCCAAGCTCTAGCTACTTGCCGCGCAACGTGAACAGCGTTCCACGGGATCGTGAACACCTGGGCGCCGTGCGTGACACCTTCGCTTAATTTTCCGCGAAACCGGCCTGGACTATGTCTCTTGCATGGCGGGCGCAACATGGCGCCACACGTGACAACCTGACCCTAAACGACCGGAACCACACGTCGAAGGTCGTTTATGAGCTCGGCCGATTGTCTGCGCATGCTCTCTGCGCCGTCGCCTGCGGTCTCGCGCCACGATTCATCCGACTACGAGATGCGCCGCGCTAGAAGAGTGCCCGACACGGATCGCGCGCTATCTACGTAACGATTTTCTTAGTTCCCGGAGTTCTCGAAAAGGTCCTTGTGTTGCGCTTTGAAATTGTCCGTGAAGCGCAGGATCTGAAAGCCGTTGCCATCACTGACCGTCCAGAGCTCGAGCTCGGTTCCGTTGCCGTTCCCGTTGCTGTTGTTATCCTGGCTGTTGCCGGCAACGACCCAGCGCGCCCAACCAGCAATCTTATCCACGGTTCGATCGACGCCCGGTGCCCAGCTACCTGATGACGGACGGAGCTCCGTCCGCACCGCCGGTGGCTTCCAGTACGCGATCTCTTTCGCATGGTATGGATCGCGAATGTCGAAAACGCGCAAGCCTGCATTCTGAAAACTACAAGCGAGCATCGTCGCATTGTTGGGATTGTCAGCGACACATCTTTCTTCGCTGTAGTTGGTCGTCCCCGATGCGGCCGGCAAGTTGGTCCCGGGCGCGGTTCCGGGGGCATCCGGCGGCGTTTCATTGACTTGCTGCAAACAATTGGCGGGGTCGCTCACTTCCAGCCTGAGCTTGGCGATGATCTTCGGCGTCGTCTCGTCGCCGACATCGATGATCTGCGGATAACCCCACAGGGACTGCCCCCGGGCACACGCGGCCGCAAGACCCCCCACCCCGCCCGCGCCGCCGGACTCGTCCGTGCTGATGAGGTACGGGTGCCCCTTGATCGTCACGGGGATCATGGGCTCGGCTTCCCCCTGGTCCGTCCAGAAGAGCTTGCTGATAATCCGGATCTGCGGATTGGGGCGACGGAACTGATAGTCGCTGACGTCCTCGATCACCAGCCCGTCTGGACCGATATCGCCGCTGGTGTTGCCGAAATCGCCGGGCTGCCCCGCGTACACCCGCGTCCCTTCGGGCACACCGGGCTCGAAGCCCGGCGGATTGAGCTCTAAGGAACCTCTGATTTACTGGCGTTATCGGAGATTGGCGCGAATATTCCGCGAGAAAAACAGGGATAGATTTTTGCCGTATTAGGTAAATCAGACCTTCCCTAACCCGTGTGGCCTGCCATCGCCCAGAAATTGCCACGGGGGGAGCACCAGCGGATTGGACGGATCGGCGAGGTCCACGCTGTACAGGAAGCCGCCGGGCCCTCGGAAGCTCTGGGTGAGCCAGTACGTCCGGCCGTCCGGGGCGAAAGCGCCCATGTGGCCATGGCTGCCTGGCAGCTGGATGTCGGCCTTCAGGACCGGATGGCGGCAGTCGGCGGAAATGTCGTAAACGGCAAAGTCCGGCCCACCGTTTTGTGCGACCACGAGGAGGTGGCTGCGATTATTGGTCTGCACAGTCTCGTGCGGGGCGAGTGCCGCGGCAGTGTCGTCCAGGTACGCGCTCGGCTGTGGATGCTGGGGGTCGGAGGCATCGATCACCGTGACGCCGAGGTGCTGCTGCAGAGAAGTAACATGGTCCGTTGCATAGTAGGCGCAGTCACCGGCGTACGCCGGTCCATCCTGCGAAAATGCTCCCTCACCTCGGTACCGGCCCACGAGTTCAAGATTGCAGTTGTAGCCGAGTTTGGAATCGCCGCTGAAACGCTCCTCAGTTGTGGTCTGACCCTGCAACCCGCTTTCGGTGTGATCCCCAGGACCACAATCGGCTTTTGGCACCGACCCCGTCAATGGAACAGGATCCGCATTCGCACGTTTATCCCCGACGCCGGTACCGTCGGCTAATACGATAGAAGCGCTGAGCAGCAGACCCGGCAGCGTGACGGTTGCAATTGCAAATGCCCTGACTAGCTCCTGTTTGTTCATGGTTCCTCCTTGTCATCTAACCGTTCTGGCCGCATGCGTAGCGCATATCGACAGTAGGTAGTTTACTCCTACAAGGTTATAAGTTGTTTTTGATGGGCGACGATATTTTGATCCTTCACTTGACCATCGTGACAAGCGGCTTGCCTTTCTCGGCAAAGTAAGTCGCCAAGATTTTCGACGTTCCCGGAGCGACCTTCTTGGCCTTGAACTGCGCCGGCGGCGATGAAGAATGCATCCCCGGCCTTTACCTTCATCGGATGTTGCGGCCCGAGCGCAGCAGGGGGTACAACAGCCCTCGATCCGAGAGCCCAGGCAGCTTCACCATAGGATTATAAAATCGTGCATGGTGCTCTGGTGCCCTGGGGTACACAGAGCCGCACCGCGCCACCCGGCGTATCCATTGCTCCGCAGACCCGGTTTCACTGACCGGGAAATCAATGGTTAGCTGGAGGTTCGGTGTAGACAACCTCCCCGCCTATGACCGTCATCACGACGCGTGCGCGAAGAATGTCGGCTTCTGGAATGGACATGATGTCATCCGAAAGGACGGTGAAGTCGGCGATTTTGCCGACCTCGATGCTGCCGCGCTCGTTCTCCTGAAACGCCGCGTACGCCGGCCCGCTCGAAAGCATCTTCAGTGCCCGGGTCCTCGACACGCGCTGCTCCAAGTGCCAATTCTCATCGGCATAGCCGTCGATGGAGCGCCGGGCGACGGCGGCGTAGAACTCGATGAGCGGATCGCCCTTCTCCACCGGGGCATCGCTGCCTGCCACAACGATGGCCCCCGTGTCCAGCAAGGAACGCCACGCGTATGCACCTTTCAGCCGCTCGGGCCCCAGGCGGCTCGGCGCAAAGTAGAGATCGCTGATCGCGTGCGACGGCTGCATCGAGGCAATGACTCCGAGTTGCGCGAATCGCGGAATGTCGCCGGGACTCAGGATCTGCGCATGCTCGATG
>VBNH01000148.1 GCA_005878095.1 Gammaproteobacteria bacterium | reverse complement strand
CGCGAGCATCCGGATTGCGCCGCCGCGCTCGCCAAGTACCGCATCAACCCGGGCAACGTCGGGCGGGGATCCAAGCGCGATCCGCAGTTCGCGGAGATGATCGAAGCCGCCTGCCGCCATGACAAGCCGGTGCGCATCGGGGTGAACTGGGGCAGTCTGGATGCGGACCTGCTGACGCGGCTGATGGACGAGAACTCCGCGCGCGCCGATCCGCTGACGGCGCAGCAAGTCACGCGCAACGCCGTGGCGCTCTCGGCGCTCGGCAGCGCCCGGCGCGCCGAGCAGCTCGGCCTGGCGCACGACCGCATCATTCTCTCGGCCAAGGTGAGCGGCGTGCAGGACCTGATCGCCATCTACCGCGACCTTGCCGGGCGCTGCGACTATCCGCTGCACCTCGGTCTCACCGAGGCCGGCATGGGCTCCAAGGGCATCGTGGCATCCACCGCCGGCATGGCGGTGCTGCTGCAGGAGGGCATCGGCGACACCATCCGCGTGTCCCTGACACCCGACCCCGGGGGGGACCGCACTCAGGAAGTCATCGTGGCGCAGGAGATCCTGCAGACCATGGGGCTGCGCGCGTTTGCGCCGCTGGTCGTGGCGTGTCCGGGCTGCGGCCGTACCACCAGCAGCTTCTTCCAGGAGCTCGCCGCACGCATCCAGTCGCACATCCGCGCGCGCATGCCGCACTGGCGGCGCGAGTACGCCGGGGTGGAGGACATGACGGTCGCCGTGATGGGCTGCGTGGTGAACGGGCCGGGCGAGAGCCGCTTGGCCAACATCGGCATCAGTCTGCCCGGCACCGGCGAGCGCCCGGTGGCGCCGGTATACGAGGACGGCGAGAAGACCGTCACCCTCAAGGGCGAGCGCATCGCCGAAGAGTTCCAGGAAATCGTCGAACAGTACGTGGCGCGCCGCTATGCGCGCTCAGGTGACACATGAACGAGCTCGCCGCACGCAAATGCAAGCCCTGCGAGGGCGGCACCGCGCCGCTGACGCATACCCAGGCACAGCAGCTGCTCGGGCAGCTCTCCAGCGCCTGGGTCCTGACCGAAAACGCGCACGCCATCCGGCGCGAGTTCGCTTTCCGGGACTTCTATCGCACCATGAGCTTCGTCAACTCGCTGGCGCATATCGCCAACATCGAGGATCACCACCCGGATCTCGAGGTCGGCTACAACTACTGCCGCGTCACCTTCACCACGCACGCGATCCGCGGGCTGTCGGAGAACGACTTCGTGTGCGCCGCCAAGGTGGACCTGATCCCGCTGAGCTGACGGGCGTCTGACGGGCGTCGCGCCGGCGGCCGGGGCGCCGGGGCGCGGGCGCGCAGGCGACCGGGAGGGCTCACACCCTCGACTGGCTCCGCTGCCACCGGCTGCGCTGGTAAGCGACCCACTGATCGAGCCGGTCAAGAGCCTGCGGCTCGAGCCAGCAAACGCGCACACGGCCGACCTTGAGCGTGCGGATCAAACCCCATCTCTCGAGCGCCTGGACGTGCCGCGTGACGGTTGCGAGCGACATCGGCAGCGGCTCGGCAATGGAGGTCACCGGCGCGTCACGATCGCAAAGCAGCTCAACGATGTCGCGGCGTGTCGGGTCGGCGAGGGCGCGGAAGATATGGTTCAACGCGAGATAGTTACGCATGCACGTAAGTGTTGAGCTGCGATATTCAGCCCGAGCGCGAGCTTAAGGCCCTGATTTCCCTGGACCCGCACTGTAGTCCCACAGAACGCGATAGTTACGTGCAGGCGCAACTATCTGCAGAAAGAGGTTCGAAATGCGGGTCAGAACTGCAGCCTGAGCGCGCCGCGCCCGGCAGCTCCCCGCTCATCCCCAGCGCACGGCGGATGAAGAAGCGCCGCAGCTCCTGGCTGCGATTGACCCACGACAGGCCGCGCTGTGCCACACGTGCGACGGGGCCGGAACCGTGGGCGAGCAGACGATCGAACGCGTCGATGGCGGCGCTCATGACGGCGACCTCGCTCTTGCGCCAGCGCTCGTAGGCGCGCAGCACGCTGAGCGCCCCGGGGTCCTCACCCTCGGCGGCCGCCGCCAGCACCAGCTGCGCCAGCGCCGCGGCGTCCATGAGTCCCAGATTCACTCCCTGTCCGGCCAGCGGATGCACCACGTGCGCCGCATCGCCCACCAGGGCCACGCGCTGCGCGACGTAGCGTTGCGCCGCGAGGCGGCGCAAGGGGAATGAGGCGCGCTCGCTCACCAGCCGCGTACCGCCCAGAGCAAGATCCGAGGCACGATCCAGCTGCTGTGCGAAGCCGCTCGCGGTGGCGCCCAGCAGCCCCGCAGCCAGGTCGTCGTCGGCGGACCACACGATGGAGCTCGTGCCATCGGCGAGGGGCAGGAAGGCGAGCGTGCCGTCTCGCATGAAGCGCTGCCAGGCAGTCTCCTGGTGGTGGCGTGCCGTGGCGACCGTCGCGACGATGGCGGTCTGCCGATAGCCGCAGGTCTCGACGGTGAGCCCGGTGTGCTCGCGCACCGCGGATTGCGCGCCGTCAGCCCCGACGAGAAGGCGCGCCGCGAGTTCGCCCGCAGGGGTGTGAACCTTCACGCACTCGTCGGTGATCTCGAGCGAGCCGAGCGGCGCACGCTCGAGGCGTCCGCCAGCCTGCGTAAACGCCTCGAGTAGCGCGCCCTGCAGCAGGCGATTCTCGACGAGGTAGCCGAGGTTGGGCTCGCCCACGTCTGCGGCATCGAATACCAGCACCGCCTCGCTGTCCGGTGCCACGCTCTCATGCCAGATGCGCATGCGCTCGTAGGCCGAGAGGCGCGGCCCGGTGATACCCTGCCAGGCGCCCGCGCTGCGCAGCAGGTGCTCGCTGGCGCGCGACAGCGCGACTACACGCGCCTCGAGCGCGGCATCGGCGGGGAGTGGTGCGGGCGGACGCGGCTCGAGCACCGCCACCGACAGTCCGCGCGCACCGGCGGCTGCGCGGGCGAGCAGCGCTCCCAGGCAGGCGCCCACCGGGCCGCCGCCGACCACGAGAACGTCAAACATGGCGCACCGGCAGGCCACGCGCGAGCCGCGGCGCCGGGCCGCCGAACCCGAGACTGACGCGTGCGAGTGCGCTCTTGGCAGGCGGCGCGAGATCGAACATCAGGAGTCCCAGATTGCGCAGCAGGCTCATCCCGGGCCGGTGATCGGCGAACAGCTTCACCAGAGCGTCCGTGAAGCGCACCACACCCTCGCGGTCGCGCGCGCGCCGCTCCGCGAAACGGCGCAGCACCGCGGCCGAGCCCACATCGCCTGCGGTGTTGGCGAGCACTTCCGCCAGCACGGCGACATCGCGCAGCCCCAGATTGAAGCCCTGACCGGCAACCGGGTGCAGCGCCTGGGCGGCGTTGCCGATGAGCACCGTGCGCGCGCCCACCGTGGTGGCGGCGCGCGTGAGCCTGAGCGGATAGGAGCCGCGGCGGGAGGCAGCGACGAAGCGCCCGGCGCGCCAGCCGAACTGCGCCTGCAGCCGCGCGAGATAGGCCGCGTCATCGAGCGCCAGCACCCGGGCGGCGTGCGCCGGGCGGCAGGCCCAGATCACGGCGCGCGTGCCGTCATGCAGCGGCAGCACCGCGAGCGGCCCCTCGCGCGTGAAGCGCTCGAAGGCGCGGCCTTCGTGGGCACGGTCGGTGGCGACGTTGGCGACCACGGCGACCTGGTCGTAATCCTCCACGTCCGCCGCGATGCCGGCGGCCGCGCGGATCTGCGAGTGCGCGCCGTCGGCGGCCACCACGAGGTGCGCCAGGATGGGCTCTGCGGCGCCGGAGCCGCCCTCGACCCCGAAGCGCACGCGCGCGTCGCTGATCTCGAGGTCCCGCACGCGGGCCGGCATCCGCAGCAAAAGCTGCGGCGCGCTCGCACTCGCGAGCTTCTGCCACAGCGCGGCGCCGATGCGGCGGTTGGCGACGACGTAGCCGAATGCATCGACTCCCTGCTCCGAGGCCGTGAGGCGCGAGAAGCCGAAGCGCCCCGCTTCCGACACGTGGATGCTGCGGATGGCGGCAGCCTCGGGGGCGATGGCGGGCCATACCCCGATTCCTTCGAAAATCCGGCGGCTGGCGTTGCCGAGCGCCGTGGTGCGCTCATCGAAGCTCGGCTGTGCGCCGGTGCCGAAAGGCATGCTCTCCACGAGCAGCACGCGTACCCCGGTGCCCCAGAGCGCAACGGCGAGGCTCGCACCCACCATGCCGCCGCCGACGATGGCGACGTCGACCTCCGCAGGAGCTGTGGCGGGCGCGACGGCTGCCATGCGCTTCAGCCCCGCGCCATGAGCGCTTCGATCTGATCGGCATCCTTGGGTGCGCGCGCGGTGAGCACCTCCGCTTCGCCTCGCGTCACCACCACGTCGTCTTCGATGCGGACGCCGATATTGCGGAAGCGCCTGGAGACGCCGCGGGCGCCGGCGGGCAGATAGATCCCCGGCTCGATGGTCATCACCATGCCCGGCTCGAGCACCCGCCACTCATCGCCCACCTTGTAGTCGCCGACGTCGTGCACGTCCAGGCCGAGCCAATGACCCGTACGGTGCATGAAGAAGCGCCGGTAGGCGCCGCTGCGAATGAGCGCGGCGACCCGACCCTTGAGGAGCCCGAGCTTCACGAGTCCCTGGGTGATAACCCGCACCGCCGCCTCATGCGGTTCGTTCCAGTGGTTGCCGGGCCGCACACGCTCGATCGCCGCCCGGTTTGCCTCCAGCACCACTTCGTAGACCGCGCGCTGTTCGGGGCTGAAGCGACCGTTGACCGGGAAGGTGCGGGTGATGTCGGAGGCATAGCACTGCAGCTCGCAACCCGCGTCCACCAGCAACAGATCCCCGTCGGCGAGCGGCTGGTTGTTCTCCCGGTAGTGCAGGATGCAGCTGTTGCGGCCGCCGCCCACGATCGGGTGGTAGGCGGTGTCGGCATTGTGGCGCCGGAATTCGTGCAGCAACTCAGCCATCACCTGGTACTCGGTGGCTCCGGGGCGGCAGAAGCGCATCGCCCGCTGGTGTGCCCGGGCGGCGATGTGCGCGCAAGCGCGCAGCAGCGCGAGCTCGTGCCGCGATTTGTAGAGTCGCATGTCGTGCAGCACGTGATCGAGCGCCACGAACTCCTGCGGCGGGTGACGGCCGTTGCGCGCCTGGGTGCGCAGACCATTGACCCAGCCGACCACGCGCTGGTCGAAATCCGCGTATGCCCCCATGGTGTAGAACACGCGGGCGCGGTTCTCGAGCAACCCGGGCAGGATCTCGTCGATGTCGGTGATGGGGAAGGCATCGTCCGCCCCGTAGTCACGCGCGGCGCCCGCGGGCCCCGCGCGGCGCCCGTCCCAGGTCTCGCGAGTCGGATCGCGCTCGCGCACAAACAGGATGTACTCGGCGTGCGGCCGGCCGGGCACGAGCACCGCGACCGCTTCAGGCTCGCCGAAGCCGGTGAGGTAGTGAAAGTCGCTGTCCTGGCGGTACGGGTACTCGACGTCGCTGTTCCGGTGCCGCACCGGGGCTGCGGGCAGGACGGCAATCGAGTCGCGTCCCATCAGCCGCATCAACTGGCGGCGGCGGCGCGCAAACTCGTCTCTCGCCACGAGCTGCGCCCTTCAGTGCAGGGGCGCCGCGGACGGCGCCAGCGGCCGGCGGGCGGCGGCCAGCTCCTCGAACAGCAGCTGGACGCCCACCCGCACGAATTCCACCAGCTCCGCGTAGGCGCTCTCGTTCGACTCCTCTCCCTGCCCGGCGTCGACCCCGGCGCGCGTGATCTCGGCGAAGTCGCGCACGATCTCCCCAACCTCCCCCGGCAGCTCGCTCGCGTCCGGGATGGCACCGGCGCCCAGGCCGTAGAGAAATCCCTGGCACCACTCGGCCAGCGCCGCGGTGCGTGTATCGATCGATTGTCCGTCCTCCGGCAGCAGCAGGTCGAACTCCATGTCAGGCTGCAGCAGGGCGTCGGCAGTCGCCGCATACAGTGCGCGCAGGCTGGCAGCCACGGCCGGCTCTGCGCGCCCCTCGGGCAGGATCTCGCGCAGCCAGTCCTCGAAGCGGTAGTCGCCCGCGCCACACAGGCAACCGGCCAGCGTGCCGTGCGCCTCGGCCGCGTCGGCGTGCGAGCGTGCCTGCGTCAGGAGTTGCTGGATGTGGGTGTAGTCGGGCTGATTCATGCGCGCACGGCGCATTATAATTGACCGTACGAAGAGCGCGGCTCTATAGTCCCCGCCATGAGCGACACGACAAGAACACAACTCGATCTCGAGCTCACCCGGCTCACCAAACGCATCGAAGAGCTGATCACGATCCTCGAGCGCCTGAAGGAAGAGAATCGCGCGCTGCGGGCGCGGCACGAGTCGCTCGCCGGGGAGCGCGCCGCGCTCATGCACAAGAACGAGCAGGTGCGCACGCGCGTGGAGGCCATGATCGGCCGCTTGAAGACCCTGGAGCACGGCGCATGACCCACCAGGATCAGGCGCGGGTGAGTGTCCGCATCATGGATAAGGAATACGTGGTCGCCTGCCCGTACGAGGAGCGTTCTGCGCTGTTGGATGCCGCCGAGTTCCTCAATGAGCGCATGCGCGAGATCCGCGACAGCGGCAAGGTCGTGGGCCTCGACCGCATCGCCGTCATGGCCGCGCTCAATCTGGCGCACGAGTACCTGCGGGTGAAGGATCGCGAGACACGGATTGACAGCGGTGTGGCCGGCCGGGTGCGCGCGCTGCGCGAGCGCGTCGAAGGCGTGCTCGGCAAGGGCCAGCAACTCGAGCTGTGACGCAGGCCGCGGCCCGCCGCTTACCTTAGGCGCGCCACCTATCCTTGGTGTAGAGTGCTCCTGGCGTCGCCTGCGGTGTTCGACAA
>VBNH01000186.1 GCA_005878095.1 Gammaproteobacteria bacterium | reverse complement strand
CCAGTTGCTCCGATCGGGAGAGCTGGCCAGTGTCGTCATCGGCTGCCGCCGATTCATCTCCGCCGCGGCGATCACGGAGCTGATCACCCGGTCGACGACCAGCGTCAGCCCCGCACGAGCCTCAACCCGATCGTGCAGGAAGCGCCAAGGTGCTCTCCCCCTTCCCTTACCACCGACCCCTCGCGGTCGCGGGCAGCGGGCACACAATTGAGGCCTTAGCTCGGGCCGACACCCGAAATCGATATGAGCTGCCGCGCCACCCGGGCAACACGGCTGTCGATTACCGCGCGCGCCTCGGCGGCGGAGAAGACCCGCTTCGCAACCCTGGCCCACACGGCCGGCATATCCGAGTCGAGACTTGCGTTGATGGCGATTCGGGCATTTGTGGACGCAGAAGGGAGGACGCAGGGACCTGCGGAATATGACCCGGCCGCGGAGCGCGTGCGGGCGACCGACCGCATCACCATTCGCTTGCGGCCAGGCGACGGAGCTGTCATCGCTCGTCGCGCTGCCGAACGAGGCATGAAAACCTCGACCTACCTGGCCGCGATGGCGCGGGCACACGTGGCGGCCGACCCGCCCCTCTCCGCCAACGAGCTCGCGGCTCTGAAGCAGAGCATCGTCATACTCTCCGGGGTCGGCACCCTTCTCGCTCAGTGCGCTCGAAACCCGGCCCTGAGCGGCCCGGGCCTCGAAGACGTGCGCCAGACCCTCAGCCGTATGCGCGTCGCGGTAGCGACTCTGGAACAACGGACACATGACTTCGCCAAGGCTGCACTCATGGCCTGGGAGAGCCGCTTTGAGTAGGCGTCCCTTTCGCGTGGCGTCTCGAGATCGCCCCTTCCTGGACTTGTTTAGCCGCGGACGGGCGGGTCCTTCGGAGTCTCGTGGCTTCTCGGCAGCACAGATCGAGCAGATCCAGCGCACGGTCATGGGCCGGACGCCTGAAGTCATGGTCAAGGTGACCGGCGGGGGACGGAGGGTCGGCGCCGTCGCGGCACACCTTTCCTACATCAGCCAGCACGGGAAACTCGACCTCGAGACGGACGATGGGCAGCACGTGTTCAGGGAGGGCCAGAAAGAGCTGCTTCGGAGCTGGCATCTGGAGCTCACGCGCGGCCAGTACCGGCAACCGCGTGGTGAAAGCGTCGCAGCGGCCCGTGTCAAGCTGGTGCACAACGTCACGCTCTCGATGCCGGCACCGACGCCGCCGGCGGCGGTACTGGCGGCGGCAAAGGCCTTCGCGCGGGAGAAGTTCGGGGCCAAGCACCGGTATGCCATGGCACTGCACACGCATCAGAGACACCCCCACGTGCACCTGGTCGTCAAGGCCGAGGGCATCGACGGAAGGCGTCTCCACATCGATAAGGCCATGCTGCGGGAGTGGCGGCAGGACTTCGCCCGAATGATGCGGGAGCAAGGGATCGCCGCGAATGCGACCCCGAGGTCCGTGCGGGGTCAAACGAAGCGAGCCGCCAAGGATGTGTTCTACAGGACCCAGCGTCGGGGACACTCCTATGCGCTGCGCGAGAAGCTCGACGGCATCGTACGCGAGCTTCGCGCAACGACGCCTATCACCGACCCGGCGCGAGCGAGGCTGCTCGAGACGCGAAGGGCGGTCGTCGAGGGCTGGAACGCTGTCGCCTCGAAACTGGAGGCCCAGGGCGAGATCGTCCTCGGCGGCCACGTCCGCTACTTCGCCATGCATCTCCCGCCTGTGCTGACGGACCGGGAGCGGCTGGCGGAGCAGTTCATTCGGTTCGCGAAGGTACAGAGATCCACACGGACACGGGAAGACGACCGGCTACGCGATCGCACGACGGAAAGAACGCGCTAAAGGTTCCAACGCGTGCCGCTGAGCCACTATTTAATCTGCGTGCTCAGGGCGCCTCCGATGCTGCTTTCAGGATTGGAATGGCAAATTCGGCTACGCGCTGTCCGAGTTCTTCTGCCGATTCTGGCGTGGTTTCAAGCCGCGCCCTTCGGGCAAATGCTCTGATCTGGGCTTCCCGTCCCGGCTGAGACCAAAACTCAGGCGTCAACCCGATCGGCGGCTCCGGCGGGATCGGGGTTCCACGCCGCGTGAACGTGCGACACACCGCTTCGACCAGCACCGCCCGGTCGAAGCGTCCACTCCGAGCCAGATAGTCGATGTCGAAGAAGTCTTTGATGCGGCTGTTGCGGATGCCGAGCGATACGATGGCCTCAAGTTTTTCGGCAATCACGGTTTCAGGACTGTAGACGCGAATCAGCGGTGATGGATCTCCCAGTGCCACGGGATACGCCATTTCCTCGGCATGCGGCCAGAGCGCATCGCCGAACCCAATGTCCACCTGCAGCCGCTCGCGGATCGTTCCGAGCCGCGCGTCGAACATCGCCCGCACGCCGGAATACTCTTCCTGCGCGCGGATCATCTCGACACTGA
>VBNH01000094.1:15452-33518 GCA_005878095.1 Gammaproteobacteria bacterium | reverse complement strand
TCGTCGCCGGGCGCATCGTGCCGCCGGCGCAGCTCGTGCGCCGTGACGGCGATGACGCTTACCTCGTGGTCGCGGCCGACAAGGGCACCGCCACGTTCTCCGACATCGCCAACGCCATCGCGGCCGAATACGGCTTCTGGCTGGGGGACGCGTTCGCCTCCGGCGGCTCCGCGGGCTATGACCACAAGAAAATGGCCATCACCGCGCGCGGCGCCTGGGAGTGCGTCAAGCGGCACTTCCGCGATATGGACATCGATGAGGGGAAGCAGGACTTCAGCGTCGCCGGCATCGGCGACATGTCCGGAGACGTGTTCGGCAACGGCATGCTGCTATCGCGGCACATCCGCCTGCAGGCCGCCTTCGACCACCGTCATATCTTCATCGACCCGGACCCCCAGCCCGCGGTGAGTTTCGCCGAGCGCGCCCGCCTGTTCGCGCTGCCGCGCTCGAGCTGGGACGACTACGACCGCAAGAGACTCTCCCGCGGCGGCGGCATCTTCGCGCGGGCGGCGAAATCGATCGCGCTGGCGCCGGAAGCGCGCGCGCTGCTGGGCCTGGAGAGCGCGAGCGCCCCGCCGAATGAGATCATCCGCGCCATCCTGCGCCTGCCGGTCGACCTGCTGTGGAACGGCGGCATCGGCACTTACGTGAAGGCGAGTGACGAGCGCGATGCCGAGGTCGGCGACCGCGCCAACGACGCGGTGCGCATCAACGGCCGCGAGCTGCGCGCCAGGGTGGTCGGCGAAGGCGGCAACCTGGGCCTCACGCAGCGCGGGCGCGTCGAGTACGCGCTCGGCGGGGGTCGCCTCAATACCGACTTCATCGACAACTCCGCCGGCGTCAACACCTCCGACGTCGAGGTGAACATCAAGATCCTGCTCAACCCGCAGGTAGCGGAGGGCAAGCTGTCGCGCGGCGATCGCAACCGCCTGCTCGCGCGGCAGACCTCCGAGGTTGCGGCGCTGGTGCTGCGCAACAACTATCTGCAGAGCCAGGCGCTCAGCACGCTCGAGCTGCAGTCCGCGGCGCGCCTGCAGGAATTCCAGCATCTCATCCGCGCGCTGGAACGCTCCGGGGAGCTCAACCGCGCGCTCGAGTTTCTGCCCAGCGACGATGAGCTCACCGAGCGGCGCAAGAGCGGCATCGGGCTCACCCGGCCGGAGCTCGCGATCCTGCTCGCCTACAGCAAGATCTGGCTCAACAACCACCTCCTCGCCTCGGACGTACCGGAAGATCCCTACCTGTCCTCGGAGCTGGAGCGCTACTTCCCTGCTGCGGTACGGGAGCGCTTCCCGCGCGCCATCCCCCATCACCGGCTGCGGCGCGAGATCATCGCCACCGCCACCACCAACAGTCTGGTCAATCGCATGGGGCCGACGTTCGTGCCGCGGGCGCAGGAGGACAGCGGCGCGGAGCCGGCGCAGATTGCGCGCGCCTACACGGCGGCGCGCGAGATCTTCGCGATGCGCGCCGTCTGGGAGCACATCGAGGCGCTGGACAACAAGGTGCCCGCCAAGCTGCAGTACGAAGCCGCCTTTCAGACCAGCCGCCTGCTGCGGCACGCGACCTACTGGCTGCTCTGCTCGCGTGGCAGCCGGCTGCAGGTCGATGCCGCGGTGAGGGAGTTCCGCGACGGCGTGCACGAGCTGGAAGCGGAAATTGCCCAGCTGCTCACCGGGGCGGAGCTGGCGCGCTTTGACGAGAGCCGCACGCACTACAGCCAGGCGGGGCTCCCGCCGCCGCTCGCGGCGCGCGTCGCCAGCCTCGAGGCGCTCAACGCCGCGCTCGACATCGTGGAAATCGCGGCTGCGCATCGCGTCAGAGTCGCCGAGACCGCTCGCGTGTACTTCGAAGTCGGCACACGCATCGGCTTTGACTGGCTGCGCGCGCGCATCGAGAAGCTCACCGTCGAGGGCCCGTGGCAGGCGATCGCCCGCACCGGGCTGCGCGATGCGGCGCTGCGGGTGCAGCGCCGCCTCACCGAGCGGGTGCTGGCACGCAAGGGCCGCGGCAGCGCCGAGGCGCGCGTCACCGCCTGGGTGGAAGCGGCCGGCAAGGACCTGGCGCACTGGCAGCGCACGCTCGCCGACATGCGCGCGGCGGGCGCGGGCGACTTCGCCACGCTGACGGTCGGCGTGGAGTCGGTGCGCAAGCTGGCCGGCTGAAATGCCTGGAAAGCTCATCCTGGTGCGCCACGGCCAGAGCACCTGGAACCTCGAGAACCTGTTCACCGGCTGGACCGACGTCGATCTGGCGGATTGCGGCCGCGCCGAGGCGGCGCAGGCCGCACGCGAGTTACTCGCGCAGGACGTCGGCGTCGAGGTGGCGTTCACCTCGGTGCTGAAGCGCGCCATCCGCACCCTGTGGATCATGCTCGATGAGATGGATCGCATGTGGATCCCGGTGGAACGCTCCTGGCGGCTGAACGAGCGCCATTACGGAGCGCTGCAGGGGCTCAACAAGGCGCAGACGGTCGCGCAGCACGGCGAAGCCCAGGTGAAGGTGTGGCGCCGCAGTTACGACATTGCGCCGCCGCCGCTGGCCAGCGACGATCCGCGCCACCCGCGCTTCGACCCGCGCTACGCCGGCGTCGATGTGGCCGCGCTGCCCGCCACCGAGTCGTTGCAGGACACGCTGGCGCGCGTGCTGCCCTTGTGGCACGCGCGCATTGCGCCCGAGCTGCGCTCGGGCCGCAATGTGCTGGTCGTGGCGCACGGCAACAGCCTGCGCGCCATGGTCAAGATGCTCGACCGGATCGCCGCGAGCGAGATCGTCGAGCTCAACATTCCGACCGGCGTGCCGCTGCTCTACGAGCTCGACGGCGAGCTGCAGCCCCGCGGCAGTCGCTACCTCGGCGACCCGCAGGCGATCGCCGCCGCCGCCGAAGCCGTCAGGCGCCAGACCGAGAAGCGCTGAGGGTCAGCCGCCCGCCCGTCAGGATGCGCTGCGCCCGCCATCGCCCGCTCAGGCCCGCGCGTACTTGTCGGCTCCGAGAAAGTGCAGCGACACGTACGGCTCCTCGCCCACCACCCAGCTGTCATGCGGTACAGGCGGAATGTAGAAAAGCTGTCCCGCGCGCAGCTCGATGATGGTGCCATCATCAAACGCTGCGGTCGCGACTCCCGCGAGAACGAGTCCCACGTGCTCCACCGAACAGCGCGACAGTCCCAGCCCAGGGCCTACGTGCGTCGACCACTTCCACCCAGGCTGGTAGGTGGCGCGACCGAGCGTCATTCCGCCCAGGTGCACCAGCTCGAACTTGCCGTGCTCGAGAGCGCGAGTTTCGTCCGGGGTCTCGAAGCTCTTGAGGATCGCCCGCACGTCAACCTGGCCCGCGCCGGCCCCGGCCGCGCCGGCCGTGCCTGGCCCAGCCCGCTCGGTTCGCGCTTTCCCCGCTGCCCAGCCGTCGTAACGCCCGTGGTACTCGGTGGCGAGCGCCCCCAGACGACGGCTGACGTCCTGCATGTCCGGCACCACCAGGCGCATGGTCTTGCTGGCATGCAGGCTGAAGGCGAGCTCGCGGTCGTTCTCGACAGGCTTCGCGTCGACCCGGAACTCCGGCTCGAGACGCGCGCGCGCCGCCTGGCAGGCGGCCGCATCGGGCAGGGCGAGGAAGAAGTCCACCGGGTAGTCGTTGAACGGCGCATAACCCTGCGAACGCAGCCGGCCGATCATCTGCTCGTCCCAGGACTCGGCGCGCGAGGTCTGCGCCTCGCGCAGCTTGAAATAGATGCGCAGCACGACCAGGCCGAGTGCGCCGAGCAGCAGAACGATGTAGAACCACGCCACGCCTGCCGCTCGCTGAGCGAGGCTCAGCCCGGGCCCTTGGGGGGGAACTGCGGCTTGCGCTTTTCCAGGAAGGCGCTGATCCCCTCGGTGCCCTCGGGACTCACCGCATGAGCGGCAATGGTCTCGCTCTCGAGAACCATCTGCGACTCGAAGGCGCCGAGGGAATGCGCCAGCAGC
Source organism: Gammaproteobacteria bacterium (assembly GCA_005878095.1). Taxonomy (GTDB): domain Bacteria; phylum Pseudomonadota; class Gammaproteobacteria; order Steroidobacterales; family Steroidobacteraceae; genus 13-2-20CM-66-19. Next base: position 29,552 of record VBNH01000094.1, on the reverse strand, counting down.
CGCTTGGTGGCCCCGAACGCGCCGCAGGCGCCGCGCGCCAGCTGCTCGGCGATTTCCAGCGCGCGCCCCGCCAGCTGCTCATCGCTCACCACCTCGTTCACCAGGCCCCAGGTGAGCGCCTCGGCGGCCGGCAGGGCGCGGTTGAGCAACAGCAACTCCATGGCGCGCTTGACGCCCACGATCCGCGGCAGCAGGAACGAGGTGCCGGCATCGGGCGTGAGGCCGACGCTGCTGTAGGCGAGGTTGAACCTCGAGCTGCTGCCGCACAGCGCGAGATCCGCCATCGCCACCAGTCCGACACCCGCTCCCGCGGCGGTGCCGTTGACCGCGGCGATGACCGGTGCGTCCATGCGCACAAAGTGCGAAATAGCCGCGTGCAGATAGGTGGTGAGCTCGCGCACGTAATCGCTGCCGGCGCCGGTGCGCGAGGCCATGCCGCGCAGGTCGCCGCCGAAGCAGAAATGCCGCCCGGCGCCCGTCAGAACCACCGCGCGCACCGCGGCGTTGCGTGCACAGGTCATGGCGGCGGCCAGCAGATCCATCGCCATCTGCAGGTTGAGCGTGTTGGCGCTCTCCGGGCGGTTCAGGGTCACCAGCGCCACCGCACCGCGGGTCTCGACCTCGACGCTCGCGGCAGCCATCGCTCGCTACTCGTCGGGCGCGATCCGCACGCGCAGCCCGGCAAGCTCGGGGGTGAATTCCACCTGGCAGGAGAGACGCGAATTCTCCCGGTAGTGCGCCAGTTCCGAAAGCAGCTCGCGCTCATCCGACATCATCGCCGGCAGCCGCGGCTGCCACTCCGGATCCACGTACACGTGACAGGTGGCGCAGGAGCACATGCCGCCGCAGATGGCCGCGACACCGTAGTCGAGCTCGCGCAGGTTCTCCATTATTTTCAACCCGGTCCTGCCCTCCACTTCGTGCTCGACTCCGTCGCGGTCCACGACTCGCATCAGTGCCATGCAGGTACCTCGAGGCCTTGGGGATTTGCTTGAGGCGGATGTGCCCCGAATCTGCTAGTTTGCCGGTTCGTTCCGCGGCCCGCCAGCCCGGGTGCGGGCGTACGTACATGTCAGGCCGGCGGCAGCGGCCCCAGCACCTTCATCACGAACACGGCCTTGTCAGATCCTTGCTCCAGACTCAGGAATGTCGTGCGCAGCTCCCGTCGCAGCGCCTCCATGACGTCCTCATATGCTCCGAACAGCTGCGTGCTCAGGCTGTTGGTCACGACCTTGAGGCGCGGGTCACCGTTCAGGCGTGCGATGAAGGCGCGGATCGCCGGAACGAAGTCGCTCTTGAGCGGATACAGGCTGATCTCGACCCCGATGTCCATCCGTGTCGCCTCCGAAGACACTGGCGTCAGTATCGCACGCACGGCCCCGAGGCAGGTGAGGAACCATGGCGCGTAAGATCCAGGTTCATCAGGTTGACGCGTTCACCCGCGAACCCTTCACCGGCAACCCGACCGGGGTGGTGCTGAACGCCGATGCGCTCTCCGAGGCGCAGATGCTCGCCATCGCGCGCGAGCTCAACAACGCCGAGACCGCCTTCATACTCTCCGCGGACGGCGCCGATCACACGGTGCGGGCGCGCTTCTTCACGCCGCGCAGCGAGGCCGGGTTCGTTGGCCACGCCACGGTGGCCGCACAGTACGTGTTATCGCGCCGGCACGAGGCGCCGCGCCGGCAGCGCCAGAAGTCCAAGGCCGGGATCGTCGACATCGAGGTACAGGGCACCGAGCCGGATCGGCGCATCGCGATTCGCCGCAAACCCCCGCCCGTGGGGCGCGAGCTCAACGACCGCGAGCGACTCGCGGTGCTCGATGCGCTGGCGCTCGCCTCCGAGAGTCTCGACACGCGCATACCGCTGCGTATCGTCGGTGCGGCCGGTACGCGGCTGATGATCGGGGTGCGCGGGCCCGAGCCCCTCAAGCATCTGAAGCCCGACGTCACACGGCTCACGACGCTGTCGGCGCAGATCGGCGCGGCCGGCTACTTCGTCTTCACCCTCACGCCGGGCGCCGCGGACCACCTGACCGAGTCGCGCATGTTCTGTCCGGCGCTCGGCATCGCCGAGGATCCGGTCAGCGGCAACGCCCACGGGCTGCTCGGGGCCTATCTGGCGCAGCTGCAGCTGCTCACGCGCAGCGGCGAGCGCGCGCGCTTTATCGGCATCCAGGGACACTCGCTGCATCGGCCCGGGCGGGTCGAGGTCGAGCTCGAATTCAGCGGCGAGACCCTCGCGGGCGTGTGGATCATCGGCCAGGCGGTGTCGATATTCGAGACCGAGATCAACTTCTAGCACGCCATGCCGCAGTTCGAAGCGCTACTTACGCTTGCCGAGGTTCCGCCGGGAAGCATGCGCGCCTGTGTCATCGGCGGGCGCGAGATCTTGATCTGTCACACGCGTGAGGGCGTGTTCGCTCTGGACAACATCTGCACCCACGCGCATGCGCGCCTGTGCGAAGGGCGGCTGCGCGCCACGCGGCTGGTGTGCCCGCTGCACGGCGCCTCGTTCGACATCCGTGACGGGCGCGTGCTCGGGCCGCCTGCGGAACTGCCGCTGGCGACGCACGCGGTGCGCCTCGTCGGCGAGGTCATCGAAGTGGCGCTCGGTCCGGTCCCGCCCTAGGCGGCGCTGCGCACCCGTCGCACCAGCCACGCGGCCGGGAGCGTCACGCACGCGCCGACCAGAAACGGCGCCGCCGCTCCGAACAGCGCATAGATCGGACCGGAGGTGAAGGGTCCGATCACACGCGCCAGACTCGCGCTCGCCACGTACGCACCCAGCACGGCGCCGCGGTCGTGCCCGCGCGACTGCTTCGAGGCGAGCGCGAACGCGCTCGGGTTGTAGGCGCCGAGCCCGGTGCCGCACAACATGAGCCCGATCACGGTGACGGCGAGCGCGGGCGCCTGGGCGAGGGTGATGAGTCCGGTCACGTAGGCGAGTACGCCGAACATCGCCAGGCGCGCCTCCCCGAGCCAGGGCGCGAGGATGCGCACCGCCCCGCCCTGCATCAGCAGCGCCGGCAGGGCGACGCCGAACAACAGGAAACCGACGGTGCGCGGCCCGAAGCCGTACTTCTGCAGCGCCCAGATGGCGAAAATCGATTCGAGGATCGACTGCGAGTAAGTCACGGCCAGGGTGGCGGCGCCGAGCAGGGCGAGCGAGCGGCGCTCGCGCAGCAGCCGCCATGATCCGCGCCGTGGCTCATCGGCGTGCTCGCGCCGCTGCGCGGCAGTGCGACTCTCCGGCAGCACCCATTTCACCAGCGCGATCGCGAGCACGCTCAGGCACGCCGACACCACCGCCGGCGCCACGAAATCAGCGCGCGCGGCATCCCGGCCCGAGAGCAGACCACCCAGGGGCGGGCCGAGCGTGAAGCCGACGCCGATGGCCGCGCCGATCAGGCCGAGCGTGGCCGCGCGCTGCGGCGCAGCGCTGATGTCCGAGGCGTAGGCGAAGGCCGCGGCGATGTTGCCGGCCATGAATCCGGCGAGCATGCGCGAGGCCAGCAGCCACCAGACGTTGGGCGCGCAGCCGAGCAACACGTACGACACGCAGGCACCCGCGAGACTGCTCATGAGGATCGGCCGCCGCCCGTAGCGATCGCTGAGGCGCCCCCAAAGAGGCGCCGCCAGCAGCTGGCACAGCGAGTAGCTGCCGAGGATCGGCGTGATGAAAGCGGGCGCCGCGCCGAAGCGATCGGCCATGTACGGCACCAGCGGAACCAGGATGCCGAAGCCGAGCGTATCGATGATGCAGAAGACAAACAGCGCTCCGAGCTGGCGGCGCATCTTGCCTAGATCGCTCTCTAAGGTTTGTGGGCGGGGACGAGCGCCGACACGTCCGCGCCCGGTTGCGCGGGCGGAGTGTAGTCGCGCGCCCCGCGAATGATCAGGTTGGGGACGCGGCTGTCGTCCCAGCTGGCATCGCGCCCCGCGGGTGCGGTACGCAGTATCGCGATCTGCAGCGAGGGCACGAGCCACAGGCGATTACCCTGCTCGCCCTGCACCGCGAACAGGTCGCGTGCGGCGTACGGCTCATGCCCGGGCGCGGCCGGGGATCCGAGCCGCAGGTAGGCGCCGTACCGTGGGTCGGCCCGCGAGGGCGTGCGCATGAGAGTCACCCAGCCGGGACGAATGACCTCATCGCCGCGGTAGTTGCCATCGCGCAGCAGCAGCTGCCCGATGCGGATCCAGTCGCCCTGGCGCGCCAGCAGGCAGCAGTCCGCGTGCGCCGCGCCTCCGGGATGATCGAGCCGCAGCCAGGCGTCGGCTGCTCCGATTCGCCGCCACAGGGCTTGCGACAGGTAGAGCGCGTAGCGCTGATGGGTGGCGCGCTCGAGAAGCAGCGCCAGCAACTGCGCGTCCGCGGGCTGCTCGAGGCGCGTGATGCCCGGCGTGCCGGCAAGCGGCTCGCCGAGCGCGGCGGCGATGAGATCCGTGCCGCCGTCGCGCTCCCTCGCGGAGCGCGCCAGGCCGCTCGAGCTCTGCAGCAGGTTGCGCACGGTGATGGCGCCACGGGGGTCCTGGCGCCACTCGGCGATGAATGCGCCAATCGGCTCATCCGGCCAGCCGATCCGGCGGTGCGAGATCGCCACCCCGGCGGCGAGCGCCGCCAGCAGCGGCGTGAAGGTCTGTGCGTCGGTGAGGGTCTCGAAGCTGCTGCCCTGCCAGTAGCGCTCGAACACGATGTGATCATGGCGGCTGACGATCAGCGCCCGGGAGCCGTGCTCGCCGGCGTAGGCGGCGGCGGCTTCCAGGGCGTTGCGGTCGAGCGACTCGAGCTCGGGCGCCACGCGCGGCGCGGGCGGCTCGTTACCGCCGGCGAGGAGCTCGCGCGGCGGCGGTGCGCCGGCGTCTCGCCGCCATGGCAACAGCGCGACGGCGATTGCGCCGCTCAGGGCGAGCGGCGCGACCCACGCCAGGAGCCGCACGCCGCGCGGCCTCACCGTGTCGCCCCGGCGAGCCGCCGCCGCCCGAGGGGCCGGCGGATCGGACCGCAATACACGGCGCGACCCCGCGCCAGCTCGAGCTCGTGGCTTGCACAGCCGAGCCAATCGCCCGGGCGATGAGCGCTCAGCACCACGGCCGTCCCGCCCGCCGCCAGCGCCAGCACGCGCGCCGTCAGGGCGCGCCGCGTAGGAGTGTCGAGGCCCGCAAAGGGCTCATCCAGCAGCAGCAGCTGCGGCTCGCGCACCCAGGCGCGTGCAAACAGCACCCGCCGCGACTGTCCGTAGGAGAGCTCGCCCAGGGTGCGGGTCGAGAGCCGCGTCAGAGCGAACAGCGCCAGCGTGCGCCGCGCCGCGGACCGATCGGCCGCGCTCGGGGCATCGTTGAGACCGACGCTCGCATGGCGCCCGGATTGCACCACCTCGGCGACGGTGAGCTGCGCCGGATGATCGGCCTGCAGATGTGGAGCGATGAGGCCCACCCGTTTCCTGAACACATCCAGCGCCACGCCCGCACCCGTCCCGGCGCGCTCGATCGCGCCGCCCACGGCGACGCCGTGATCGCCGTACAGCGTGCGCAGCAGCGTCGTCTTGCCGCAGCCGTTGCGCCCGTGGATGACCCAGAACTCACCGGCGCGCACCGTGAGGGAAATCCCGTCGAGCACGCGGCGTCCCTCCAGATACACGCGCGCGTCGCTCAGGCGCACGAGGCTGCGTCCGCCGGGGCGTGCGGCACGGCGCGCATTCGGCGCCGGCGACTCGCGCGGTGGCACAGCGAGCCAGCGCTTGAGCGGCGCGCGGCGGAGCCCCCCGCGGTACACGATGCGTCCGCGGCGGAGGAGCAGGGCGTGCGTGGCGCTCGGCGGCACATCCTCCAAGCGGTGCGTGGCGAGCACCCACGGCAGGCGGCCCGTCTGGCGAGCGAGCCAGCGCAGCACGCGCGCGCGGTTGATCTCATCCAGTCCGTTCAGCACCTCATCGAGCAACAGCAGCCGCGGCCGCGATACCAGAGCGCGCGCCAGCAGGATCACCCGCCGCTCCCCGTAGGACAGGGACAGCAACCGGCGCGGCGCCAGGTGCGCCACCGCCAGACGCTCGAGCGTGCGGCGAATGCGCCGGCGGTCGGCCCCGCTCAGCGCATCGAGCGGAATGTCGCTGCGATACAGACCCGTACCGACGATGCGCTCGACCGGCATGTTCCAGCCGTAGCGCTGATACTTGTCCTGCCGCTCCGCCCCGAGGTAGGCGATTTCGTCCTTGCTCCCAAAGGGGGTGCTGCTGAGCTGCCGGCCGAGGAGGTACTGGCGCGTCGCGCGCGCCGCTGCTTTCGGCCACACGATCCCGGCGACGAGTTTCAACAGCTGCGTCTTGCCGGCGCCGTTGGCTCCGGCCAGCACCCAGCGTTCCCCTGGCCGTATTGTCCAGCTGATGCCTTTCAGGACGGTGCGCCCGCCGCGGTGCAGGCTGAGGCGCGCGAGGCGCACTTCGAGATACCGCGTGCCGGCGCTGCTCATCGGGCGCATTGGATCACAGCCGCGTGCGGCGGATGGGTTATTCTTGATGCTACAAGGCCTGCGCGCAGACCTTAGGGGGGCCGATGCGACTGCGGCTGTTCGCGCCCCGGTACTGGCTCACCTGGGCGGGCCTGGGGTTGTTACGTGTAACGGCGTTGCTGCCGTTCCCGTCGATGGTGGCGGTGGGAACAGCGCTCGGCGCGCTGCTGCGCCGCCTGCCGATCGGCTTCGTCAGGACCGCGCGACGCAACCTCGAGTTGTGCTTTCCCGAACTGTCCCCGCAGGCGCGCGAGCGACTGCTCGCTCGGCACTTCGAGAGTCTCGGGATCGCGCTGCTGGAGATACCGCTTGCCTGGTGGGCTTCACCGGCGCGCCTGGCGCGCATCGTGCACATCGAGGGCGCCGAGAATCTGCGCGCCGCCGTGGCGCGCGGCCGCGGCGTCATTCTCCTCACCGCCCATTTCACGCCCATGGAGATGGCGGGCCGCACGCTCGCCAGCGTGGCGCCGGTCAGCTTTCTCTACCGGCCCACCCGCAACGAGGTGCTGGCGTACGCGCTCAAGCGCTTCCGCAACAACTACGGCTCCCAGGGCATCCCCAGGGACGACATCCGCGCTTTCATCACGGCGCTGAAGAACAACGAGTGCGTGTGGTATGCCCCCGATCAGAGCTATCGCAAGAAGGGCGCGGAGATGGTGCCGATGTTCGGCATCCCGGCGGCCACCAACACCCTCACCTCGCGCCTGGCGCGCATGAGCGGGGCCGCGGTGTTGCCGTACTTCCTGCAGCGCCTGCCGGGAACGCAGGGCTACCGCGCGATCATCCATCCGCCCCTCGAGAACTTCCCGAGCGACAGCCCGGCGGCCGACACCGAGCGCTTCAACCGCATGATCGAGGCGCAGGTGCGTACGGCCCCCGAGCAGTACCTGTGGATTCACCGCCGCTTCAAGGGGCTCTCCGAGGACTATCCGGACTATTACGGCCAGCGGGCGCAGCGCCGCGCGTGAGCGACCCGAGGGCGGCAAGCTACGACCTGCTGGTCGTCGGTGGAGGGATCAACGGCACCGGAGTCGCCCGCGACGCGGCCGGACGCGGGCTGAAAGTACTGCTGTGCGAGCAGGACGATCTGGCCTCACACACCTCATCCGCCAGCACCAAGCTCATCCACGGTGGCCTGCGTTATCTCGAGGAGTTCCACTTCTCGCTGGTGCGCAAGGCGTTGCAGGAGCGCGAGGTGCTGCTCGGCGCCGCGCCGCACATCATGCGTCCGCTGCAATTCATCATGCCGCACGCCGCGCACCTGCGCCCGGCGTGGATGATCCGCGCCGGGCTGTTGCTCTACGATCACCTGGCCGCGCGCGCGCGCCTGGCCGGGTCCGCCTCCGTCGACCTGCGCACGCATATCGCCGGCGAACCGCTCAAGGCGGGGTACCGGCGTGGCTTCCTGTACTCCGACGGACAAACCGACGACGCGCGACTCGTGGTGCTGAACGCACTCGATGCGCGCTCGCGCGGCGCCACCATCCTCACCCACACCCGCTGTGAGCGGCTGGCGCCGCGCGGCGCCCTCTGGTGCGCAACGCTCGGCTGCGGCCGCGAGCTGCGCGTCATCGAGGCGCGCGCGGTGGTGAACGCCACCGGCCCCTGGGTGAGCCGGTTCCTCGCCGAGGCCACCCCGGTGCGCGCCGCGCGCCAGGTGCGCCTCGTGAAGGGCAGCCACATCGTGGTACCGCGGCTGTTCGCTCATCGCTTCGCCTACATCTTCCAGAACGAGGACCGGCGCATCGTGTTCGCGATCCCCTACGAGCACGACTTCACTCTGCTCGGCACCACGGATGTGGATTACCGCGCCGATCCGGCGGCGGTAGCCATCGACGCCGGGGAAGTGTCCTACCTGTGCACGCTCGCCAACCGCTACTTCAGGCAGCAGCTCTCGCCGGCCAATGTCGTGTGGAGCTACTCGGGCGTGCGGCCGCTGCTCGCCGATGAAGCGAGCGACCCGATGCGGGTCACGCGCGACTACGCCCTGGAGCTCGAGCAGCAGCCCGCGCCCCTGCTGTCGGTGTTCGGGGGCAAGATCACCACCTACCGCCGCCTGGCCGAGGACGCGGTGAACCGTCTCGCTGCGGCCCTCGGCGTGCGCGCGCCCCCCTGGACCGCGGGCGCAAAGCTCCCCGGCGGCGACCTGCCGCAAGGCAGCCTCGCGGTGTTCCTGCGCACGGTCGAGCGGCGCTATCCGTGGCTGCCCCCGCGCATGCGCCGGCGCTACGCCCATGCGTACGGCACGCGCCTCGAGCGCCTGCTCGGCACCGCCGGCACGCTCGCGGACTTAGGAAGCGAGCTGTTGCCGCAGCTGTACGAACGCGAGGTCGAGTACCTGTGCCGCGAGGAATTTGCGCGCACCACGCAGGACATTCTGTGGCGGCGGACCAAGCTCGGCCTGCACCTGCTGAACGTGGACTCAGGGCCGCTCGAGCGCTGGCTCGAGGCCGGCGGCGGCACGGCGTAGACGCGTCGCGCCGACGCGACAGGCCGCCCCTGTGACCAGCATCGCGATTTTCGGGGACACACCGTGCTAGCGTGGCGCACCGAGCCTTGAGGTCGCCCCGTGTTGACGATGCCCGATTCAGTGCTTGCCGCCATCATCGCGGGCACCGCGACGCTGTCGGCCTCGTTGCTGCAGCTCAGATCCGCCCTGCTCAGGGAGGCGACGCGCGGCCAGTCGGCCACCCGCCGCAAGGGCCGGATCCAGCTGATCATCCTGCTCGTCGTGGTCGGCGGAGCCGCCATTGCCGGCTTCGCCCTCTCGCAATGGCTCACCTCGGGCGAGCGCCTGGCGCAGAACACGCTGCAACGGGAGCTGCAGGCGCGCGTCGCGGAGATCAGCCGCACCGCCAGCCAGCTCGAGCTCACCCGCGCCGGGGCACAGGCCGAGATCGAGGCCGGGGTCCTGCGTCAGATCGGCACCGACGGGGTGGTGGTCGCGGCCACCGTGGCGGCGTGCCGGCCGGCATTGGTGGTCAGTGCGCCCGGCACGTCCTCACCGCCCGGGGTGTCGGCGGAAGCGGCGACGCCGGCCGTCCGCGCCTGCACCGAAGCCGAGGCCAGCCCGGTGACGCTGTGCGCCACCATTCCGCTCAGCGCCAAGGTCACCGAGGTCGAGCTCTTCAGCCGCCCCGCCGACAGCGATGCACCCTGGAGCGCGAACCGGTTCGTCCCCGGTCAGGAATCCGGACAGGCGCGGTTCGCGGAGAAGTACTCGCAAAGCGCGCCCGAGGCCGGCACGCAACAGATCTGCCAGGGATTTGCACACTGGTCCGCCGATCACCCCCGTCTGGTGCGCATGATCGTGCACTACTCTCTCTAGCCCGATATATGGACGCATAATTGCCCGCTTGCGAGGGTCGACCCTTGTAGGGGGGCTGTTGATTTCTCCGCCGCGTCCGTCTCTGTCCGCGCATTCGTTGGGTGTGCTCATCGTGCTGGCGCTGGCGCCGCTGTGGCTGTGGGGCATGTTCGGGCGCGGCTTGTGGACACCCGATGAGCCGCGCGAGGCCGACATCGCCTGGCGCATGAGCCGGCAGACGGACCGCACCTTGCCGCAGCTCGCCGGCACGCCGTTCCTCGAGAAGCCGCCGTTGTCCTACTGGATGTCGGCGGCCACCATTTCCCTGTTCGGCGATTCCGCGGCCGCTGCACGCGTCCCGAACCTCCTGTACGCGGCGATCACCGCGCTGGCGATGGGCGCGCTGGCGCTGGCGATGCAGACCGATGCCGCCTCCGCGCTGCTGGCGGCGCTCATCGCCGCGAGCGCACTGACGGCGTTTCGCGTGAGCAGCTGGCTCGCGCCCGACGCCTGCCTGCTGGCCGGCAGCGCGCTCGCGCTGCTGGGCGCGTGGCGCGGCTACCGCGCTGGCGCCGGCCGGCACAAAGCGGCGGGCTACACGCTGATGCACCTCGGCGCGGCGCTCGGATTCATGGCCAAGAGCGCACCCGGATGGCTGGTGCCGGCACTGGCGCTCGTGACGCTCGTGGTGTGGGAGCGGCGCTGGTCGGAACTGCGCCGCTGGGAGCTGTACGCGGGACTCGCGCTGCAGGGGCTCATCATCGGCCCGTGGGTGCTGGCGGTCGCGCGCACCGAGCATGGTGCGCAAGCGCTGCACGCGCTGTTCTGGAACAACGTCGTGGGACGATTCACCCAGGTGGCCGCTCCCGCCGCCCTCGACTACACGAGTGGACACCGCAACACTGCGGGCAAGTACCTGCTCGAGTTGCCGCTGTACCTGCTGCCGTGGACGTTCGCGGTGGCGGCGGCGCTGTGCCGGGCGTGGAGCCGGGTGCGCGCGGCGGCTCCTTCCGCCACGGCGTGGCGGTTCGGGATCGCAGCGAGCCTGCCGTTCCTCGCGCTGCTGTCGGCGGCGGCCACGGCGCGCGACATTTACGCAGCGCCCGCGCTCCTCGGGCTCGCCGTTCTCACCGGGCTGTGGGCGTGCGACGCGCAGCGCGCGCCGACCCGGCTCGACTGGCTGGCCGTGACCGGAACGCGTGTCCTCGCCGGCGCGCTCGGCGGCGTGCTGGTTGCCGCGCTGGCCCTGCTATCCGCCTCGGGCGCCGGTGCGCCGTTCGCATGCCTGGCGGCGGCGCTCGCCGCCGCGATCTCGACGCTCGCGGCGCTGCTGCTCGCCGCGCACTCACAGCGCCGCGGGGATCTGCAGCGCAGCCTCGCCTGGACCTACACCGGCTACGCCGCCGCGCTGTGTTTCACCGCGCTCGCAGTGCTGCCGATCATCGATCGCTGGCAGGACCTGCCCGGGCTCGCACGGCGTATCCACGCCGACTGCGCCCGCCAGTCGCTCGCGCTCCTCGATCCGGACGAGACGACCATCGCGATGCTCGACCACGGCTTCGACCCAGACTTCGGCATCCTCACCAGCAACGCGCTGGCGCCGCGCGGCGCCGTGGACAGCTGGTTCCGCGCCCACGGTCGCGAAGCGCGGGTGCTGGTCCTCATGCCCGGTCACGCGCCCGGCCCGCTCACGCGCTGGCTCGAGCGCTTGCACGCGCATGACCCCGACGGCGACGGCGTCGCGGGGAGTCTTGCGGCATCCGGCGCCGCCACGCTCCTGCGGCGCTATGAGCTGCCGCAGGGACGGCGTTACGCTCTGCTCGGACCCCCAGCGGTGCCGTGAGGCGGCAAGCCGGCAAACAACCGTCACCAACACATCGGAGCACTCATGTCGCAACCCGGCGCTGACCTCTCGCGCAACCTGCGCAACCGGCACATCCAGCTCATCGCCATCGGCGGCACGATCGGCGTCGGCTTGTTCCTCGGCTCCGCCCGGGCGATCCACAACGCCGGGCCGGGGCTGCTGCTCGCTTACGCCCTGGGTGGCGTGGCGATCTTCTTCATCATGCGCGCGCTCGGGGAGCTGCTGACCTATCGCCCCGTGGCCGGCTCGTTTGCCACTTACGCCGACGAGTTCTGCGGGCCGTTCGCCGGGTTCGTCACCGGCTGGTCCTACTGGTTCATGTGGGTCGTCATGGCGATGGCGGAGTTGACGGCGATCGGAATCTACGTGCGCTACTGGTTTCCGCAGGTGCCGCAGTGGTTGCCGCCGTTGGTCGCGCTGCTGGCGCTCTACGGCTCGAACCTGCTGGCGGTGCGCGTATTCGGGGAGCTGGAGTTCTGGTTCGCGCTCATCAAGGTCGCCACCATCGTGGCGCTGATCGTCGCCGGCCTTGCCGTGATCGTGCTGCACGCCGGCAACCTCGGCGCCACCGCCAGCTTCGCCAACCTCTGGGCGCATGGCGGTTTCCTGCCTTTCGGCATCACGGGCGTGCTGCTGACGCTGCAGATCGTCATGTTCGCCTACGCGGGTGTCGAGCTGATCGGGGTCACCGCCGGCGAGGCGCAGGATCCGGCGGTGGCGCTGCCCCGGGCGACCAACGGCATCATCGCGCGGATTCTCATCTTTTATCTCGGGGCGCTGCTGGTCATCATGGCGGTGGTGCCCTGGGACCAATTGAGTCCGAGCGTGAGCCCGTTCGTCTTCGTGTTTGACAAACTCGGCGTGCCCGCCGCGGCCAGCATCATCACCGTGGTCGTCATTACCGCGGCCTCCTCGTCCTGCAACAGCGGCCTGTTCAGTACCGGGCGGATGCTCTGGTCGCTGGCGCAGCGTGGCCAGGCGCCGCGCGCCTTCCGCGCGCTCAACCCGCGACACGTGCCGGCCGCCGGCATCCATGTGTCCGCCGCTTTCATGCTGCTGACGGTGATCCTCAACTACATGGTGCCCAAGGAGGTGTTCACCTGGGTCACGAGCATCACGCTCATCGGGACGCTGTGGACCTGGGGCATCATCATGCTGTCGCATCGCAATTACCGGCGCGCCGTTCAGGCCGGACGGGCGGCGGCGGCGCCGTTTCGCATGCCCGGCGCGCCGTTCGCGAACTGGGCGGTGCTGGGGTTCCTGGTCGTGGTCAGCGCCCTGCTCGCGCTCGATCCGGACACCCGGGTGGCACTGTACGTGGCTCCGGTGTGGTTCGCGATCCTCGGAATCGGTTACTACGCCCGCTCCAGGCGCGTGAGCTTGGCGGACGCGGCGCGGTAACTGCTGCGGTGCTGCTGTAGTGCTGCTGCAGCGAAGACGCCGCCGCATTACAGCAGCGGCTCGCCGCCACCGATGAGACCGCCGCCGTCCACCACCAGAGTCTGCCCGGTGATGAAGCTGCCGGCGCGCGAGGCGAGCAGCACCGCCGTGCCGGCGACATCGTCCGGGTCCCCGAGGCGGCGCAACGGATTGGCGCGCGCGAAAGCCGCGGCGCGCCCCGGATCGGCCCACAGCGCCTTGGAGAAATGGGTGCGGATGATGCCGGGCGCGATGCAGTTGACGCGGATGTTGTGCGGCCCCCATTCGACCGCCAGATTGCGCGCCAGCTGCATGTCGGCCGCCTTGGAGATGCAGTAGGCACCGAGCAACGCGCTGCCCACGAAGCCGCCCACCGAGGAGATGATGATGACCGCGCCGTCCTTGCGTTGCGCCATCGCCGGCAGCGTCATGTTGCACAACCACAGGTGGCTGTGCAGGTTGGTCTGGATGATCTTGTCGAACACCTCGTCGGAAATCGCCGCCGACGGGCCGAAGTGCGGGTTGGCGGCCGCATTGCACACAACGATGTCGATCCGGCCCCATTTGCCGATGCTGGCATCGACGAGTGCCTGCAGCTCGGCCTTGTGCCCCACGTGACAGGCGTGCGCGAGCGCCGTGCCCCCGGCGGCGGTGACCTCCGCCGCGGTCGCCTCACAGCTCTCGGGCTTGCGGCTCGAGATGACGACGCGCGCGCCGTGCAGCGCCATCTGCATCGCGATCGCCTTGCCGATGCCGCGGCTCGAGCCGGTGATGAGGGCCACCTTGCCCGACAGGTCGAACATGCTCATGTACTGAGGTCCTCACCGGCGGATTTGCCGTGCATTCTGCCCGCAGCACCAGCGCTTGGCGAATGTGCCCGCCGTTACTCAAGCCCCTGGATTCGCAGTAGAATCCGCGCGCCGCGCCCGTAGCTCAGTTGGATAGAGCATCAGGCTTCGAACCTGAGGGTCGGGAGTTCGAATCTCTCCGGGCGCGCGAAATC
>VBNH01000094.1:0-15406 GCA_005878095.1 Gammaproteobacteria bacterium | reverse complement strand
CCGGCGCGTAGTAGGTCGCTACGACCGCCGACGCAGGGCCACGTGTTCTGCTGAACAAGGTCTCGGTCTCATGTCAAGTCGAGCTTCACTGTCGCGCCGCCCGACGTCAACCGTGCGTCACACCAATGGCCGCGATACGCGGACGGCGTGAGCACGAGAACGGCAAACGAGGAAGAGCCAAGGAAGGAGGACGTATGCATCGCCAGAACCACCACCGCCCAGCAACAATAGCGCGCCCAGCAACAATAGCGGGTGCACTGTTGTTGGCGAGCTTGGGCTTGTCGTCATGGCCGACGGCGGGGCAGGCGCAGACTACCGCCAGTACCGCCAGCGGACAGGCCAGCGCTGCGCAGGTCGTGCTTCTGGGACTGCTGGGAACGGCGACTTCGAGCAGCCTCGCCAGCACCGGAATCTCGGGCACGAACGCCGAAAGCGACGTGGGTCAGCTGACCGGGAGCATCCTGTCCGTGCTGAGTGCTGAAGTCCCCAACGCAGCCGCCTACAGCTATTCCGATCAGGTTGACTCCATGGCCTCGATGGGGAGCGTCGGTTTGACCCTCGCCGGGGTCACCATTGCGGCTGACTCGGTTGTCGCGGAGGCCTCGCAAGTGCTGGGAGGCGCGGGCGTCGGCAGCGCCTCCATCGACAACCTGGTAATCAATGGGATGCCGGTTGCCGTGACGGGAAGTCCGAATCAGATCATCGCGATCCCGGGCGGCCAGATAGTGCTCAATGAGCAGATCATCTCCTCAACCGGCAGTGCTGTGGTGAACGCTATTCACCTCACTCTCAACGGTATTGCCGATGTGGTACTGGCCTCTGCCCACGCGTCAATTTCCTAGTTTGAAGGGATAAGGTCATGAGCAAGGAGCGCACAACGATCACCCGGTGGATGTTGACACTTCTCGTCGCGGGTCTCACGGCTGCGGTGGTGATTTTCACCGGCACTCGGGTAGCGAAAGCCCATATCGTTCCATTTCCGTGCGATTTCACCACCGGCGGCGGGTTTGTCATCACGGACAACGGCTATCACGCGAACTTCGGCTTGGTCGGAGGATGCAAGCATGACGGGTTCTTCGGCCATGTGAACTTCGTGGACCACGACGAGACCGGAGAATACGCCGGCCTGCACGTGAGCAGCGACAGCATTGACGCCTACTTCGAGCCAGCCCCGGGCTCGAACGTGCGCGATATCTGCGGCACCGCCGACACCAACCTTTTTGGCACGGTCAAGTTCAGGGCCAGAACGGAGGACAACTCCGATCCCAGCCCAGGCAGGGGAGTGGACAAGTTCGGACTGAAGCTGACCGGTGTCAGCCCGCCCTATACCGGTATCAGCGCCGTCATCGTGTCGACGCGGGTACTGGCGGGCGGGCACATCGAGCTGCACAAGCCGAACCCTTCGAACACCGGCCCGAGCACGCCGCCGGATGAGATCACCGCCTGCGGTTCGGATGATTCTGGATTGGGGTACTGAGACCAACATAAAGCCCGCGAATCGCAGATGCCACCGGACCGGCGGTGCCGCATCTGCGGGCGGTCCCGAGCGATGAGCGAGCGACGAGCGGGCCCGCGGCACGCCGCCGTGGCGGCGAACGCTGAAGACGGCGCGATGGCGCTGCATGGACACGCGCTGCTGCGCGTGACGGAAACACAGCTGCCGCGGCACTGTTGGATCTCTGGTCAGTTTGGCGCAAGATGCGCATGTCCGAGGTAGGACGCAATCGGAGACTGTCATGCCCGCTCCGTACCACGCCGAAGAAAAATTCCATGAGGCGCTGCGTGCACTGATTGGCGCCGCTCCTCAGAGGAAACGACTGGAGGACGCATACCTGGATCACCTGAACGATCTCCAGGCCGCGGAATTGCCAATATCGCAACAAGCCAAGTTCGTGCGGTTGCGTGACACCCTGACACACGGGAGGCAGCTCGATCCGGAAATTGCCATCGAAGCGATGAGTGACGATGAGGTCGCAGAGGCGGTTCGCCAGATATTTGCTTTGTACGACGGGATCATGGATGCGGCACGCTCGGGTCCCTTCCCCAACAGGCCAGGACACGTGCAATCCAGCACTGCCTGAGGCGCTGACCTCCCCTCTACGGCCTCAGCGGCGCACCAGCACGAGGTCGCCGCACCCAGCACGAGGTTGCCGCACCAGCACGATGGCGCCGCGCGCGAAGCGCGTGACGGTGCCGATCTCCCTACCGTCGCACCGTCGACTCGGCAGCGCGCGCCTGCTGCTCTTCGCGCACGTCAGCGAGCGTCAAGCGGGTGTCGCCGGCAATGACCTCGAGGATGGGGTGGGTTGAATCGGTTGGCAGCCGCAATCCATGCACCTTCTCCCACGCCCGGATGCGCACCTTGGGTGGATTCAGATCCGAGCGCTGTTCTTCCAGGTCGACGCGCCTGCGCTGCGCGCGCTCCTCTTCTTCGAGGGCGCGACGCGCGCGGTAATCGTTGCTCAGATCACCGGCGGTGCGGTGGACAGTATCGTTCGCAAAAGGCGGAGACGTTGGGGCCACTGGCTCTCCTCTTTGGCGCGACCCGGGCGGTTGCGCCTGACATCATCCCGGTGCTCGGTCGAGCCCCGACGAGAATCTCCATCAGGGTCGATGCTCGGGATGCAGGTTCTCGCGAGCGGCTGCCGGCTCACAGCACCGTGTGCCCTCGACGAGGCAGTGAGTCTGCGCTTGTCACGCGAATATTGACAGTAAAATCCTCACTGCGCTCTGTCGACGGGTCGTACCGTGCTTGACTTGGGAAGCGATCGCGAGGCGTCTGTGTCTTCGCTACATTCCGGCCAACTGTCTGCAGATCGCGAGAGCGACCGGTGACCGACAAACCCCGGGCCGCGCCCCCCGCCCGCGCCCGCCACGCCGGCAAGCGCCGCTGCTGGTGGGCGCGCGGCGCCGACGCCGACTATGTCCGCTATCACGATGAGGAATGGGGACGGCCGGTGCATGACGATCGACTGCTCTTCGAGATGCTGACCCTCGAGGGTGCGCAGGCGGGACTGTCCTGGTCGACCATCCTGCGCAAGCGCGCCGGCTACCGCCGCGCGTTCGCCGACTTCGAGCCGCGCAAGGTGGCGCGCTTCGATGCACGCCGCCGCACCGCCCTGCGGCGCGATGCCGGCATCGTGCGCAACCGCTTGAAGATCGAGTCCACCGTGAGCAACGCGCGGGCGTTCCTCGCGCTGCAGCGCGAGTTCGGCTCCTTTGACCGCTACCTGTGGTCGTACGTCGCCGGTAAGCCGATCGTCAACCGCCCGCGCAGCGGCGCGGCGCCCTCGCGCACGCCGCTCAGCGACCAGGTTTCCCGGGACCTGGTGAAACGCGGCTTTCGCTTCGTGGGCACGACCATCGTGTATGCGTTCCTGCAGGCGGTCGGGGTCGTGAACGATCACGCCCGGGATTGCTTCCGCTGCCCGCCGCGGCGCGCAGCCGGCGGCCGGGCGCCCCGCCACCGGCAGAAGTAGCCTTGGGCGGCAAGCGCCTCTTAAGATAGCGGTTAGACCCACGGGTTTTCCCAGGATCTGGTCATGAAGGCACTGTTTGCTATCGCGCTCACGGCGGCGCTCACGGTGGCGCTCACGGCACCGGCGTACGCCGACTGCCCCTACCCGGCAGCCCCGGACAAACTTCCGGACGGCTCTTCCGCGACGCTCGAGGAGATGGTCGCGGGACAGAAGGCGGTCAAGGCCTACGACAAGGCGATCAACGACTATGTGGCCTGCATCGACCGCGAGCTCGACGCCGCGATCACCAAAGGGGGCGACCAGCTCAAGCCGCAGCAGAAGGCGGACATGCAGCATGTCGAGGCCCAGAAACACAACGCCGCGATCGATCAGCTGCAGAACATAGCCGACCGCTTCAACGAGCAAGTGAAGGTCTTCAAGGCGAGGACCGACAAGAAGAGCTGAGTGCTCACACCAACTGAGGCGGACCTGCTGATCGGGCAGCACCTGCAGTGCCTGCCGATCGAGTCGCTGCCGCTCGCGCAATGCGCCGGCACGGTGCTGCGCGAGAACATCTACGCCGAGCGCGACCAGCCGCCCTTCGACCGCGTCGCCATGGATGGCGTGGCGCTCGACAGCCAGACGGTCGGTGCCGGCACGCGCTCGTTCCGCGTGCAGGCGACGCAGGCCGCCGGCGACCCGCCGCTGACGCTCGCCGCCGCCGCAGACTGCATCGAGGTCATGACCGGTGCGGTGCTGCCGGTCGGCTGCAACAGCGTGATACCCGTCGAGGAACTCACGGTCGCGCGCGGGCAGGTGGCGCTCGCGCCGGGCACGCGTGTCGAGCCCTGGCAGCACGTCCACCGGCGCGGCAGCGACACGCGCCAGGGGACACTGCTCCTGTCCTCGGGCGTGCGGCTGCGCGCCCCGGAGATCGCCATCGCCGCGTCCGCCGGCATGGCGCGCATCCGCGTGAGCAGTCAGCCGATGCTCGCCGTCATCTCCACCGGCAACGAGCTGGTCGAACCCGGGGAGCCGGTGCTCGCCCACCAGGTGCGCCGCTCGAACGCCTACGCGATCGTGAGTGCGCTGCGCGAGCGCGGCTTTCAACGCGTCGCCGACGATCACATCCAGGACGACAGCCGCGAGCTGCGCGCGCGGCTTAAGTTTCACCTCGAGACCCACGACGTGCTGGTGCTGTCGGGCGGCGTGTCGATGGGCAGGTTCGACCTCGTGCCCCAGGTGCTGGAGGAGCTCGGCGTGCGGGCGATCTTTCACAAGGTGGCGCAACGGCCCGGGAAACCGCTGTGGTTCGGCGTCGCGCCCTCGGGAGCCGCCGTGTTTGGCCTGCCCGGCAACCCGGTCTCGACGCTGGTGTGCCTGACGCGCTACGTCCTGCCGGCGCTGTGCGGCAGCCTCGGTCAGAATCCGCAGCCGGTGGAGCGCGTCGCGCTCGGTGCGCCCGTGACCGTGACGCCGCCGCTCACCCACTTCCTCCCGGTACGCTTCGAGCAGGACGAGTGGGGGAGGACCTGGGCGGCGCCCGCGCCCACCAACGGCTCCGGAGACTTCACGGCGCTCGCCGGGACCGGTGGCTTCGTCGAGCTGCCACCGGGCCCCAACACCTACGCCAAGGGGTTCGTGACGCGGGTGTACCGCTGGTCGTAACACCTTGAATACGAGGGAAGCCCGCCGGACCCTCCCTTCGACCGATAGCCATTTGCCCCCCGCGGTGCGCATACTTTGCGCGGTGCGCATACTTTGAACCACCATGTCCGGCCGCGAAGTCATCGTCCCCCTGAACGCGCTGCCCGCGCCGCGGGACACGTTCGCCCGCCCGATGCGCGACCTGCGCATCTCGGTCATGGACCGGTGCAACTTCCGCTGCCCGTACTGCATGCCGCGCGAGACCTACCACGAGCAGTACCGCTTCCTGGGATCGCACGAACGGCTGTCGTTCGATGAGATCGTGCGCCTGGCGCGGCTGTTCGTGCAGCTCGGAGTGCGCAAGCTCCGCCTGACGGGCGGCGAACCGCTGCTGCGCGCGAACCTCCCCGACCTGGTCGGCGACCTGACCACCATCCCGGGCGTCGAGGACGTCGCGCTCACCACCAACGGGGTGCTGCTCGCGCGCTACGCGAGCGAGCTCAAGGCGGCGGGGCTGAAGCGCGTCACCGTGAGTCTGGACAGCCTGGACGCCGCGGTGTTCGCGCGCATGAGCGGCGGTTTCGGCGGGGTCGATGAAGTGCTTGCCGGCATCGAGCAGGCGCGCCGTGCGGAACTGACTCCCGTCAAGATCAATGCCGTCGTGCAGCGCGGCGTGAACGATCACACGGTGCTCGAGCTGGTGGAGCACTTCCGCGGCAGCGGCGTGATCGTGCGTTTCATCGAGTACATGGACGTCGGCAACCGCAACCAATGGCGCTCGGAGCTGGTGGTGCCCTCGAAGGAGCTGGCTGAGCATATCGGCCGGCGCTGGCCGCTCGCCCCGCTCGAGCCCGGCTACCGCGGGGAAGTGGCGCGGCGCTACGCCTTCACCGACGGCCAGGGTGAGGTGGGCTTCATCTCCTCGGTGTCGCAGCCGTTCTGCGGCGACTGCTCGCGTGCGCGCCTGTCATCGGACGGCGCACTCTATACCTGTCTGTTCGCCACCCACGGCACCAGCCTGCGCGACGCCCTGCGCGGTGGCGCGAGCGACGATGCGCTGCTCGAGCTGATCCGCGGCGTGTGGTTGAAGCGTGCCGACCGCTACAGCGAATTGCGCGCCAGCCGGCACGCGGCCCCGCACGAGCAGCGCAAGGTCGAGATGTTCTACATCGGTGGCTGATGGCACACCGCCGCCTCACGCATCTGGATGCCGGTAACCGGCCCGCCATGGTCGACGTCGGCGCGAAGGAAGTGACGCAGCGCCTGGCGGTCGCCGAAGCCACGATCCGCCTGCCGCGCACCGTGGCGCTCGCGCTGCGCGCCAGCGGTCACCGCACCCACAAGGGGCCGGTGTTCGACACCGCCATCGTCGCGGGCGTCATGGCGGCCAAACGCACGCACGAGCTGATCCCGTTTTGCCACCCGCTCGCGCTCGAGGACTGTCAGATCGAGATAGCCCCGGTCGGGCGCGCGCAGATCGCGGTGCGTTGCCGGGTCGCGGTTCATCACCGCACCGGAGTGGAAATGGAGGCTTTGACCGGCGCGGCGGTGGCGGCACTGACGATCTACGACATGTGCAAGGCGCTGTCCCACGACATCGAGATCACCGGCGTGCGCCTGGTGGAGAAATCCGGCGGCCGCCGGCGCTTCGCCCGCGCCGCCGGCCGCTAGTCCCATGGATCCGCTGGCCTCCGGGCGCCTCGCTCCCCCGCCGCTCTACGGCCTGGTGCTCGCCGGCGGACGCAGCACACGCATGCGCCGCGACAAGGCCGCGCTCGCCTACCAGGGGCAAACGCAGCTCGAGCGGGCCATGGCGCTGCTCACCGCGCTCGTGGCGCGTGCCTTCGTGTCGGTGCGGGCCGACCAGCGCGGCGATCCGCTGCGCGCGCGCTTCGCTCAGATCACCGATGCGCACCAGAACATTGGTCCGCTCGCGGGCCTGCTCGCCGCCCAGGCGCAGCACCCCGAGGCCGCCTGGCTGGTCCTGGCGTGCGATCTGCCGCTGCTGGATGAGGGCACGCTCGCGCACCTGCTGCGCGCGCGCGACCCGGCACGCACGGCCACCGCCTACCGCTCGAGCCACGACGGACTGCCGGAACCCTTGTGCGCGGTCTACGAGCCACGCAGCCGCGAGCCCCTGGCCGCGTACGTCGCCGCCGGCAACCAGTGCCCGCGCAAGTTCCTGGCCGGCGCCGACACGTTGCTGCTCGATGAGCCGAATCCGCGCGCACTCGACAACATCAACACACCCGAGGAGTATGGGTCCGCCATGGCGACCTTGACCGCCCAGAGCTCCGCGACCACCAGGCACGTCACCGTGCAGTACTACGCGCTGCTGCGCGAGCAGGCCGGGCGGCGCGAGGAGGCGCTGGTGACCGCCGCGCGCACGCCGCGCGAGCTGTACAGCGAGCTCGCCGCACGCTACCCGTTCTCGCTCGCGCCGGAGGTGCTGCGGGTTGCAATCAATGCCGAATTCGGCGAGTGGTCGACGCCGCTCAAGGACGGCGATGCGGTGGTGTTCATTCCGCCGGTCGCCGGTGGTTGAGAACGCGCCCCCGCAGCCCATGTTCCGCTTCACCCGCACGCCCATCGAGCCACAGGCGGCGCGCGCGCAGCTCGCCGACCCCGCCTGCGGCGGCTACGCGGCGTTCGAAGGCTGGGTGCGCGATTCCCACGAGGGCCGGCGCGTGCGGCGCCTGGAGTACGAGGCCTTCGAGGCGCTCGCCGTGCGCGAAGGTGAGCGCATTCTCGCCGAGGCGAGCGCGCGCTTTGGCGTGGCGCACGCCGCCTGTCTGCACCGCGTCGGGGAGCTGGCGATCGGGGAGCTGGCGGTGTGGGTGGGTGTGAGCGCACCGCATCGCCACGAGGCGTTTCTCGCCTGCCGCTACATCATCGACGAGGTCAAGCAGCGCGTGCCGATCTGGAAGAAGGAGCACTACCTGAGCGGTGATTCGGGCTGGGTGAACTGCGAGCGCTGCGCCGCCCCGCCCGCGCACGCGGCGCAGGCGCACGAGCACGGCACTTGAGCCCGGGCGCTCGCGCCCTCATGGCCGCACCTGTCCCGCCCCGCGCACGATGTATTTGTAGCTGGTGAGTTGCTCCACCCCGACCGGTCCGCGGGCGTGAAAGCGGTCGGTGGAGATGCCGATCTCCGCACCCATGCCGAACTCGCCGCCGTCGGCGAACTGGGTGGACGCGTTATGCAGCACGATGGCGCTGTCGACGCGCTGCAGGAAGCGCTCGGCGGTGGCGCGGTTCTCGGTCACGATCGATTCGGTGTGCGCAGAGCCGTAGCGCGCGATGTGGGCGATGGCCGCATCCACACCCTCGACCACACGCGCGGCGATGATCGCGTCGAGGTACTCGGTGTACCAGTCGTCCTCGCTCGCCGGGCGCACGCGCGGATCCACCTCGAGCACCGTGGCATCGCCGCGCACCTCGCAGCCGGCGTCGAGCAGGTCGCGCACGATCGGACCCAGGTGTGTGCCCGCGCAGGCGCGGTCGACCAGCAGCGTTTCGGCGGCGCCGCAGATCCCGGTGCGGCGCATCTTGGCGTTGAGCGCGATGGTGCGCGCCATGCGCACGTCGGCGTCGCAGTCGATGTACACGTGGCAGTTGCCCTGCAGGTGCCCGATCACCGGCACGCGCGCTTCCCTCTGCACGCGCTCCACCAGGGTTTTGCCGCCGCGTGGCACGATGACGTCGAGGTACTCGCTCATGCCGGCGAGCATGTAGCCGACCGCCGCGCGATCGGTGAGCGGCACCAGTTGGATGCATTCCGCCGGCAGCCCCGTGCTCTGCAGCCCGTGCGCGAGGCACGCGTGCAGCGCGCGGCTGGAGTGCTGGCTCTCGGAGCCGCCGCGCAGGATCGCCGCGTTGCCTGACTTCAGGCACAGCGCGCCGGCGTCAGCGGTGACGTTGGGGCGGCTCTCGTAGATGATGCCGATGACACCGAGCGGCACGACCACGCGCTGGATCCGCAGTCCGTTCGGCCGTTCCCACTCCGCAATGGCGCTGCCGATCGGATCCGGCAGCGCGATCACCGCGTCGATGCTGGCGGCAATCGCTTCGATGCGTCGCTCGTCCAGACGCAGCCGTTCCAGTCGCGGTCCGCTCAGGTGCGCGGCGCGCGCCGCCGACACGTCGCGCTCGTTGGCCGCGAGAATCGCCGCACGCCGCGCGCGCACCGTGGCCGCCGCCGCCGCCAGTGCATCGTTCTTCTGCTGCGTCGGGGCGTACGCCAGCACGGCCGCAGCGCCGATAGCGGCCTTGCCGAGCCCTTCCATCAACTCACCGATGTGGTCCGCGGCCACGGCGCCTCAGGGTACCGGTTGCGGGGCGGGCACGGGCTCGGCGGCGCCGGCGACTCCCTGGCGCATGAGCACCAGGTCGTCGCGATGGATCATCTCGTCGCGGCCGCGAAACCCCAGGATATCCGCGATCTCCGAGGATTTGCGTCCCATGATGCGGCCGGCGTCCACGTCGGAATAGGCGACGATGCCGCGGGCGATCTCCGCACCGTCCGCGGCGAGTACGCTGACAGTGTCGCCGCGGTCGAATCGGCCACGCGCCGCGGTGACACCCGCGGGCAGGAGGCTGCGGCCTTGCAGCAGCGCGCGCTGCGCTCCCGCATCGATGGTGAGCGCGCCGGCGGGGCGCAGCGTGCCGGCGATCCACTGCTTGCGCGCCGCGGCCGGCGTCGCGCTCGGCACGAACCAGGTACAGTCCGCTCCCTCTTCGATGCGCCGCAGGGGATGCCGGTGCACACCGGCGGCGATGCACATGTGGCAGCCAGCCGCCACCGCGATCCGCGCCGCGGCAATCTTGGCGGCCATGCCACCGGAACCCACCTGGGAAGCCGAGCGCCCGGCCATGGCCTCGATCTCGGGGGTGATCTGGGGTACCTCGTGAATGAAACGCGCACCCGGCTCGCGGTTCGGATCGGCGCTGTACAGCCCCTCGACATCCGACAGCAGCACCAGGCAATCCGCGCCCGACATCTGCGCGACGCGCGCCGCCAGGCGATCATTGTCGCCGTAGCGGATCTCGGCAGTGGCCACCGTGTCATTCTCGTTGATCACCGGCAGCGCGCCCAGGGCGAGGAGCGATTCGAGGGTGGCGCGCGCGTTCAGGTAGCGGCGGCGGCGCTCGCTGTCCTCGAGAGTGAGCAGCACCTGCGCCACCGTGACATCGCACCCCTCGAGCAGCTCCTTGTAGGCATGCGCGAGCCGGATCTGCCCCACCGCAGCGGCGGCCTGACTCTCCTCCAGCCGCAGCACGCCATGCTTGAGCCCGAGCCGGCGCCGGCCGAGCGCAATCGCGCCCGATGACACCAGGATGACACGCTGGCCGCGCTTGCGCAGCCGCAGCAGGTCCTCGACCAGGGTTTCGAGCCAGGCGCGGTTGACACGCCCGGTTTCGCCGTCCACCAGCAGCGCCGAGCCCACCTTCACGACGATTCGCCGTGCCTGCGTGAGGGGCGCTGCCGAGTCCGGACGCCGGGTGTTCATGAAGGAAAACTATACGCAATCGGGCTGCGTTGCCCAACCCGACCGCAGCCCCTACACTTATCGGCGGCGAATGACGACAAGGGTGGCTTTCGCGGTGAGCAGAGACTACGAGCCCGTGCCCTCCCAGTGGTACGAAAATGTCGAAGAAGAAGAATCGTTCCGCGTGCTGTCGGTCGACGAGGACTCGGAGCTCGTAGAGATCGAGTACCTCGACGGCGACATCGAGGAGATTGATCTGGAGACCTGGCACGAGATGGACCTCGAGCGTATCGAGGAGCCTGAAGGCTGGTCCGAGTCCGATGACGAGGACGCGGACGAGGAGGAGGAGTGGGACGAGGAGGACGACGAGGATGAGGACGACTTGGACGATGACGAGGACGAGGACGACGTCGACGAAGAACGGGACGAGTATTGACCGCCTCCGGCGTCGATAGCTGGTACCACGAGAAAGAATCGGCCTGGCTGTACCGGCGGGTCGCCGCCGCGGAAACCGATCCCAGAAAGCGTGAACTGTTCCTGAAGCTCGCCGCGGCCGCGGAAGAACAGGCGGCGAAATGGCAGCTCGCCGCGCGGCGCGCGAGCCCCGGCGCGCACGGCGGCGAGCGCGCGTTCGTGCCCTCGCTGCGCGCTCGCATCGTGGCGCGTCTGCTGTCGCGGTTCGATCCGCGCTCCCTGCGTGCGGTGCTCGCCGCCATGAAACTGCGCGGCCTGTCGGTCTACAGCGCCCCGGCGAGCGTGGCCGGGCACCCGATGCCCACCACGCTCGCGCAAGTCGGTGCGCGCCATCGCAGCGCCCTCGGCGGGAGTCTGCGGGCCGGCGTGTTCGGGGTGAACGACGGGCTGGTGTCGAACGCCAGCCTGCTGCTCGGTGTCGCGGGCGCGGGCGCCGCCAGTGGCTACGTGCTGACCAGCGGGGTGGCAGGTCTGCTCGCCGGCGCGCTCTCCATGGCGGCGGGGGAATATGTCTCGGTGCGCTCGCAGCGCGAGATGTACGAATACCAGATTGCGCTCGAACGCGAGGAGCTCGCCGAGTACCCGCAGGAGGAGGCCGAGGAGCTCGCGCTCATTTATCAGGCGCGCGGCGTGGATCTCACCCGGGCGCGCGAGGTGAGCCAGGCGTTGCTGGCGCACCCGCAGCAGGCCCTCGATGTGCTCGCGCGCGAGGAGCTCGGTCTCAACCCCGATGACCTCGGCTCCCCGTGGCGCGCGGCCAGCGCCTCGTTCGTCGCGTTTGCCGCCGGCGCCGCCTTGCCTCTGCTCCCCTTCCTCGCAGGTCTCGCCGGCGCGCGCGCCATCGCGACCGTGGCCGGGGTGACGCTCACGGCTCTGTTCGCCATCGGCCTGGGACTGTCGCTGTTCACCGGCCGCGATGCGCTGCGCGGGGCGCTGCGCATGGTGCTGATCGGCGGGGGCGCGGGCGCGGTGAGCTTCCTGGTCGGGCGGGCCCTCGGCGTCGTGATCGGCTGATCGGCTTACGGGGTGATCGGCTTACGGGGGCTTGAAAACCTGCACCCCGGCCCCACGCTGGCGAGGGTCAGTCCGTAACGGTAGAGTACGGTGGCCAAATCGCTTTAGTCTCAATCCCTTACCTTCACTCAAGGTTGCATACCCGCCATGAAGCGCATCGTGCTGTTCCTCGCAACCAACCTCGCCGTGGTCCTGGTGCTGTCGGTCGTCGCCCGCCTGCTCGGGCTCGACACCTGGCTGGCCGTACACGGCAGCGGCCTCGGGGGCCTGCTGGTATTTGCGGCGTTTTTCGGCTTCTCCGGCTCCTTCATCTCGCTCGCCATGTCGAAGTGGATGGCGAAGACGACCATGGGGGTGCGCGTCATCGAGCCTCCGGGCGATGCTACCGAGCAATGGCTGCTCTCCGTGGTGGAACATCACGCCCGCAGCGTGGGCGTCGCCATGCCCGAAGTCGGGATCTTCGACTCCCCGGAACCGAACGCCTTCGCCACCGGCGCCAGCCGCAACGCCGCCCTGGTGGCGGTCAGCAGCGGGCTCCTTGAGCGCATGAACCGCCAGCAGATCGAGGCGGTGCTGGGGCACGAAATGACGCACGTCGCCAACGGCGACATGGTGACCCTGACGCTCGTGCAGGGCGTGGTCAACACCTTCGTGATCTTCCTGTCGCGCGTCATCGGCAACATCATCGACCGCGCCGTGTTCCGCTCCGACGATGGCCGCGGCATCGCCTCCTTCGTCACGGTCATCGTGCTGCAGCTGTTGCTCGGGATCCTCGCCAACATGATCGTCATGTGGTTCTCACGGCGGCGCGAATTCCGCGCCGACCGCGGTGGCGCGCAGCTCGCCGGCACCGGCAACATGATCGGCGCGCTCGAGGAGCTCAAGCGCGTGCACGAGCCGTTGCCCTCGCAGCAGCTCGCGGCCTTCGGAATCGCCGGCGGCGGCCGGGCGGGCGGCCTCGCGCGCCTGTTCATGAGCCACCCGCCGCTGGAAGAGCGCATCGCCGCGCTGCGCGCCCTCGGCTTGAGTACCCGTTGACGGCCGCCGCCGCGGACTTCAGCGCTCAACTGCGCGAGATCCTCGGCGCCGACGCAGTGCTCACTGCGGCGGCGGACTGTGCGCCCTTCCTCACCGATCACCGCCGGCTCTATCAGGGCGCGGCGCTGGCCGTGGCGCTGCCGCGCTCGGTCGCGCAGGTCTCGCAGCTGCTGGCGCTGTGCCACGCGCAGCGCGTGGGCGTCGTGCCGCACGGGGGCAACACCAGCTACTGCGGCGGCGCGACCGCGGATGAGTCCGGGCGGCAGCTGGTGCTGTCGCTCAAGCGCCTGAACCGCATCCGCAGCGTCGCTGCCGCGAATTACTCGCTCATTGCCGAAGCCGGCTGCGTGCTCGCGCAGGTGCAACGCGCGGCGGATGAGGCGGACCGCTGCTTCCCGCTCAGCCTCGGCTCGGAGGGCAGCTGCCAGATCGGCGGCAATCTCTCGACCAACGCCGGCGGCCTGAGCGTGCTGCGTTACGGCATGATGCGCGACCTGGTTCTCGGGCTCGAGGTGGTGCTGGCCGACGGCCGCGTGCTGCCGGCGCTGTCGGCGCTGCGCAAGGACAACACCGGCTACGACGTGCGCGGACTGTTCCTCGGCGCGGAGGGCACCCTTGGAGTCATCACCGCCGCAAGCCTGAGGCTGTTCCCGAAGATCCGCGCCCGCGCCACGGCGCTCGCCGCCGTCCCCGAGGTGCGCGCGGCGGTTGAGCTGCTCGGGCGGCTGCGTGACGCCAGCAGCGACCGCGTGAGCTCCTTCGAGCTCATTCCCCGCATCGGCATCGAGCTCACGACGCGGCACATCGCGGGCGTGAGCGACCCGCTCGACCGGTCCTACCCGTGGTACGTGCTGTGCGAGCTCGGTGCCAGCCGGGCCGCGGACCCGCTCGAGGCGCTGCTGGAAGAAGCGCTCGGCGGCGCGCTCAGCGCGGGCGTGGTGCTGGACGCGGCCGTGGCGCGCAGCGAGCGCGAGCGGGCGGCGCTCTGGAAGCTGCGCGAGAGCATCCCCGAGGCGCAGCGCCTGCACGGTGCGGGCCTGAAACATGACGTCTCGGTTCCGGTCGCGGCGCTGCCGCAGTTCGTGACGCGCGCCTCACTGTGGGTGAGCGCCAACGTTCCGGACGGGATGCTCGTCGTCTATGGCCATGTCGGCGACGGCAACCTGCACTTCAACCTCAGCGTGGCCCCCGGAGCGCAGCGCGAGCGCTTCCTGGCGCGCGAGGAGCCGGTGCGGCGCGCGATTCACGACCTGGTGAGCGAGTTCGGCGGCAGCTTCAGCGCCGAGCATGGCATCGGCCGACTCAAGGTGGGCGAGCTCGAGCGCTACACCTCCCCGGTCGAGCTTGCGCTGATGCGCGCCCTGAAGCGCGCCCTCGACCCACACGGCATAATGAATCCGGGCAAGGTCCTGCGCGAACAGTGAAGGAGCCATGGATGGGTTACGCTCGGGTGGCAGGCTGCGCCTTGCTGCTCAGCGCCATGGCGGCCTGCAGCCGACACGGCCCCGGCGGTGCCGCGCCGGCAACCGCGGCCGCCGGCGGGGACGAAGGCCCGCGCATCGCCACCTCCCCCGACAACGTGCACATCGACTACCGCGTCTATGGACACGGCGATCCCGCCGTGGTGCTGGTGCACGGCTGGGCGGGCGACGCCAATTACTGGAACGCCCAGCTCGAGGCTCTCAAGTCGCGCTACACGGTGGTGACGCTGAACCTCGCCGGCCACGGGGCCTCGGGCGACAACCGCAGCGACTGGTCGATCGCCAACTACGCGCAGGACGTCGCGGCGGTGGCGCGACAGATCCCCAACCCGCGCCTGGTGCTGGTCGGGCACTCCATGGGAGCTGCGGTGGCGCTGGCAGCAACGCCGCTGATCGGTACGCGCGTGATCGGCGTGATCGCGGTCGAGGCGCTGCGCTCGGTCGGGCTGCCACCGCTCAGTCCGTCCGAGATCGAGCAGCGCATCGCACCGTTTCGCGCCGACTTCGTGGGCGAGACACGCAAGCTGGTCGCCGGCTCACTGTTCACCCGCGACGCGAATCCGGTTCTGGTGCAGAAGGTGGCCTACGACATGTCACTCGAGCCCGCCGCGATCGCCGTGGCGAGCATGCGCGCGCTCCTGTCGATGGATTTTGCAGCGGTGCTGCCGGGTGTTCACGTGCCGGTGTTCGCCATCAACTCGGATCTGCTGCCGACGGACGCCGCGCGTATCCGCAAGTCACTGCCGGACTTCACCCTCGACGTGCTCGACCACAGCGGCCACTTCCTCATGCTGGAAGCGCCGGC
>VBNH01000093.1 GCA_005878095.1 Gammaproteobacteria bacterium | reverse complement strand
AAAGTCTCCGTCATCGAGGAGTTGCAGCACCACCTGGGCATTGCGCCGGATCGCGTCATCTACGTCGGCGATGGCAGCTCGGACGTTCACGTGATGCTGCACGTCAACAACCGGGACGGCTTCACCATCGCAGTGTCTGACAACAAACAGCTGGCACGCATCGCCAAGAGCACCGTCCTGGGTGACAATGCGTTCAGCATCATGGTGCCGGTGCTTGACCAGATTCTCGACTGGCGTACCGGCGAGATACGTGGATTGCTGGAGCGCAACGGGCTGACGCTCCACGAGTGGGAAAAGGCGAGGACCGACCACGTCAGGATCGCACCCGCGCCGCCCGTGCCGACGGCGGCAGGCTCAACCGCATGAGGCCTATCGCGATCACCTGCCTGGGTTGGGCGGCGACAGCGACGTTCGTTGCCTCCTATTTCTTTGCTCGGCCGGCCGCACTGCGAACTGCTCAGATGCTGGCAGCGCTGATGTGGGTGGCCTATGGATGGCTCATCGGCGCCTCACCGGTGATTGCCGCCAATGTACTGGTTATCGTCGCCGCCGCCTGGACCGCGGCGCGCGGGCCTCACGACGCAGCACCAGACAGCGTCGGGCGAAATGCCTAGCGAGCTGCCGACGCAGCGCAGGAATCGCCGCGTACGTCTTCGCAGGCTCCGGCCCGAGGATCGGCCGCTGCTGCAGGAGTTTCTCGCACAAATCGACTCATACGACCTGCAGATGCGTTTCTTTGCCGCACTTCGCAGCGTGCCGCCGGCACTGCTTGATTTCCTGATGCAGGTCGATTGTGAGCAGCGGATGGTTCTGGTGGCCATCGATGATCGCAGCCATGGCCAAGCGCCGATTCTGGCCCTTGCACACGCGCATGCGCACCCGCGGGGTGAGACAGCCGAGATAGCCCTGCTGGTGCGCTCGGACCTGAAGGGCATCGGCTTCGGCTCACTGCTGCTCGACAGATTGATCAGGGACTGCCGGAATCACGGGGTCGCGCGGCTCGAGGCCGACGTGTTGCGGCAAAACGCACGCATGCTGCGTCTGGCGCGCAAGTACGGCTTCCGCAAGCACGCTGCCGAAGGCGGCACCGTGCGGCTCGCTCTCGAACTGACCTCGGCCGCTGCCTGACGACGTCGATCGGCCGCATGCGGGGCGGCGACGGCCCCTCAGGGCCTGGTTACCGAGCGAAGTCGCCGCAGCAGCTGGCGATGCAGGGCAAAATACCCGCGCGCCGTCACCTGCGTGCGCTCTCCAATCAATGCATTGAGCTTCACCAGTGCGTGAAACGGCACGGAAGGGAAGCAGTGGTGCTCGGCATGGTAGGGCATCCGCCAGGCGAGCAGCAGAACCGCAGCGTTGGTGTAGGTTGTGCGGGTATTGGCGAGCATGTCGTCAACGAACGCGCAGCCAGCATGCTCTGATAGGAGGAACAGGCGCAGGAAAGGCTGTCCGAGAATCGCCGGCACTACCCAATAGATCAGCGCATCGGCCCGCCGCAGATAGAGCGAGGCCACCAGCACGCAAAGATAACAGCCCCACAGGGTGCGTGCTTCGCGGACGATGAGCGAGGATTTCTCCGGCGGTATGAACGACTCCGCCGCCCGCCCCGTCAGCGCATGACGCAAGGTCACGCTCAGTCGATCGTACCAGTACGGTAGGCCCGAAACATGCCATAGATAGGAGGCCACAGTGGACGGGCGCGGCTGTGCCAACTCAGGATCCCGCGCCGGGTCCTGTGTGAAACGGTGA
The DNA here is from genome assembly GCA_005878095.1 of Gammaproteobacteria bacterium. GTDB lineage: Bacteria > Pseudomonadota > Gammaproteobacteria > Steroidobacterales > Steroidobacteraceae > 13-2-20CM-66-19. Next base: position 31,026 of record VBNH01000093.1, on the reverse strand, counting down.
TGGGCGAAATGGAAGAACCGAAAATATTCGCGCGGCAACATCAGCACAGCAGCGCAGATCCACGCGAGGAGTTCATTGGGCCAGCGACTCGCGAAAGCGGTTCGATGGATGCTCTCGTGCAGTGCACAGAACAGGAAGCTGAGCACGACCCCGTGCAGGACCAGGGCGGGCGCTAGCCACAGGCGGCCGCGACTTGCCCAAACCAGAAATCCTGTCGCGCACAGCGCGCCCGTATGGAGCGCGAGCTGCAGGAAGCCGTGAGCATCCGAGCGGCGCGAGAGTCCTCGCACGGTCTCGCGGTCGAGGCCGCGTATCGCAATTGCATCGATATCCACGTATGTCCCTACAGCGCCAGTACCAGCCGCATACCGGCTTCCACGCCGCGCAGCGCTTCAGGCGGCACACGCCCGACGCGCGACGTCAGCATCCGCTTGTCCACCGTGACCAACCGCGCGACATTCACTACTGAGTCTCGAGTGAGGCCGCTCGCCCTGCGACTCAGTCGCAGATTCCCCGGCGCCGCCGCGAGACGCAAGTTCGAGGTGAGCACAGCGCAGATAATCGTCCTGATCGCGCTGTCGTTAAAGTCGTTCGATTGCACGACCAGGACAGGGCGGCGAAGGCCTGGACCCGATCCGGCTGGCTCGCCGAGCGCGGCCCACCAGATTTCACCTCGACGCACTACCATTCCTCTTTGGGCAACGACCGTGCCTGCATCTCGCCGAGAGCTGGATCGAGCAGGGAGTTGCTCGTCTGCGCTCCGTACACTGCATCGAGCCGTTCACGGACCCCGACGAGTCGCTCACCCTTGATGTATTCAGCCACGGCCCGGGCGTACAACTCGCTGCGCGACATTCCACGCTGCCGCGCGAGACGCTCGGCCTCTTCGAATACCGGGTCGGGGATGGAGATCGCAGTTTTCATTGTAAGAGTATAACCCAGGTAATACTCATGGCCGAACTGCTCGCATGCAGCTCCTCCAGGCTGTAACACGCCGTAACACGGCCCGAGTCCTGCAGAAAGCACAGGAAACTCAATGAGTTAGCGAAAACCGATGGAGGCACGCAGGTGCGCCGCGCGTCACCGGCCTTCGCGGTCCGCGCCCGTCGCGGTTGCGCCCGGGTAGTGCTCGTTGCGACACCGGTCACACTCCCCTCGCCGCGATCCACGGAGCATGTGACGTAATCCGCGGTAGGGGTGCTGCACAGATCGTATTTTGCCTTGCGGGAGGCAACTGATGTCCGTGGCGCGTAACTGGCGCTCGTTCCTTGTGAGTGTGGATCATGGTGCAGGCAGCGCACGCGGTCGCCGCAGCGCTGCATTCCTGCTGACCTGGGTATTGCTTGGGGCTGTTGGCGGCCAGGCGTTTGCCAGCGCGCAGGGCGCCACGCCAACCGCGGGCGACCTGAAGCAACTGAGCATCGAAGACCTGATGAATCTCGACGTGACCTCGGTCGCCAAGGAGCCGCAAAGACTGCTGCAGGCCGCGGCCGCCATTCAGGTGATCACCGCCGACGACATCCGCCGCTCCGGAGCCGCGAGCATTCCGGAAGTCTTGCGACTGGCGGACCATCTGGAGGTAGCGCAGATCAATGCGCACGACTGGGCGATCAGTGCCCACGGTTTCAACGCCAATCTCGCCAACAAGCTGCTGGTGCTTGTCGATGGTCGAGCGGTGTACACGCCGCTCTATGGCGGTGTTCTGTGGAACGTGCAGGACTGCCTGCTCGCGGACATCGAGCGGATCGAGGTCATCAGCGGACCGGGCGGCACCCTGTGGGGAGCCAACGCGGTAAACGGCGTGATCAACATCATCACCAAGGCCGCTCGGGACACTCAGGGGGCGTACGCGCTTGCGGCGGCAGGCAACCAACTGCAGAAACAGGTGGGCATTCGCATCGGCGCTACGCTCGCACCCGATGTCTACCTTCGTGCTTACGGCAAGTACACCGGCCGCGACCGGGAAGTCACGACCGCCGGCACCAGCGCGGCTGATTCGTGGCACGTGGGCCGCGGCGGATTCCGCCTCGATGCGGAGCCTTCCCCGCCAAACCGCCTGACCGTACAGGGCGACTTCTACAGCGGCGCAGAAGACGTCGCCGCCACCGGCGGCGCGGGTCTGTCGGGCGGCAATATTCTGGGGCGCTGGACGCATGAGACGCCGGGCGGAGCGTCGATGAGCCTGCAGCTCTACTACGACCACACGCACCTGTCGCAACCGTTTCCGGCCAGTCCTGCGGCTCCTCCTTTCTTCAGCGGCTTCCCCGCCGCCTCCCTGAAGGACGATCTGGATACCTACGACCTGGATTTTCAGTACCATTTTGCGTGGAGTGCGCACCACAAGGTCACCTGGGGTCTCGGCTACCGCGCGACGCGCGAGTCGGATGAGGATCTTTCGTTCGTGCGTTTCACTCCGACCGTCCTCAACCAGAGCCTGTACAGCGGATTCGCGCAGGACGAGATCATGCTCGCGCGACGCGTGTATCTCACCGTCGGCTCGAAGCTCGAGCACAACGACTACAGCGGCCTCGAGTTCGAGCCCAGCGCCCGTCTGCAATGGAACCTGGAGTCCACACAACTACTTTGGGGCGCGATATCGCGAGCGGTGCGCACGCCGTCGCGCTACGACCGGGACCTGTTGGTGCCCAGCGGCCTGATCAACGCCCCACCACCGTTTCAATTTCCGACCACCTATCTCAAGGGCGGTCCGGACTTCGTTTCCGAGACCTTGCTCGCGTACGAAGTGGGTTATCGAGCGGCTATCGGGCTGAAGCTCGCGGCTTCGGTTTCTGCGTTTTACAATGAGTATCACGACCTGCGAAGCACGGCGGCGACTCCTACCACGGCCGTGTACGTGTTCCCGTACCCGATCTTCTTTCAGAACAATCTCGAGGGCGAGACACACGGGCTCGAGATCAGCGCTTCGTATCAGATGCTCGAGTGGTGGCGGCTGCGTGCCGGCTACGACCTGTTGCAGGAGCACATTCATGTCAGGCCCGGAGAAGTCGATGCCACCGGGGCGACCAACGAGAGTGCCGATCCGCAGCAGCAGGTGGCGCTGCGCACCAGCCTGGATCTGCCGCGTGGCATGACGCTCGATGCCGCACTGCGTTGGGTGGATTCGCTGCACATCAACAACGGGCCGGCTGGCGGTGCGGTGGTGGGAATCGTGCCGAGCTACTTCGAGCTCGACGCGGGAATTGCCTGGCACGCCAGCGGGAGTCTCGAGCTGTCCCTCATGGGCCGGAATCTGTTACACGCCTATCACACCGAGTACGGCTTCCCGTCACCGACGCGCGAGCAGATCGGGCGCAGTCTGTTTGGCAGGATCACTTGGGGTTACTGAGAGACACCGCGACGCGCCGTCCGTGGCGCCGGCTCGCGCTGCTTCTCATCGGCGGCGGCCTGCTTGGCGCGGCGGCGCCGGTCTCCGAGTATCAGCTGAAGGCGGTGTTTCTATTCAACTTCGCGCAATTCGTCGAATGGCCGCCAGCGGCGCTGCCCGGCGACAGTGCGCCGTTTGTGATCGGCGTGCTGGGGAAGGACCCCTTCGGAGCCGACCTCGATGACATCGTGCGCGGAGAAACAGTGAATCGGCACCCGCTGTCGGTGGTGCGCTATCAGGATGTCGCGGAGGTTCGCGACTGTCAGATCCTGTTCATCGCTGCATCGGAGCTGCCGCAGCTGGAGGGCATTCTCGCCGCCCTCAGGGGTCGCAGCATTCTCACGGTGACTGATGCCGATTCACCTGCGGTGCGCGGCGTGATGATCGCGCTGATCAGGCAGGAGAAGAGAATTCGACTACGCATCGATCTGCAGGCCACCAAGGCGAGCAACCTGACGATCAGCTCGAAGTTGCTGCGTCCGGCCGAGATCGTGGGATCGGGGAGCTGAAGTCATGGCCGCCCACGCACGAGCGATACGCCACACGCTGATGACCGTCATTCTGCTGACGTGCGGGGCGGTGATGTTGATCACGTCCGCCGCATTCATCGCTTACGAATACGTGACCTTTCGGCAGCTGATGGTGCGCAACGTCAAGATCCTCGGGGAGGCAATCGCGGCGAACAGCACCGCGGCGCTGGCGTTTGTCAATGCGGACGACGCGCGCGAAGTGCTGGCAGCCTTCAAGGCGCAACCTCATGTCGTCGCCGCGCGCCTGTACCTGAGCGATGGGCAACTGATCGCCTCGTATCCCGACGGCGCCGCGCGCGGCCCGACGGTGCAACCGCCGCGCGCGGATGGCTACCGATTCGAGAACGGTCTCCTCACCGGCGTTCAGGCGGTCGTGCAGGGCGGGCGGCGGATGGGCACCCTGTATCTGGAGTCCGACCTGGGTGAGATATACGAGCACTTTCAACTCTTCGTGACGATCGGCGCGCTGATCATGCTGGTCTGCTGCGTCGCTGCGTACCTCATCTCGAGACGCCTGCAGGAACTGATCTCCAGACCAATCCTGGCGCTCGCCACGACGGCCCAGAGGGTGTCCGAGCACCGTGACTACTCGGTGCGCGCGACCAGGCCGCAAGGCTACGAGTTCGGGATCCTCACCGATGCGTTCAATCACATGTTGACCCGCATTGAGGGCGACCAGACGAAACTGCGGAGTCAGCTCGGCCGGCTCGACCTGTTGCACCGGATCACCCGCGCTACCGGGGAGCGCCACGATCTGCCGAGCGTGTTCAGAGTGGTACTGCACCACCTCGGGGACGATCTGCCGCTGGATTTTGCCTGCATGTGCGTTCACGAAGCGAGCGCCGCAGCGCTGTCCATCGCTGTGATCGACTCCCGGAGTGCGGCGCTCGCCGCCGGCCTCGGGCTCGCCGAATCCGGCCAGGTGCCGATCGATCAGAACGGACTGGCGCGCTGCGTCGCGGGCGAGTTGGTCTACGAGCCAGATACGCGCGAGATCAAATTTCCTTTTCCGCAGCGCTTTGCTCAGGCGGGCGTGCATGCGCTGGTGGTCGCACCGCTGCTGGTGGAAAGCCGGGTGTTCGGCGTGCTGGTGGCGGCGCGGCGCGAAGTCGACTCCTTCAGCAGCACCGATTGCGAGTTCCTGCGGCAATTGAGTGAGCATGTGGCGCTGGCGGCGCATCAGGCCCAGCTGTACGGGGAGCTGCAGCGCGCCTACGACGATCTGCGCCAGTCGCAGCAGGCGATCCTGCAACAGGAGCGGTTGCGGGCGCTGGGCGAGATGGCGAGCGGCATCGCGCACGACATCAACAACGCGATCTCCCCGGCGGCGCTGTACACCGAGTCGCTGCTGGAGCGCGAGCCGGGCTTGAGCGAGCGCGCGCGCAGCTGTCTCACCACCATCCAAACCGCCATCGAGGACGTCGCCGAGACGGTCTCGCGCATGCGCGAGTTCTATCGGCCGCGCGAGACCGAGATGGTGCTCTCCCGGGTGGCCTGCAATCGCGTGCTCGAGCAGGTCATCAACCTCACGCGAGCGCGCTGGAGCGATCTGCCGCAGCAGCGCGGCGTGGTCATTAAATTGCAAACCGAGCTCACCGAGGACCTGCCGCAGATCATGGGCTCGGAAGTGGAGCTGCGCGACGCCCTCACCAATCTCATTTTCAATGCCGTCGATGCCATGCCCGATGGCGGTACCCTCACCCTGCGCACCCGCCTGCTCAGCAGCGGCACTCGCGGCGGCGAGGACGCGGCGCGCCAGGTGCACGTGGAGGTCGCGGATACCGGAAACGGCATGGACGAGGAGACCCGGCGCCGCTGTCTTGAGCCCTTCTACACCACCAAGGGCGAGCGCGGCACGGGCCTGGGGCTGGCGATGGTGTATGGCATGGTGCAGCGTCACAGCGCCGAGCTCGACATCGACAGCGCCGTGGGCCGCGGCACCACCGTGCGGCTGTGCTTCGCCGCCGCCGATGCGCTTGCGGTGCCCCTGGCCGCAGGAACGCTGCTGCAACCGGCCGTGCGGCGACTGCGGATTCTGCTGGTCGACGATGATCCGATGCTGATCAAATCCCTGCGCGACATCCTCGAGCAGGATGGCCATGTCGTCACGGTGGCTGAGGGGGGCCAGCCGGGCATCGAGGCCTTCGCGGCGGCGCTCGCGCATGGCACGCCCTTCTCGCTCGTCATCACCGATCTCGGCATGCCCTACGTGGATGGCCGCAAAGTCGCCACCTCGGTCAAGGCGGCCTCGGCGCACACCCCGGTCATCCTGCTCACCGGCTGGGGCAGGCGGCTGCTGGCCGAGAACGACATCCCGGCGCACGTCGACCGGGTGCTCAGCAAGCCCCCGCGCCTCGGGGAACTGCGCGCAGCACTCGCCAAGCTCGCACCCCCAACCGATCCGCCAGCCGCGCTGGTGGAATCCGCGTGAGCGCCCCGGCAGCAAGACTGCTGATCGTCGACGATGAGGCGCCCCTGCTGCGGGCCTTGTGTGACACCCTCGAGCACGAGGGTTACCTCACCCAGGGGTTCACATCCGGGCGTGAGGCGATTGCGGCGCTGCGAGAGCAGTCATTCGACCTGCTGTTGACCGATCTCACCATGGCGGAACTCGACGGCATTGCGCTGCTGCGCGCCTGCCGCGAGATCGACCGCGAGCTGGCCTGCATCGTGATGACCGGACAGGGCACGATCGCCACCGCGGTTGATGCACTCAGGACCGGCGCGCTCGACTACGTGCTGAAGCCCTTCAAGGTGAATAACATCCTGCCGGTGCTCGCCCGGGCGCTGGCGACGCGCAAATTGCAGCTCGAGAATATCCAACTGCGCGAGTCCGTTTCGATCTACGAGCTCTCACAGGCCATCACCCAGGGTCTCGAGCACGGTGAGGTCGTGGAGCGGACACTGGCGGCTGCGGGCCAGCACAGCCATGTGAGTGCGGTGTATCTGCTCGTGCCCACTGACGACGGTCGCGCGCTGCGACTCGCAGGCAAGACCGGGCCCGGCGCCCAGCCCCTGGAGCGTGCTGCGCTGCCCCTCGAGGGGTCCGCCGAGCAGTGGGTGGATCAGGCGCGCAAGCAGCTCGAGGCGCCCGCAGGGGACGGCGATGCGAGCGTGTTCTTCGCGCACCCGTTTGACGGCCGGATAGGAGTCGCCCTGCCGATCGTCGCCGGCGGAGAGTTCTTCGGCGTCCTGGGCTTCAGCTCCTCGAGATCTCAACAACGCATCAGCCCCGGACAACTCAAGGCTCTCGAGATTCTGGCGCGCACCGCCGCCACGGCGTTCGAGACCGCGGCGCTCGTCACCCAGCTGCGGCGGATGAACGAGGAGCTCGAGCTGCGGGTACGTGAGCGCACGAGCGAACTCGAGATCGCCAACCGGGATCTGGAGGCCTTCTCGTACTCCGTCTCGCACGACCTGCGTGAACCCCTGCGCGCGGTCGAAGGGTTTTGCGAGATGTTCCGCACCGAGTTCGGCTCGAGCGTTCCCGAGCCGGGCCGCAGGATTCTGGAACGGATCTGGGCCGGCTCGAGCCGTATGACTCAGCTCGTCAACGATCTGCTGCATTTTTCACGCTTCAGCCGTGAGCCTCTGCACCGGCTGCACGTCCCGCTGCGCGAGCTCGTGCTGCAGACCGTGGCGCGGCTCAAGGAGCCCCGCGGCGAACGGCAGCCGAGCGTGCAGGTCGGGGATTTGCCGGATTGCTTCGGCGACCGCTCGCTGCTCGAGCAGGTGCTGATCAACCTGTTGTCCAATGCCTTCAAATTCAGCGCCGGCCGCGATCCACCCCGCATCGAAGTGGGCGCACTGCGCCAGGGCGCGGACACCGTCTACTACGTGCGGGACAACGGTGTCGGCTTCGACATGCGCTACGCCGACAAGCTCTTCGGCGTATTTCAGCGCTTCCATCCGCAGGAGGCGTTCGCGGGCACCGGCATCGGCCTGTCGATCGTGCATCGGATCATTACCCGCCATGGTGGCCGGGTGTGGGCGGATAGCCGCCCCGATCAGGGCACGACGCTCTATTTCAGCCTGCCCCCGCAAGAAACCGCTGGGGCACCGTAGCCCGCGCAACTGAGCCTGGACCTCTGCAACCGGGCACTCGTAACGGACTGTGACGCGGGTCCCGTGAGGGCACCGTCCTGCCGGTGTCTAATAGACGCACTGTGGAATGGCCCAACACTGACCCTTCAGGCAGGGCGCTGCGCGTTCTGCTGATCGAGGACTCCCAGTCGGACGCTGAGCTGGCGATGTGGCGCCTTAAGCAGGCGGGCTACGTCTGCGCATTCCGCTGCGTGGTGAACGAGATCGAGATGCGCGCCGCGCTGCGCGCGGAGCTGCCTGACCTCATCCTCTCGGACTTCAGTTTGCCCGCCTTCGACGGTATGTCGGCGCTCGCCATTGCGCGCGCCGAAGCGCCCGGGGTTCCCTTCATCTTCCTTTCCGGCACCATCGGCGAAGAGCGCGCCATCGAGGCCCTGAAGTGCGGCGCGATCGACTACGTCCTGAAGAGTAACCCGAAGCGTCTGGTGCCGGCCGTCGAGCGCGCCCTGCAGGAGGCGCAGCTGCGCCGCACGAGCCAGGCTGCCGAGCGGCAGGTCGCCCGCCTGACCCGCGTACTGCAGATGCTCTCGGGCATCAACTCGGCACTGGTGCGCATTCAGAACCGCGACGAGGTCATGGCCGAGACCTGCCGGCTCGCGCACAGTGTGGGTGGATACACGGTTGCGATGCTGGCGCTGATCAATCCGACCACCCGCATGGCACGGCCGGTGGGCTGGGCGGGCTACGAATTTCTTGCCCGACCGGAGCAGGAGTTTCCGGTCGCGGATCACGAAGCCGGCGACACCAGTCTCATGGGGCGGGTCATCCGCACCGGCGAGGCGATACTGTGCCCGGACCTCGAGAGCTTCCCTCATGTCATACACTGGCGCGACAAGCTCATCGCCGCGGGGGTTCGTTCGCTCGCGTGTCTGCCGCTGCGCGTCGACAACACCCCGGTCGGCTCCTTCCTGTGCGGCACCGGCAGCACCGTCATCGGACGGGATGAATTGCTGCTGCTCGAGGAGGTCGCCGCCAACCTGTCCTTTGCCCTGCAATACCTCGACAAGCAGGACGCGGTGCACTTCCTGTCGTATTTCGAGCCGCTGACGGGCCTTGCCAAGCGTGCGCTGTTCTGCGAGCGGCTGAGTCGGCTGCTGATACGCGGCACCGACAGTCTGCCGCGCCTTGAGATCACGGTGTTCGATATCACCCACCTGAGCGTCATCAACGATTCCTTCGGGCGACACACCGGCGATCGTCTGCTGCAGTGTGTCGCGGATCGGCTCAAGGCCCACTTCCCCGACACCGAGCAGCTTGCGCACCTGGGCGGCGGAACCTTCGCGTGCGTGAATGCCTCGCGCGAAAGGGCCGACGCGAAAATTCGCACCCTGCACGAGGACGTCGCGCGCGTCTTTGGGCGGCCCTTGAGCGTCGATGGCCGCGAGATCATCGCAGAGATCAAGAGCGGGGTTGCCTGCTATCCGGACGACGGGCGCGAGGCGAACGAGCTGGTGCAGAATGCGGAAGCCGCCCTCAAGGAGGCGAAGACCTCCGGCGAGCGGTATCTGCATCACCGCGTCGAGATGAATTCCGAGCTCGCGCGGCGCGTCGGCCTGGAACAGCGGCTGCGCACCGCGCTCGACAAGGGGCAGTTCCTGCTGCACTACCAGCCCAAGATCACGCTGCAAACCGGCAGAATCGCCAGTGTGGAGGCCCTGCTGCGCTGGCACGACCCGGAAAATGGACTGACTTCGCCGGCGGTCTTCCTGCCGTTGCTCGAATCCGCCGGCCTGATGGCGGCGACCGGCGCCTGGGTGCTCAGGCAAGCGGCCTCCGACTGTCGCGCCTGGCGCTGCAAGGGCCTGCCACCGATCAGAGTGGCCGTCAATCTCTCTCCTCCGGAGCTGCGACAACGCAATATTGCCGGCGAAATTCTCGAGGCCATCGGCGATCTGGTGGGCGATCCGGCCTGGGGGATCGACATCGAGATCACCGAGGGCGTGCTTTCCGGCGACTCCTCATCGTGCGTCCACGCGCTCAGGCTGCTGCGCGCCGCAGGCATCCGCATTGCCATCGACGACTTCGGTACCGGCTTTTCCTCGCTCGGCCGCCTGTCCGAGCTGCCGATTGACACTCTCAAGATCGACCGGCTGTTCACCAGTCGTCTGCCCTCGGACCGCCGCAGCTGCACGCTGGTCTCCACGATCATCGGTCTGGCGCATGCGTTCGACATGACGACCGTCGCGGAAGGCGTCGAGACCCGGATGCAGTTGGATTATCTGGTGCGCGAAGGCTGCGATGAATCACAGGGCTACCTGCACAGCCGGCCGCTGCCGCGAGCGGACCTGGAGAGCTGGCTCATCGGTGTTGGCAGCGCGGCGACCGGCGGGAGCGATCTCAGAAGCGCACGGGCCTGAGGCCGCCACAATCAATAGCAAGAATCGGGTGGGATATCGAGGCCTGCGAGACCACCATTTCGCCAGTCCCACACCTGCAAAGGACTGGCCGTGAGCTTTCAAATCTGCGCCCTGCCCGTGGAGCCGTTCAAGCACCTGTTCGGGCGACCCGATGACACCCTGGCAGCGCATGCCGCGGCTCGACTCGTGGCCGACAGGAAGCCGGGGTTCCCTTGCCGCGTTTCCCTCATCGACGCCGAGATCGGCGAGAGCGTACTGCTGGTCAACTACGAGCACCTCCCGGCAGCCTCGCCATACCGATCCCGTTACGCGGTCTATGTGCGCGAGCATGCCACCCGGGCTCACCCCGAGGTCAACGAAGTTCCGCAGCAACTGCGGCTACGGCTGCTGTCCGTACGCGCGTTCGATGCCGCGGCGATGCTGCTCGAGGCAGATGTCGTAGATGGCACCGCGGTCGAGCAAGCCATCGAGCGCATGTTCGACAACCCGCGCGTAGCGTATCTGCACCTGCACAACGCCAAGCCGGGCTGCTATGCCGCACGGGTCGACCGAGTCTGAGGGATGCCGTACCCCGAATGCAGTCGGCGCCCGTTACGGCTCGTTGCGAAGTCGAGGACGGATGCTCAGGCGAGCCGCGGCTACTCGAGGCGTTCATACACGGCCCGGGCGTCCTTGAGCTTCTGCAGCACACCGGCCTTCTCCGTCGCCGAGTTCCAGTCGGGATAGCCGGCGGTGGTTTGCGACAGGTGATCGATCCACGCCTCGAAATAGCGCGCATCCTCGGGTGAGCGCGGCGGCTCGCCGCGCACTGAAACATAGACCGGGCTCGTGGTCGCGTAGACGAGGTTGTCGAGCACGGGATATTCCGCCTTGGCGCTGAAGGCCCGCAGCAGGCACCAGCCGCTGCTGCCGATCGGCAGCGTGCCGCTGACTTCGAGCCGGTCGCGATGAGGGCCGAGGGCGAGCTCGCGCGCGACGCGGCCGTTACAGACGACCTGGGCGTGATCAACGGGCACGATGGAGCGCAGGCGCGCGCTGAAAGGCACGCTCTGCCCGCGCTCGAGGCGCAGGGTCGAGCCGATGGCGGTGCCGGCGACGGAAAACTCGAGCAGCGGTCCGTTGGTGGCGAACGTTCGCCCCTGCCGCAGCGCATCCAGCCAGGACTCGCTGCTGAGCGGGCCGTTGGCCACCGAGGCGTAAACGCGGTTCAAGCCCACCGGCCCGCGCAGGGTGGCGTAGTTGGCCATCGCATCCGTGCCCCCGGCGGCCGGAATCCTGAAACCGAGGTTCAGCAGCCGGTACCACACCCCGGCGGTCGCCTGATGATCGGCGAACGCGACGATCTCGAGGTAGTCGACCTTGCCCAGCGCCACATCGACGGGCAGCTCGTCGGCGTCGGTGTGCGCGGGCTTGCTCAGAGGCCGCGGCTCTTCCTCGAACGGATGCACGTAGCCGACCAACGCGCCCTGCGCATGCGCCAGGTCCGCCACATCCGCATTGGTCGGAAAGAGGCTCGCGGCCGCCGTGCTCGGGTAGCCGGCATAGCCGGGCAGCAGCGTGTTGCCATGCATGCCGAGCACACCCAGGTGGCCCCAGTAGCTGGTGTGGAATTCCTGGCCGTGAACCACCAGCGTCCCGGGCTTCGATGCCGGGTCAACCCCGACCCCGCTGTAGGCGATGTCGGGGAAGCGCTGCTCCTTGTTCACGATGAGATTCTCGACAATGTCCAGATCCTCCGCCTGCGCCTGCAACACCAGGTGCGCCGGCGTGTTGCGGAAGTGCCCCCCGTAGTTCATGTGCACGTGCACGTCCGCGCTCACCCAGCGCCGGTCCGTTCCGTCAAGCCAGGGGTGCGCGGGCATCAGGGCCGCGACATCCGCCGTCGCCCCGGCACGCACCTCGAGCGTGTGACGCTCCGGTTCACGCGCGAGACCCTTCATGACCTCGACGCTCACGGTGCCCGCCGGAACCTCGATCAGGTCCTCGCCGGCGGTATGAAAGTAGCGCGCTTCGAACGGATGCTCGTTGCGGTCGAACTCGGCATGATGTGTCCAGGCATGCGCAGGAGCGCAGAACCGACCGGTCGCGTCCGTGACCACGACCCGGGCGGGCGTGGGCAACCCCTGTTCGTCGCGCACCGACAGGTGCACGGTCCCGCTCGGGCGCAAACGCTGTCTGTGCGTCGTCTCGAGCACCCGTGAGCTGCCCCCAGGCAGCCGCAGCAACCGCAGTTGCGTGTCGCCGTCACGATTGGAAATGAAGGCAATATGCGCCCCGTCCGGCGACCATCGCGGGCTCGTCTCGTCCCACTCCCCGTAGGTCAGCGGGAACGGCTCGCCGCCATTGGCGGGCATCAGCCACAGCTGCAGCCAGTTGCGCCCGAGGTACGAGCTGTAGACCATCCGTGTCCCGTCGGGCGACAAGTCCGGTCGCGCCTGCCAGTTGGTCTCCTCGTAGCGCAGCTCGAGCGCTTGCGCACCGGGAACCGCCGCCGCACGCCAGAAGCCCCCGGTGCCGTGAATGCGACCGCGATTGGAAACGAACACGATCGCCTCCCCGTCGCGTGTCCAGGTCGGGTTGATCTCGTGGTCGTAAGCGCTGTAGTAGTAGCGCGGCAGGGAGCTCTTGTCCTCCCCGGTCAGCCGGACCGGGTTGGTCAGCTGCCCCTCGCGCACCTCGCCTGCAAACACGTGAAAATGGCCGTGGTAGGCAGTCGACACGTAGAGGACCCGCTGACCCTGCGGAGACCAGCGTGGCTCGACGTTGACCGCGCCTCCCTGGGTCAGTTGCCGTGTGCGGCCCGAGCTCAGATCCAGCAGCCGCAGCTCGATCGCCTCCCCCTGAGCGGACGCATAGACGATGAAGCGCCCGTCCGGCGACCAGTCCGGCTGGTAGTCGTATCCCGGACCGTCGGTCAGCTGCTCGGCGCTGGTTGAATCGATCTTCTGCCGCCACAGCGAGCCGCCCATCGAGAACACCACCTCGCGGGAGTCCGGCGCCCAGGCGACGCTGCTCGGGCCGCTGGTGAGCTGTGGCAGGTACATCTCACGGTAGTAATAGGGATGCGGCAGGTCGATCGGCGGCACCGGCGGGGGCTGGGCGCACAATGAATGGTTCGCCAGCACGCCAAGCAGCAGTGAGATGAGTTGCAGGCGCCTGGCCATGGGTTCGCCACGCGACGCTAGACGACGCGCGGGGGCGAATCAAGCGCGCCGCGCATGCCGGAGCCGGTGCTATCTCGGGTATTTACCCTACCCTGCCTCAGGGGCTGCCCCGATGTCCGCGACAGCAGGAACCTGCTACTTGCTTCGGTTCCACACCGGGCTTTCCGCCTGGTTGTGCCCTGGGAGAGCCGCATGCAAAGAGACAAGACCGTGCTGAATCAACCGGCAATTCAAAGGAGCCGCCCCGTCGAGCTCACACGCAACGAGCCCAAGATGGAGTTGCTGCGCGAGCTGGTGGCTCACCTGCGGCAGAATCGCACGCTGTTGCTCGAGGAGTGGGTGGCGCGCATCGCCGAAGCCCAGTTGCTGACGGCGATGACCCAGGAGGAGATCTTCGCGGAGGCGACCCTGGTCTATGACAGCTACTTCGCGGCTCTCGAGACCGGCACCTTCGAGGCGCTGCAGGCCTACGCGCGCAACCTCTCGGAACGCATCATTCCGCGCGGCGTCGAGACCCACGAGGTGGTGGGCATCGTGCTGCTGCTGCGCGACGTGCTGGCCCGCTCGCTGTTCGCCAAGTACCAGGCCGACTATGAGAAGCTCAACCGCATCCTGGACGCCTTTGAGCCCGCGGCCAACCGCGTCGCCAATACGGTGGCGGTCGGCTTCGTGCAGGAGCGCGAGCGCGTCATCCGCCAGCAGCAGGAAGCGATCCGCGAGCTGTCGACGCCGGTGCTGCAGGTGCGCGAGCGGCTGCTCATCCTGCCGATCATCGGCGTCATCGATCCGATGCGCGCCCGGCAGCTGACCGAGCAGCTCCTGCGGGGCATTCGCACCAACCGCGCCAAGGTCGTCGTCATCGACATCACCGGCGTGGCCGCGATGGACGTCACGGTCGCCAATCACCTGGTGCAGACGGTGGAGGCCTCGCGCCTGCTGGGTGCCACGGTGATCGTCACGGGCCTGTCGCCGGAAATCGCGCAAACCCTGGTTACAATCGGCGTGGATCTGGGCAAGATGAACACCGTCGGCGACCTGCAGGGCGGCATCGAGCAGGCCGAGCGCCTGCTGGGTTACAAGGTCGTGACCCTGACCTAGTTCCCGTGCAAGTACCCATTCTCAAGCAGGGGGGCGTACTCATCGCGACCATCCAGGCCGCGTTGTCGGATGCGGATCTTCTCGAACTGCGCACCGCGCTGGTGCGGCAGGTGGTGCGCTACCGATCCTCCGGGGTCATCGTGGACGTCACCGCCATGGACGTCATGGATTCGTTCGCCTCGCGCACCCTGCTCGAGATCTCGCACATGATCCGCCTGCGCGGTGCCGCGACCGTCATCGTCGGCATCCAGCCGGAGGTCGCCTTCGCGATGGTACAGCTCGGGCTGACGCTCGAGGACATTCCCACTGCACTCGATCTGGAGGAAGGCCTGGCGTACCTGCAGCAGAAGGCCAGGAGCATCAACTGAGCGCGGATGCCTTGCCCGCAGACACGCGGATCCTGATTGCGTCTGACCGGGACGTCGTCGCTGCTCGCCAGCAGGGCCGGGCGTTGGCGCTGCGGACGGGCTTTTCAATGAGCGAGGCGACACTCATCGCCACCGCCATCTCCGAGCTCGCCCGCAACATCGTCTCTTACGCGAACCAGGGCAGCGTCACGCTCAGGCCGGTCTACGGGTCCAACGGCGCGACCGGCCTGACGATCGTCGCGAGCGATTCCGGTCCCGGGATCACCGACGTCACCCTGGCGCTGCGCGACGGCTATTCCAGTTCCGGCGGCCTCGGCCTGGGATTGCCCGGCGTGCGGCGCCTCATGGACGAATTTGACATCGTCTCCAAGGCCGGCAGCGGCACCACGGTTACGGTCACGAAATGGTTGCCCTGATGCTGGAGTTCGGAGTCGCCGGCCGTATTGCACCCGGTGAGCGGGTTTCCGGGGACCTCGAGGTGGTGCACTACTATGACGGCGGTGGTGGCGCGCTGGTCGCCGCCATCGACGGCATCGGTCACGGCGAGCAGGCCGCGGCGACGGCGCGTCTCGCGGCGGACACTATCCTGCGTCATCCCGAGGAAGAGCCCGCCGCCCTGCTGACGCGCTGTCATGCGGCTCTGCGTGGAACACGCGGCGTGGTCCTGAGCATCGCCAGCATCGATCTGCGGCAGGCCGCCTTGAGCTGGCTGGGAATCGGCAATGTGAGCGGCGTGGTCTGCCGTGGAACTGCCACCGTGCTGGCCGCGCACGCCGAGCTGCTGGCGCGTCCCGGGGTGCTGGGCTACGGCGAGTTGCCAGCGTTGCACGCTTCTGTTATTCCCTTGCGGGCCAGGGACATGCTGATATTCGCCACCGACGGGATCAGCCGGCATTTTTCCGATGACCTCGCGTCCGGGGCCTCCGCGCAGTCTCTGGCCGATGACATCGTCGCGCACCACTGCCGGAGGAACGATGACGCGCTGGTGGTCGTGGCGCGTGCCAGCTACACGGCGCACTGCTCATGAACGCGACACATCCGCAACCTGAGTCGTCCGACCGCAATTACCAGCAGGCGCTGTCGGCCTACCTCGAGCGTGGCGGCGAGGCGCTGCTCGCGCGTGCCTATGACTTCGGGCGCGAGGCGCTGGCGCAGGGCCGCAGCATTCCCGACCTGGTTGGCCTGCACAGCCGGGCCCTGCGGGCGCTCGTCGCCGCGGCGGATCGCCGCCGTGACACCGCGTCGCTGATCGACTCGGCGACGACTTTTCTCGCCGAAACGCTGTCGCCGTTCGAAATGACTCATCGCGGCTACCGCGATTCGCTCATCGCCTGGCGGCACATCAACGAGACGCTCGAGCAGGAGATCCGGCGAATCGCGCACGCGTTGCACGACGATTCGGGGCAACTGCTGGTGTCGGTGCACCTGCAGCTGGCGCAGGTGGCGCGCGAGGTGCCCGCCGCCGCGCCGAAGATCCAGGAGTGCCAGAAGCTCCTCGACAAGGCCGAGCAGCAGCTGCGGCACCTGTCCCACGAGCTTCGGCCGATGGTGCTCGATGACCTCGGATGGCTCGCGGCGATCGAGTTCCTGGCCGCGGCCGTGTCCGGTCGCATGCAGGTCCCCATTGAGGTGCGCTCCAGCGTCACGCAGCGCCTGCCCGCCGCCGTGGAAACGGCCCTGTATCGCGTGGTGCAGGAGGCTCTGACCAATGCCACCCGTCACGCGCACGCGACGCGCATCCGCATCGAGATCGATCAGCACCAGGACTGTCTGCGCTGCGTGATCGGCGATGACGGGGTTGGCTTCGAGGTCGACTCGTGCGTGCGCCGCGGCGGCCTGGGCCTCAGGGGCATGCGTGAGCGACTGAGCGCACTCGGTGGATCGCTGCACATCGGCTCGGCACCCGGTCACGGCGCGGAGATCCGGTTTCAACTGCCCCTGGGGGGCTAGCGGTGGGGATACGCCTGGTACTTGCAGACGATCACGTGCTCGTCAGACAGGGTTTGAAGACGCTGCTGGAGAGCGCAGGGTTCGTGGTCGCGGGGGAGGCGGCCGACGGCCGCGAAGCGGTGCGCCTGGTGCGTACCGAGAACCCCGATGTCGCCGTGATGGACATCAGCATGCCGCAGTTCAACGGGTTGAATGCGGCGCTCGAGCTCGGAAGGCTTTGTCCGCGCGTCAAGCTGGTGGTGCTCACGCAGCATGACGAACAACAGTACGTCACCGAAGCGCTGCGCTGCGGCGTAAGGGGCTACGTCCTCAAGAGCCAGGCGGCGCGCGACCTGGTGCAGGCTATCGAAGGTGTTTGCCGCGGCGAGGTGTACCTGTCTCCCGGTGTCGCCGGCGCGGTCGCCGAGGCCTATCTCGCGCCCCAACAGGCGAGCGCCGCACTCTCGGTACGCGAGCGCCAGGTGCTGCAGCTGATCGCCGAAGGTCATTCCACCAAAGCGATCGCTGCGCGGCTCGCGATCAGCGCCAAGACCGTTGAATCGCACCGCTCCAAGCTCATGCAGAAGCTCGATATCCATGACACCGCGAGCCTGGTGCGCTACGCGATCCGCCACGGCCTCACGCAGGCGTAGGCTCTGTCAATCCGGAAATTCCTGATCCCCTGACCCGTCCTGGGCCGACCCTCAATTGAGGGGCTTCGCTGTCCTGGCGCACTGCCGCGCGCGGTTATGCTGACCTCGCTCGACTTACGTATCACCTACAGGTGAGGAACACGCATGATGGGCACCGGCCCGGTCCCGCGATCCACCGAACAGGGGACACCACACCTCCGCCGCACCGTGGACGCCGGGCACACCCGCAGCAGTTCGGAGCCACTGCGACGCGTCCGCAAGGCAGACGCGCTGCGCGCCCGCAATGACGAGCTTGCGGGCCAGCTGCGCGCCGCCGCCCTGGAGGGCGATGAGGCGCACCTCAGGCAGCTGCTGTCCGAGCTGCTGCACATACGGGGGCTGACCAGGGCACAGCGCATCTCCCTGCAGCTCACGGCGCTGTTGAACCTGGTGCAGGCGCTGCGCAGTACGGCGTTAACGGACGAGCTCACCGGGCTCTATAACCGGCATGGCTTCATGCAGAGCGGCGCGCGGCTCCTCGACGTCGCGGCCCGCGATGTGCGCTCCGCGCATCTGATCTACTTCGACGTGAACCACCTGGAGCGGACCAATGACGCCATGGGCCGCACCGCAGGCGATGTCTTGATCCGGCAGGTGGGCAACTTCATGCGTGACCTGTACCCCAGCTATGGGGTCTATGAGGTGCTCGGACGTCTGGGTGGCAATGAGTTCGTCGCCCTGACGACGTGTCCGGAGTACGCCTCGCGCGGCGCGATCGTGTTGCGTGCCCGGAGGCAGCCAACGTACAGCGGTGAGCTACCCGCGCTGTCGCTGAGCGTGGGCGTCGCGCACTTCAATCCGCGGCGCCCCGTAGGGCTCGGCGAACTGTTGGAGAGTGCCAAACAGGCAATGTATGAGCACAAACGAGTAACTCGAACCGCGTCGTCCGAGATGACCCCCCACCCGGTATGACGCGTTTTAACGGCCTCGAGGCGGGACGCAATGAGGAGCCTGGCAGGACGGCTGATTACTCCCAAGGACGGCCCCGGTGTCAGACTCGCAGCGTGCTGAGGTTCTACCTTCCCCTTCGAGGTCGTTCTTTCTAAGTACGACCGCCGCGCAGGACGCGTCGGCGGAGCAAGGAAGCCGGTGCAGGGACGCTGGCGCAGGGATGTGCAACCGCGGTGCACGGATGCACCGCCTGCCGCCGGCGCAGGGACGCGTCGGCGGTGCAGGGACGCATCTGCTGTCTTCGTCAGCGTGCCGCTCTGGTAACGCACAGGGGGGCAATCCGTGACTCTTACCCCATTTCATGTGGCCGTCCAGGTGAGGGATATCGAGGAGGCACGACGTTTCTACACGCAGGTTCTCGGCTGCGCCGAGGGCCGCAGCGCGACCGACTGGGTCGATTTCAACATGTTCGGCCATCAGTTCGTCTGCCACCTCAACCCGGAGCTGGGACGCAACGGAAGCGTCGGGTCTCATCGCAACCTGGTCGACGGTCATGGTGTGCCGGTGCCGCACTGTGGGGTGGTGCTCGAACCCAGGCACTGGGCGGAGCTGGCGGCGAGACTCAGACAGCACAAAGTCGACTGGGTGATCGAACCCTACACCCGGTTCGTGAACACACCGGGCGAGCAATCCACGCTCTTCCTCCGCGACCCTTCCGGCAATGCCCTCGAATTCAAGTCCTTCCGCGACATTGCCGGGCGGCTGTTTGCGACCTGACTGCCTGATGGCCCGGCGCGTAGACGAAGTGCCGTACTCCTTGTAGGGCCCCAGCCCGTCGCTGCGCCGGGCTGAGTCATCGATCCGAGGCGCTCAGTCGACCACGGACGACTGGATCGCAATGCCTGCGCGCAGCACGCTGGTGACCGGGGTCGTGTCGGCGACCTCGAGGAGGCGGGTCTTCTGCTCGGGCGTCAGCGGCCGGGTGAAGGACAGGCGACGCTCGAGGTGCTGCGTACCGGATGGGGTGCGCGACCAGCGCACGCCCACAGTGATCTTCCCCAGCGCCCAGTCGTTCTGGGCGGCGTGCTTGCGCAGCGCCACCGCGGTGCATGCCCCGAGGCTTGCGAGCAGCAGCTCGCGCGGCGCCCACCCGGCGTCGCTCCCACCGGCGGCGACCGCCTCGTCGGCCGTCAGGTGGTGATGTCCGGAGACAATCTGCTGCACGTGCTGGTGTTCATTGATCACGGTGACGTAGGCCATGCACGGGTCCTCCGCCGGGCGTCTGACGCCGCCCGGAAAACACACTGGCGCGAGTCGCGCGCCCGAGCATACTGCGCGCGATGCTGCTGACGCTCGCGCCCGTCACGTCCTCGAGCCGGTAAGGCGTACCCTCGACAATGGCTTGCGCCGCGCGCAGAGCGCTGCGGATCGCAGGTCCAATGCCCTCACCCAGATCGCGGGTCGCCAGCCCCGCGGCGTCCCCGGTGATGAAGGCGTTGTCGCGGCGTACCACGTCCACGCGCCCGCGCAGGTAGTAGCTGTAGCCGCTGGGATCGTAATGGGCGCCCGGCGCGAGGCGGCCCCCGAGCGTGGCGGCCAGATGCGCCCAGTGTTCCCGGATGTCGTGCCCGCCGCGCTTCATGCGCTCGGCGATCCCGCCGACGCCTACATTGAGCCAGCCCTGCTCCTTGGGCACGTACCACGAGTAACCGGGCAGCCCGTGATCGAAGAACCACAGGTGGCAGTCGCAGTCCCGCCAGTCGTACTGGATCTCGTGCTCGAGCGTGACGATCTGCAGCTCGGCGGCGCGCGGGTTCAGCTCGCGGAACAGGGTGCGGTACACCGGGCAGCGTGTACCGCCGGCGCCGATCAGCCAGCGGCAGCGAAACGCGTCGTCGATGACAAAGCCGTTGCCGTCGCGCGCGATGCGGCGCACGTTGTGCCGCTCGAGCGGCGCGCCCGAGCGCTCCAGCAGCCAGGCGTCGAATTCGAAGCGGCGGATGGAATGTTGCACGCACGGCACCGGAAGGTGCAGCCTTCCGAAGTGCACCCGCAAGCGCGGGAAAGTCAACAGGCGGTGCGGATAGGACTGCAGGTCCATATCCAGATCGCGCACCACCTCGGGCGTGATCCAGCCGGCGCACAGCTTCACACGCGGGAAGCGCTCGCGATCGAGCACCAGGACGTCGGCGCCGGCGCGCCGCAGCTTCCAGGCGGCGGTAGAGCCCGCGGGCCCCCCGCCGACGATGAGGACGTCACATGAGCGCATGAGCCGGTCAGCGTGTGTACAGATGCGCGCGTGTCCACGCGATGTCGTTATTCTCGCCGGGCGCAAACAGAACCTGGAACAGTTGCATGGTGCCGGTGGTGAACGCCGCCACCGAGCCGGCGAGATACAGCCGCCACATGCGCACGAACCTCTCGTCGAACATTTCGCGCACGCGCTCGCTCGCGGCCTCGTAGCGGGCGAGCCAGTGACGCAGCGTCTGCGCGTAGTGCAGGCGCAGGTTCTCGACGTCCAGGATGGACAGGTTCCAGGGCTCGAAGATGCGCGTCATCTCCCCGAGCGACGGCGGGTAGGCCCCGGGGAAGATACGCTTCTCGATCCACGGCTGCAGCGTCGCCGGGCGGTTGCGACCGATCGAGTGGATGAGCCCGCGACCGCGACCGCCCAGGCAGCGGTGCGCGACGCGCCCGAGCGCCGGGTAGTTCGCCAGTCCCACGTGCTCGAGCATACCGACCGACACGAAGGCGTCGTAATGGCCGGTGATGTTGCGATAGTCGTCCTCCACGTACTCCACGCGCGCGCCGAGGCCCTCGCGCGCCGCCCGCTCGCGGGCATACACGATCTGCTGGTGTGAGATGTTGAACGCGCGCACCCGCACGCCGTAGTGGCGCGCCATGTGCAGGGCCAGCGTGCCCCAGCCACAGCCCGCCTCCACCACGCTCTCGCCGGCGTTCAGCCGCAACTTGCGGCAGACGTGATCCATCTTGGCGAACTGTGCCTCGTCGAGCGTCGCGGCAGGGGTCGGGTAGTAGGCGCAGGTGTAGACCATGCTGCGGTCGAGCCACAGCGCGTAGAAATCGTTGCCGATGTCGTAATGATGATGGATGTTGTCGCGCGAGCGGGCGAGCGAGTTGCGGTGCCGGCGGCGCAGGACGTCGGCCGCGCGGCGCAGCAGCGATACGCGCCGCTCGCCTCCCATGTCGCTTGCCTGATAGACGGTCTCGAGCAGGCTCACCAGGTCACCCTCGATGGTGACCCTGCCGTCGCCGTACGCATCTCCGAAGCGCATCCATGGATCGGCCAGAATGGAGGTCAGGGTCGCGCGGCTGGCGAAGGTCACCCGCGCCACCGCCGTCGCACTTGCGGGCCCCACCCGCGTGCCGCTGCGCACCGCGAACTCCACCGGCGGATTCCCCAGCAGCGAGCGCAGCTTCGACAGGAGCCAGTAATCAAGAGAGCTGCGCTCGAGGGAACCGCCTTCGGCCGGCGGCTGCTGCGGCGCCCCGGCGGCCAGCGGCGGTGGCGGGCGGACAGTCCTGGTGCGCTCTGTCGCGGCGGCCACGCTCTCGTCACAGGCGTTCACGGCTCGATCCTCCTTCGGGAACCCACCTTAATCTAGCACGGGCCGCCCGCCGAAACGGCCCCGCTCAGTGCGCCGGGCTCAGCACGCCCTCATGGGCGCGGCCGGACCAGTAGCGGACCTCAGCCGCGAAACCGGCGCGCGCCTCAGAAGCGGTGAGCCGCCGCGGCTCAGCCCCGATCTGGTAGGAGACGGCCTTGCGCAGCTTGCCGCCCGGGGCGAGGAGGTAGGCGACGGTCGCCTGCGTTCCCTCATCGACGGAAAAAATGACCAGATCCCGATGATGGGCGACACTGACATTGAAGGTCCGGACCTTTTGCTCAGCTCGCGTCACGAGCTGTTTGACCGGGACGCTCTTGCCGTCGGCAGCCAATCCCAGAACCAACGACACGTGGGGCGGCAGCGTCGCCTGGTAGCCGGCAGTCAGAGCCTGTTGCGTGAGTGCGGCGGTCCAGGGCGTCTCGCCGCGCGCCGCCGCGACGCCCAGCACGCACCCCAGCACCGCCGCGAACGACCTGAGCATGATAGCCGCACTCATTACAAGCTCCTTTGCCCTGCTGACTCGGTCAGTATCCGATTCAGGACGGCGGCGAGCCGTGCGCCGGCGAGCAGCACGCGCTCGCGCACGATCGCCTCGGCCTGCTGCTGATAGTCCCGGTCCAGTACCACGATGTCCTGCGGCACAGCGTCGCAGGCAAATACCCGGTAGTGATACGCCACGTTGCGCGCCAGACGGTGGGACTCAAGTGCCCAGCTGTCCGGCGACCCCGGGCCGGCGTGCTCGACGAGGCTGGCCGCCTCGCGCGCCAGCGCTTCGATATCGGCAGGCGGCTGCCGGCGCTCAGGGGCGTGCAGCGCGAGCCTCACCAGGTCATTGTCCCAGGCGCGGTGCAGACTCTCACGGCCACGGGTGCGGACCCCTGCGAGCGCCACCGGCACGCGGTTGCCGCCGCGGTCGCCGTTGTCGGCCGCGTGCAAGGGTTGATGAATGTCGCCGACCAGGTGCACGAGCCACTTGAGCGCTTCGTTGCGATCGCGGGACGCGGCGCGCGTGTCCGCCAGCACCCTGATCAGCCGCTTGAGCTGCTCGGTGTTGCATTGCCGGCCGGGGCAATAGTGCGCCTTGGGGACGCTGCCACAGATCGGCACATCGTCGTAGTGCCAGCGCGGTCGTGCCGCCGGCGTGCCGCTGATCTCGTCCGCCCAGTCGGACACCGCCGCCAGCGTGCTGCGTCCCGAGAGCTTGCCGGACTTGTCCAGATCGCCGCTCAACAACTGCGCGACCGCGGCGCGCGCCGCTGAGCTCAGCAGCCGGTCCGCGATCGCGCCGATGGTGCGATGTCCCTGCCCTCCCCACGCCCAGGCGCTCGGCACGCACGACCAGGCGATCGCCAGGAACCCGACCAGCACGTTATTCTTGCCCGGCAGCCTCATCATGAGCGCCAGTATTCACGCAGCGCGCGGCGGGATTCAACACCCGGCCGTCGTGTAGACTTGCCCGCCTTGGCGCGTGCACCGTGACCACCTCTTCCGGCAACCAGCACATGATCCGCCCTGCCCGCTCCAGCGCCTGGCGCGCGCTCACACCGAGAGTGGCGGTCGCCGGCCTACAGCTCGCCGTCTGCGCGCTCGGCGGCGCGTCGGCCGCGGCAACCCCCGCCCACAGCCCCCACGGCGTGGATCTTGCCGGCATCGACCGCTCCATCGCGCCCGGGGATGACTTCTTCCGCTACGCCAACGGTGCCTGGCTCACGGCGACCGGGATTCCGCCCGATCGCAGCAGCTACGGTCCGGGGGAACAACTTACCGAGCTTACCGCGGAACGCACCGCGGAGCTGGTCCGCAACACCGCCGGCGCGCCCGCCGGCTCCGAGGCGCGCAAGATCGGCGAGTACTACGCCAGCTTCATGGATGAGGAGGGGATCGAGAAGAAGGGCCTCGAGCCATTGCAGCCTGCCTTGAGAAGCATCGATGCCGTCAAGGATCGCGCCGGGCTCGCGCGAGCGCTCGGCGCCACGCTGCGTGCGGACGTCGATGTGCTCAACGCCACCAACCTGTACACCGGCAACCTGCTGGGTCTGTGGGTGGCGCAGGACCTGGATGATCCCGCCCGCTACCTGCCGTTCCTGCTGCAGGGCGGCCTGGGGATGCCGGACCGGGACTACTACCTCAATCCGTCGCAGAACATGGCCGGCCTCCGCGCCAAGTACCAGGCGCATATCGCCGCCGTGCTGGCGCTGGCGCATCTGCCGGACGCGCACGGCAAGGCCGCCCGCATCTTCGACCTCGAGCGACGCATGGCGCAGGTGCACTGGGACCGCGCGCAATCCGAAGAGGTACTCAAGGGCGACAATCACTGGGCCCGCAAGGACTTCGCAGTGCGCGCACCGGGCCTCGACTGGGAAGCGTTTCTCGGCGCCGCGGGCCTCGCGCGGCAGGAAGAGTTCGTGGTATGGCAGCCGAGCGCTCTCACCGGACTGTCCGCGCTCAGCGCGAGTCAACCGCTTGAGACCTGGAAGGATTACCTGCGCTTTCACGCGATCGAGCGCAATGCCGCGTATCTGCCCAAAGCCTTCGTCGCGGAGGACTTCGAGTTCCACGGCCGGGCGCTCTCGGGCACGCCGCAGTTGCGCCCGCGATGGAAACGCGCGATGGCCGACACCGATAACGCGCTGGGCGAGGCGGTGGGCAGGCTGTACGTACAGCGCTATTTTCCGCCGGCGGAAAAAGCGCGCGCCGAGGCGATGGTGCGCAATCTGCTGGCTGCCTTCGCGGTGCGCATCGACCAGCTTGCGTGGATGGCTCCCGAGACACGCGCCAGGGCAAAAGCCAAGCTCACTACCCTGAAGGTCGGCGTCGGCTATCCGGACAAGTGGCGGGATTATTCGGGGCTGAAAGTGATCCGCGGCGACGCGTTCGGCAACGCGCAGCGCGCCGAGCTGTTCGAGCTGCACTACAACCTCGCCAAGCTCGGCGCCGCGGTCGATCGCTCCGAGTGGGTCATGAATCCGCAGCTGGTCAATGCGGTAAATCTCCCGGCGATGAATGCGCTCAACTTTCCGGCCGCGATGCTGCAGCCGCCGTACTTCGACCCGCAGCGCGACCCCGTCATGGACTACGGCGCCACCGGCGCCGTCATCGGCCACGAGATCAGCCACAGCTTCGACGATCAGGGTGCGCTGTTCGACGCCAGCGGGCGGCTGAAGCACTGGTGGACCAAGAGCGACTTCGCGCACTTCAAGGCCGCGGGCGAGCGTCTCGTCGCGCAATTCGACGCCTACCGCCCGTTCCCCGACATCCACGTCAACGGCAACCAGACGCTGAGCGAGAACATCGCCGACGTCGCGGGCCTCTCGGTGGCCTACGACGCCTGGCGGGGCACGCTCAAGGGCAAGCCCGCGCCGCGGACTGCCGGCCTCAGCGGCGAGCAGCTGTTCTTCCTGAGCTTCGCACAGAGCTGGCGTCAGAAGATCCGCGAGCCCGCCCTGCGGCAGCGCATCGTCACCGACAGCCATGCCCCGGCCGAGTATCGCGCCGACACGGTGCGCAACCTCGACCCGTGGTATGACGCGTTCGGCGTCAAACCGGGCCAGAAGCTGTACCTCGCGCCCGCGGATCGCGTACGCGTGTGGTGAAACGGACCATGGTTAGAGCGAGGAGACGGACGCAACAATGAACATCGAGCTGTCGCCACTCGAGGCGCGCGTTATCGGCTGCCTCATCGAGAAGCAGATCACGACGCCCGACCAATACCCCCTGTCGCTCAACGCTCTGGTCAATGCGTGCAACCAGAAGAGCAATCGCGATCCGGTCATGGAGGTGGACGAGCGCACGGTTCAGGACACCCTGGACCAGCTTGCCAGGAAGCACTTCGTGATCGAGAAGTCGGGCTTCGGGAGCCGGGTTCCGAAATACCAGCACCGCTTCTGCAACACCGAGTACGGAACGCTCAAGCTCACCGCGCAGGAGCTCGCGATCGTGTGCGAGCTGCTGGTACGTGGCCCGCAGACTCCCGGTGAGCTGCGCACTCGCGCGAGCCGCATGGCCCCGTTCGCCGACGTCGCTCAGGTTGAAGGAGCACTCGAGAGCCTGCGGACCCGCGAGGATGGCCCGTACGTGGTGCGCCTGCCGCGCGAACCCGCCCGCCGCGATTCACGCTACGCGCACCTGTTCAGCGGCGCGGTCGAGGTGCCGGCACCCTCACCCGAGCCGCAGACGGCCGCTTTCTCGAGCGCCGCAGCGGAGACTTCCGTGCGTCTGGCTCGCCTGGAAGAACAGGTGCAGCGGTTGCGCGAAGAGCTGCAGGACCTGAAGAGCCGGCTGCCGCCGTAGCCGCGCCTGCGGCCGCGGCGCTCTAACGGCCCGGCAGCTGCGGCTGTCCGAAATACACCAGCGTGCGGTAGGGGAACACCACCTGCCCGCGGTGCTGGTGGCGGCCGAACAGCTCCCGCAGGCCCGCCATCATGGGCTCGTGCTGCGGATGACCGGGCTCGGGCGCATAGCTGGAGGACATCAGGCGGCCCTTGAGTCCTTCGAAGTCGAGGGTCTGCCGGTTGGGGAACGTTGCCAGTTCCATGGCGCCGCCGAAGAAAGCGCGCATGCGCGCCTCGTCCGCGCGGCTGGCCGTGATCTCGCCGTACTCGGCGGCATGGCGCAGCAGCAGCGCCTCGTAGTCGGCGAGGAAGGCCGTCGCCTCGGGGGGGCGTTCATTCCACAACAACGCCGCGAAGCCAGCGCTCCTGAGCAGCCGCAGCGCCTCACGGCGTGCTTTGTCGACGTCGAACCAGTGAAATGCCTGGCCGGCGACCAGCAGATCGATACTGGCCGGCGGCAGCGTGGTAGCCTCCGCCGTGCCGTTCACGCTGCGAAAGCGCGCCTGAGCACCCAAGCGTGCCTCGGCCGCTGCGCGCATGGCGTCGTTCGGCTCGACCCCGATGACCCGCGCCCCGCTCTCGAGCAGCAGCTCGGTCAGGATCCCGGTGCCGGAGCCGATATCCGCCACCACGGCGGCGGGCGATAGTGCGCAGCGTGTCGCGAGCAGATCGATGGCGGCGCGCGGATAGCTCGGGCGGGAGCGGACGTAATCCTCCACCCGGCTGGAGAAGCGCTCGGTCGGGCGCATGAAGACACGGTAGCGTATTCGAGTGACAATCGCACTTTCGGAGCGACAAATGTCTGAATCCTCCATGCGTATCGAAACCAAGCTGGTACACGCCGGCGAGCCGCTGCCGCGCATCGCCGGGGCGGTCGAGATGCCGATCTTCCAGTCCGCGACCTATGAGTACGGTGGTGAAGGCAGCTACCACGACGTGCGCTACCTGCGTACCAACAACACCCCGAGCCAGCTCGCGCTCCATGCCAAGCTCGCGGCGCTGGAAGGCTCGCAGGCCGCACTGGTCACCGCCAGCGGCATGGCGGCGATCTCCACCACGCTGCTCACGGTGCTGTCGGCGGGGGATCACCTGCTGGCGCAGAGCTGCCTGTATGGCGGCACCCATGACCTGCTGACCCGGGACTTCGCGAATTTCGCTCTGGCGGTGGATTTCATCGACGCCGACCGGCGCGATGGGTGGCAGGCGCAATTGCGACCCAACACGCGGGCCATCTATGTGGAGGCGATGACCAATCCGCTGCTGCAGGTTGCCGATCTCAATGCGGTGGTGGAATTCGCACGCGCCCACGGCCTGGTGTCCATCATCGACAATACGTTCGCGAGTCCCATCAACTTCCGCCCCATCGAGGCGGGCTTCGATCTATCGATCCACAGCGCCACCAAGTATCTGAACGGCCATGCAGACATCGTGGCGGGCGCGGTCGCAGGCGGCGCCGAGCTGATCGAGCGCATCCGGCACAAGGCCAACCACCTCGGCGGATCGCTGGACCCGCACGCGGCGTTCCTGCTCGGCCGCGGACTGAAGACCCTCGCCCTCAGGGTGCGCTACCAGAACGACAGCGCGCTCAGGATCGCGCGGTTTCTCGAAGGCCACCCGGCGGTCGCGCGCGTCAATTACGCCGGTCTCGAGACGCATCCGCGACATGCGCGCGCCCGCAGCCTGTTCGCCGGCTTCGGCGGCGTACTGAGCTTCGAGCTCAAGGGCCCGGCGAGCGGCGCCGATGAGTTTGCCCGCAAGGTGCGCATTCCCATCGTTGCGCCGAGCCTCGGCGGCGTGCATACACTGCTGACTCGGCCGGCGACCACCTCGCACGCCGGGCTCGCGCGCGAAGATCGCCTGCGCCTCGGCATCGGGGATGCGCTGCTGCGCCTGTCGGTCGGGATCGAGGCGACCGAGGACCTGCTGGAGGATTTTGAAGAGGCACTGCGTTGATTCGCCGCGCGCGCCCGCAAGCATCGGGGAGCCTCGATGTCCGCCTCTGAATGCACCACGGCAAGTCCCGCGGGCGTCACTCCTGCTGCCGCCGCTGCCGTGAGCGCCCCCGCCGCCGACAGGGTCGGGGCGCCCTGGCGCGCACCGCTGGAATTGACGATGCTCGGCGCCATCTGGGGCGGCTCGTTCCTGTTCATGCGGGTCGCGGCAGCCGACTTCGGCCCCCTGCCACTGGTCGAAGCACGCTTAAGTCTCGGCGCGCTCATCCTGCTGCCGCTCTTGTGGGCCGCGCGCGCGCGGTTCAGCCTCGCGCTGTGGCTGCGCATCGCCGGCATCGCCGCCATCAACTCCGTCATCCCGTTTGCGTTGTTCGCCTGGGCAGCCGAGCGGGCGCCGGCGGGCATCGGCGCCATCAGCAATGCCATGACGGTGATGTTCACCGCGCTCATCGCCTTCCTTTTCTACGGCGAGCGAATCGGCCCGCGCCGGCTCGTCGGCCTGGTGGCTGGATTCGTGGGCGTGGCCATTCTCGCCAGCGGCAGGACCGCGGGCGCAAGCGTCTGGCCCGCGGCAATGGCGGGCACCACCGCGGCGCTCCTGTATGGCATCGGCATCAACCTGGTGCGCCGTTACCTCACCGGTTACCCCTCCGGCGCGGTGGCGGCCGCGAACCTCGTGAGCGGCAGCGTGCTGCTGGCCCCGCTGGCGATTTATGAGTGGCCGCGCCACGCGATCGCCGCGGGCTCCTGGGTCAGCGCCGTGCTGCTCGGCGTCCTGTGCACCGGAATCGCGTTCGTGTTTTATTACCGTCTCATCGGCCGGGTCGGCGCCGCGCGCGCCTCGACGGTCACCTACCTGATACCGCTGTTCGGCGTGATCTGGGCGTGGCTGATTCTCGGGGAACCTCTGACCCTTACCATGGCGTTGGCCGGCGCGCTGATCCTTGCGGGTGTCGCGCTCAGCCAGCGCGAAGTCAGGCGCCAGGCGAATCGTTGAAGCGCCTGCTGCAGTTCCCGAATCTGCTGAACGCGCGCGATCTGGGCGGCTATCCGACCGTGGATGGGGCGCAGACGAGCTGGCGCTCGCTGGTGCGCGCGGATGATCTGGCGCAGTTGACCGCGGAGGGCGTTCGGGCGCTCGCCGACTACGGCGTCCAGACCGTCGTGGACCTGCGCTGGCCGGAGGAAGCGGCCCTGCACCCGAGCCCGGTGCCGGCGGCGCTGCCGCAGGTGCGTTATGAGCGCATCTCGCTCCTCACGCACACCGAGGACGAATGGCGGCTGCGCAGTCGCGATGTCGCCAAGGAGCTGTGGAAGTGCGTGGTGCTCGAGCACGTGCGCGTCGAGCTGCACCACGTGCTCAGCGCCATCGCGGCCGCACCGGCCGGACCGCTGCTGTTTCACTGCGTCGCCGGCAAGGACCGCACCGGCCTGATCGCCGCGCTGCTGCTGGCGCTGGCCGATGCGCAACCGCAGGCGATTGCCCGCGACTACGCCATGAGCTCGGCCAATCTTCGCGACGCCTATCTCAAGCGCTACGCCGAGGCCGACCCGCAGCGCATTCTGGAAGCGCTGCACTGCCCCGAAGACGGAGCCTACAACATGCTGCAGTTTCTCGCCGATGCGGGCGGAGTGCGCGCCTATCTGGCACAGATCGGCCTGAAGGAGGATGAGATCGAACGCCTGCGTCGGCGGCTGCGAGGCTGAGTATCTGCTCGAGCGCCGAGTGTCTGGAATATGCGACTGACGTTGGCAGCGGCCGCCGTCCCCGTGTCTTGCGTAAGCCATGGGTGTTTCACCTCATCGGGAACGTGCGCCTGTGACTGCGCCGTGCGACACGCCGCTGAGCCAACGTTTTTATTCACCGAGCGTTCAGGGCCGCCGCAGGATACTCCTCATCGCACCGGACTGAACGCGCTCCCGAGCGGCCCAACTTTTTCAGCGCGGGCACATTTTCAAGACGTTCGGATTCGAGCTCGCGTCACTCCGGTGCACTCCCTTCCGCCATGCTCGCCGCTGCGAGCATTCCCGGCCGAGGACGCGAGGAGGTAAGCGATGGAAATTACCGGTGGCTGCCTGTGCAGGGCGGTCCGCTACTCGATCAGCGCCGCGCCCATCGTCACCCGCACCTGTTGGTGCCGCGTGTGCCAGTACCTCGGCGCCGGCGGCGCCACCGTGAACGCCTGCTTCCCGAGCGCAGCGCTGACGGTGAGCGGTGAGCTGCGCGACTACTGCCTGATCGCCGACAGCGGCAACGTGGCGCACCGGCGCTTCTGTGCGGCCTGCGGAACGCATCTCTTCAGCGCCTCGGAAGCGCGGCCGCACCTGATTTTCGTGCGCGCCGGCACACTCGACGATCGGGAGCTTGCCAAGCCCAGCGTGACGATCTGGACCTCGAGCGCGCCGAGCTGGGCGTGCTTCGACGAGCGGCTGCCGAAGGTTGAGCGTCAGCCGCCACCGGCGGCCTAGCGCGATTACTTGAGTCCGAGTGCCTGCCGCAGCTGCGCCGCGGTCATGAGGCGCGTGTAGACCGGCGTCCCGACATCGAACTCGCGCGCGCGAGACAGCGGCCCGACGACCACCGGTTCGAAGCCCG
>VBNH01000092.1 GCA_005878095.1 Gammaproteobacteria bacterium | reverse complement strand
ACATATCGCCTTCACCTGGTCGCGGGCCACGGACAATTGACGACTCTCAGTGCTATGGGAACAATTCGATGCCTGAGAATCTTCGGCCAGGGCAAGGCGCACTTCGGGCGCATCCGAGGCCGACCACGGAGGCGATCATGGCAATGCCGATGCGACACGTTTCGGGACGACTCTGTCTGGCCGCTGCGGCGGTGCTGTTTGCCGGGGCGACGTGGGCCCAAACCCAAGCCGGTGCCCAGGCCTCCGGCCAGGGGACGGTGACGGCCGATCGCCCGAGCGCCAACGCGCAAGGCAGCGCAGCCGGCGCGGCACACGCGGATGATAGCGGCGCCAACCTGGCGAGCGGGTCATCGGTGAATGCCGTGCTCACCAAACCCCTCGACTCCAAGCGCAGCAAACCCGGTGATCCCGTCAGTGCACGCACGACGCAAAACGCCAGAACCGAAGGGGGCACCTCGATTCCAAAAGGCAGCACGCTGATCGGACACGTCTCCGATGCACACGCGGCGGCCGAAGGCCAGGCGGGCTCATCGATGGGTATCGTCTTTGACAAGGCGGTGACCCGGGACGGACACGAGATTCCGCTTCGCTACCTCGGGATCCAGGCGATGGCTGCCGCCGAAGCGAGCGCCGCGAGCAGTGCCGGAGACGCCGGTGCGATGATGGGCGCGGCGGGCGGTGCCGGTATGAGTCGCGGCGGAGGCTTGCTGGGGCGCACCACCGGTGCCGTCGGTGGGACGGTCGGATCGGGACTCGGCGCGACCGGCGGCGTAGGGTCGCTCGCGGGAGGCGCCAGCGGCGCACTGCAGGCGGGTCCGGGGGCGATGGGAGGATTGGACGCTGCCGGGATGCTCACTGCCGGCAGTAGCGGCGTCTTTGGGCTGCACGGCTTGAGCCTCTCGGGCGGCGCGGCGGATGCGGCCACGGGGTCAGTCATGACCTCGAGCGCGAAGAACGTGCATCTGGACCAGGGCACGCGGCTCCTCCTGAGTTCGCAGGCGGGCGCGTCCCGCCAGGGCGGCGCACCGCGACCCTCGGGCACCACCAAGCCTGATTCGAAACAGCCTTCCGGAGACCGTCGATAGCGGACGGCGAGCGTCTTCGGTCCCCTTTGGATGCCAGACCCGGAAAGGCGCACAGGAGCTTGGTGAGAGGCGCGCTGCCGCGGATCCTGCGGACGCGCAGCTGTGCTCCAAGCTCAGCCCCTGTGCCGGCTTGGAACACCTCTCCCAAGCCCAGGCAACTGCTCGGAGCCCCGAGCCAGGCTCGCGCAGGTTCCACGTGGAACACCGGTAGCCACGCTCCGCAACCGCTTTGGCCCGCTTGCCAGCGCGCGTCTGATGAGATGATGAGTGCGTTGTCCGGCGAGCAGCCAACAGCCCACCTGAAGCGAGACCATCGCCCGCACCACAGCCCTCGGGCACCGAGCTCCTGTAGCCGCCCGGAGCACAACCAAGGATTTGATGGCTCGCGGATGCTCCTATCTGTCGGTCTACAGTGCTTACCGTCGCGTATTCGAGGCAATCCGTCACAGACAGACCACTGGGGGCTCGAGACGTCTTCCCTACCGAACATCTCCTCGCCCCCACAAGCCGGGGCACTGGAGCGGAGTCTCAGGCCCCGGATGCTGGATGCAGCGCCTGTAACTTATGGCAAGCTCCTCCGGATCGTGCGCTTTCTGACTCCCAAGCCGACGCTTCCGAGCCCCAGGCATATGCACGCCCAAGTTCCACGTGGAACGCCGGTAGCGACGCGCGGGAGCTCTTTGACCCGCTTGCCAGCCCGTACCTGATGGCGAGCTGGCTACCTGGCGGCGAGCTGCGAACAGCACACCTGAAACGAGACCATCGGCCGCACCACG
Source organism: Gammaproteobacteria bacterium (assembly GCA_005878095.1). Taxonomy (GTDB): domain Bacteria; phylum Pseudomonadota; class Gammaproteobacteria; order Steroidobacterales; family Steroidobacteraceae; genus 13-2-20CM-66-19. The sequence goes on along the minus strand of VBNH01000092.1, from coordinate 34,969 downwards.
GCCGCCGGCCGTCGTCACGCCTGACTCGAAACAGCCTTCCGGAGACCCGCGGCAGCGCGCGGCGAGCGTCATCCGTACCCCGGATCCCTGCGCTCCTGCAGCTGCGCTCGAAGCGAGGCCTGTACACGCTCAGAACACCCCACAAAGCATCTAATTGAGTCTCAAATGATCCTATCCCTCACTTTTTAGTACTCACTGCCGCGTATACGAGGCAATTCGTCACGAACAGCCACTGGGCGCTCCAGGCAAGCTTCCTCGAACTACGCGGCACCCGTAAGCCCCCGCCAACGCAGCGGAGTCTCAAGCTCAGGACGCTCCATGCGGTGCCTGCAATTTCATGCGAGCTCCTCCGGGTTGTGCGCTCTATGACTCCCAAGCTGAGGCAACTCCTCCGAGGCTCACCCACGTTCCACGTGGAACGCGGGTAGACGCTCCGGAAGCTTCGCCCTTCGTGCTAGCCAGCGTCTCATGGTGAGGCGCGGCCAGCGGCGTCGGGTCGCTCGTGGTAGGCACCAGCAGTGCTCCGCAGGCGGGGCGTGGCGATGGCACGCGTGGACGCTCCCGCAATGTTCGCTGCCGGCAGTAGCGGTGCCTTTGGGCAGCACGGCTTGAGCCTCTCGGGCGGCGCGGCGGATGCGACCACCAGCTCACATGACATCGAGCGCGAAGAACGTCCATCTGGACCAGGGCACACGGCTGCCGCTGAGTTCGCAGGCGGCCGCGTCCCGCCAGGGCGGCGCACCACAGCGCTCGCGCACCGCCAAGCCTGATTCGAAACAGCGCGGAGACCGGTGATAGCGCAGGACGAGCGTCATTCGCCCATTGGATGCGACACCTGCAAAAGGCGCACGGGTCTTGGTCAGGGGCGCGCCTGCCGCTGATCGCTGCGGACCTGCAGCTGCGCTCGAAGCCCACGCCCTGTACCGGCCTGAAGCAGCCCACGAAGCGTCCCTCGCAAATGCTCCTATCAGTGAATTGGCAGCGCTAACTGTCGCGTATTCGGGGCAATTCGTCACAAACAGCCGCTGGGCGCTCTAGGCAAGCTTCCTCGAACTAGCGGCACCCGTCAGCCCTCGCCAACGCAGCGGAGTCTCAAGCTCCGGATGCTTCATGCGGTGCCTGCAATTCATACCGAGCTCCTCTGGGTTGTGCGCCTGATGACCCCCAAACCGAGGCAGTCCGAGCCCTCAGCATCGCCTCGCCCAGGTTTCACATGGAACGCCGGTGGTGACGCTCCGTAGGCTCATTGGCCTGCGAGCCAGCCTCGTTTGCTGGTCAGTTGCTTGCTGTCGGGCCAGCGGCGAACAGCAGACCTGAAAGAAGACCTCGGTCGCACCACGGCCCTCGGGCACCGCCCCTGATTCGAACAGCCGAAGACTGGCGATAGCGCACGGCGAGCGTCATCGGTACCCATTGGATGCGACACCTTGAAAGGCGCACGGGTCTTGGCCAGAGGCGCGCCTGCCGCGGACGGATGCTTACCTGGAGTTGGGTTCGAAACCGAGGCCCTGTAGCGGCCCGGAGCACCCCACGAAGCATTTAATGGCTGGAAAATCACCCTATCTGTCATTCCACGGCGCTCACCGTCTCGTATTCGCGGCAATTCGCCACAGACCAGCCTAGGTGTTCAAGGCGTCTTCCTTCGGACATCACGTTGTCCAGCAAGCAGGGACAATGCACGGAGTCTCAAGCTCCGGGCGCTTGATGCAGTGCGCGTAACTCATGGCGAGCTCGGGTTGTGCGCACGACTCCCAAGCCGAGGCAGTCCGAGCCCCGAGCGTAGGCTCCCCCCAGGTTCCACGTGGAACGGCCGTAGCCACGCTCCGAAGGCTCTTTGGCCCCGCGTGCCAGCCCGCGTCTGATGGTGAGTTGGCTGCTCTCGGCCGAGCAGCGAACAGCACACGTGAAACGAGACCATCGCCCGCACCAGAGCCCTCGGGCGTCGCCAAGGCTGCTAAGAAACACCTATCCGGAGAGCCGCAGTAGCGCGCGGGCTTCGACCTCTTAGAGCCGCATCGGCATCACGACGTAGCGCGTGTGTGCCGTGCCGGGCGCATGGATGAGGCAACTGCTGTTGGAGTCGGTGAGCCCGATGTGCACCTTGTCGCTCTCGATCGCGCTCAGCGCATCGAGGAGATAGTTGACGTTGAATCCAATCTCCACTTCCTCCCCCTGGTACGAAACCTCGACCTGATCCTCGGCCTCTTCCTGCTCGGGGTTGTGCGCCTGAAGGGTGAGCAGACCCGGCCGCGCCGTGAGTCGGATTCCACGGTACTTCTCGTTGGACAGGATGGCGGTCCGTTGAAGCGCCTGTCTCAAGGTTTCCCGGTCCGCTTCCACTGTGCGCGGCGGATTCGTCGGAATTACCCGCGCATACTCCGGGAAACGGCCGTCGATCAGCTTTGAAGTGAAGCGAATTTCCCCGATCTGGGCGCGAACGTGATTGGTACCAACGGCCAGCTCGATGGTGCCCTCGGTTCCCAGGATGCGCTGCAGCTCGAGCACCCCCTTGCGGGGCACGATCACCTGCTGTGTGGCCCTGTCCTTTCCCGAGAGCGCCATCTCGCACAGCGCGAGGCGGTGCCCATCGGTCGCCACCGCACGCAGCGCCTTGCCGTCAGTCTCGAGCAGCAGCCCGTTGAGGTAGTAGCGCACGTCCTGCTGCGCCATCGAGAAATGCGTCTTGTCGATCAGGCGCCGGAATTCGCCCTGCGCCACGCTGAGCGTCTGCTGTGCGTTGATCTCCTCGACCAGCGGAAACTCGGCGGCCGGCAGGCTCGAGAGAGTGAAGCGGCTGCGACCCGCGCGCACCGACACGCGCTCGCCCTCGGTGCTCACGGTGACGCTCGTCTTCTCCGCCAGCGAGCGGAAAATGTCGAGCAGCTTGCGGCCCGGCACCGTGATGTCGCCCGGCTGCTGCACGCTCACCGGGCAGGTTGCCACGAGCTCCACTTCCAGGTCGGTTCCCGTCACGCTCAGACGATTGTCCCGCGCAGCCAGCAGCACGTTGGCGAGCACCGGCATGGTCTGGCGGCGCTCGACGACCCCGATGACACTCTGGAGCGGTGCGAGCAGCTCTTCGCGGGTGGCGGTCAGCTTCATGAGAGTTCTCTTCAGTAGGATCTTATTCGGTGAAAGTCTCTTTATTGTTAAGACTATAGAGCCTGTGACTCACGGGCATAAGAAAACTTTCCGCTCACGCTCAGGCTGTTGCCGTCGATTCTCCGCGGCACATGTGCAGGCAAGAACTGACCAACAGCTGTGCACGTCCTGTTCGTAACTTATCCTCACGTTCGCGCACAGCAAGTCCACAGGGCAGTCCACATCAACCCGCCAGGGTTCTCAACAGGTTTGAGTAGTCTTCCTTGATGCGCTGCTCGCTGTCGCGCAGCTCTTTGATGCGCTTGCAGGCGTGCAGCACCGTGGTGTGATCGCGGCCGCCGAAGGCATCGCCGATCTCCGGCAGACTGTGGCTGGTGAGCTCCTTGGCGAGCGCCATGGCGACTTGCCGCGGGCGCGCCACCGAGCGGCTGCGGCGCTTGGAAAGCAGGTCCGCCAGGCGCACCTTGTAGTAGTCCGCCACGGTCTTCTGGATGTTCTCGACGGTGATCAGTTTCGCCTGCAGCGACAGCAGGTCGCGCAGCGCTTCCTTGGTGAATTCCAGCGTGATGGCGCGCCCCGTGAAGCGCGAGTTTGCGATCACCCGCCGCATCGCGCCCTCCAGCTCGCGCACGTTGGAGCGGATGCGCTTGGCGATGAAAAACGCCACTTCCTCGGGCAGCGCCACGCCGTTCGCCTGCGCTTTGGTCATGAGGATCGCCACGCAGGTCTCGAGCTCCGGCGGCTCGATCGCCACCGTGAGGCCCCAGCCGAAGCGTGACTTCAGGCGCTCTTCCAGTCCCTCGACCTCCTTCGGATAGCGATCGCAGGTGAGGATCACCTGGTGCTGGCCCTCCAGCAGCTCGTTGAAGGTGTGGAAGAACTCTTCCTGCGAGCGCTCCTTGCCGGCGAAGAACTGGATGTCATCGATCAGCAGCGCATCCAGTGAGCGGTAGGCGGTCTTGAACTCGTTCATCGAGTTGTGTTGCAGGGCGCGCACCATGTCGCCCACGAAGCGCTCCGAATGCACGTAGGCGATGCGTGCTTCCGCGTCGCGGTGCTTGATCAGGTGCGCCACCGCGTGCATCAGGTGCGTCTTGCCGAGGCCGACGCCGCCGTACAGGAACAGCGGGTTGTAGGCGCGGCCGGGATTTTCCGCCACCTGTGCCGCCGCGGCCTTGGCGAGCTGGTTGCTCTTGCCTTCGACGAAGGTGGCGAAGCAGAAGTCGGGATTGAGTCGCGCGCCGACCACCAGCCCTTCAGCGCGGCGCGCGCGAGCGGGTACCGCCGCGGCGGCGCCGCGTACGGCGGCGGCGCGCGAGCCGATTTCCACGGTCACGATGGGCGCGTCTCCGGTGCTCTCATCGCGCAGCAGCTCACCGATGCGCGGCAGCAGGTTCGCGTTGATCCAGTCGACCACGAAGCGGTTGGGCGCCAGGAGCTTCAGCGCGCCGTGGCCTTCCATGGCCTGCAACGGCCGCACCCAGGTATTGAACTGCTGCTCGGGAAGCTCCGTTTCCAACGCGCCCATGCAGCGAGTCCAAAGGGACGCTTCCACTCGCGTTTGCCTCCGCGACGTTTTCAGGTGAACGTTGAGGAAAGGGCTGCGGAGTCTATACCGATCGCGCGGCGCGCTGAAGGTTTTCGCAAGCGCAGCGTATTGACACCTTGACGCTCAACGGCTTAGCCTTGCCGCCCTTTTTTGCGAGCCACGGATCGTCCCACGGAGCTCACGGCATGAAGCGTACCTATCAACCGAGCAAAGTGCGCCGCAAGCGCACTCACGGGTTCCGTGCGCGCATGGCCACCAAGGGCGGCCGCAGGGTGCTCGCGCGCCGGCGCGCCAAGGGCCGGCGCAAGCTGATACCCTAGGAACCACGGGTTCACGCGCACTGCGACAGCGCCTGCGTAACCCATCGTTGAGAGTCTGTTCAAGGGCTCGATGCCAGGGCGGCTCACTCTGCCGGCGCGACTTCGTCTGCGGCGCAAGCGCGATTTCGACGCCGCTTACGCACGCGGGCGGCGCATGGGCGATGGATTTTTCGCGGTGACTGCGAGTGTCAATCAAGCGGGCGCCCCGCGGCTCGGGCTGGCGGTGGCGGTGCGTGCGGCCGGCGGCGCGGTGGCGCGCAACCGCATCCGGCGCATCATCCGCGAGTCCTTCCGCCTGCACCAGCGCGAGATCCCCGCCGTGGACCTGGTGGTGAGCGTGCGGCCGCGCGCGCGCGAGGCGACGAGCGAGGCGCTGCGCGAGAGCCTCGCGGCACTGTGGAAGAAGGTCGGCCAACAATGCGCCACGTCGCAGCCTTCCTGATCCGCCTGTATCAATGGACCGTCAGTCCGCTGCTCGGGCCGGCGTGCCGTTTCTATCCCTCCTGCTCGCAGTACGCGCTGCAAGCGCTGCTGCGCTTCGGCGTCGTGAAGGGCGGCTGGCTCGCGCTCACGCGCCTTGCGCGCTGCCACCCGTGGCACCCGGGCGGATTCGACCCCGTGCCGCCGACGCCCCCAGGCACCCATCCCGCTCATGGGCAATAACCTCCTCCCGCGCTTCAGTCCGCGCCTGTGGCTGTGGGTCGCGCTCGCGGCGCTGCTGCTGGTCAACTACCAGACGTGGCTGCACGACTACGGGCCGCCGCCGCAAGCGACGGCCCCGCCGGCGGCGAACGCGGCCCCGAACACGGTTACGCCCGCGAGCGATCTCGGCGACAGGCTTCCCGAGGCGCCCCGGACTGCGACACCCGCCCCGGGTGAGCGCGCTCACGGCGAAGCCGGGGCGCCGGCGGCCTCGGGCGCCCCCGGCACGGCGCCCGGCGCGGCAGCCGCGGCGCCGCGTGTGCGCGTGCGCACGGACGTGCTCGACCTCGACATCAGCACGCGTGGCGGCACGCTCACGCGCGTGGATCTGCCCGCCTATCCGCAGGTCAAGGGCGAGGCCACGCGGGTGCGCCTGGAGAACGAGGACGGTCCGCTCTCGCGCTACGAGCTGCAGTCGGGTCTGACCGACTCGGGCGCCGCGGCGTATCCCACCCATCTCGCGACCTTTGCCAGCGCGCAGGCCGAGTACAGCCTCGATGCCCGCAACGAGCTGCGCGTGCCGCTCACCTGGAGTGAGGGCGCGCTGAGGGTCACCAAGACCTTCGTGTTCCACCGCGGCGAGTACCGCATCGACGTGCAATACGAGGTCGACAACGGCGGCGGCGCGCCCTGGACCGCGCGCCCGTACGCGCGGATCCTGCGCGACGATCCACCCACCAAGCGCTCGATGTTCAATGTCGAGAGTTACTCGTTCCACGGTCCGGCGATTTACGACGGCACCAAGTACCGCAAGCTCGACACCACCGACGCGCAGGACAGTCACCTGTCCCTCGAAGTGCGCGACGGCTGGCTCGCCGCCCTGCAGCACCACTTCGTCAGCGCCATCGTGCCGCCGCGCGGCGCCCCCTGGCGCTTCACGCTGGGTGTCTCCGGGAATGAGTACCTGCTGTCGGCCACGGGCCCGGAGCAGTCGGTCGCGCCCGGCGCAACGGCGCAATTCGGCGCGTCGCTCTACGTCGGACCAAAGCTGCAGAGGCAGCTCGAGACGACCGCCCCCGAGCTCGGCCGGGTGGCGGATTACGGCCGGCTGTGGTTCCTGTCGATGCCGCTGTTCTGGGTGCTCGACAAGGTGCACGGGCTCACCGGCAACTGGGGCGTTGCGATCATCCTGGTCACCTTCCTGCTGAAGCTCGTGTTCTATCCGCTGTCGGAGGCGAGCGGCCGCTCGATGGCGAAGATGAAGACCATGCAGCCGCGCATCAAGAACCTGCAGGAGACCTACAAGGACGACCGCGAGAAGCTCGGCCGCGCGATGATGGAGCTGTATCAGCGCGAGAAGATCAACCCGGTCGCCGGCTGCCTGCCGATCGTGATCCAGATCCCCGTGTTCCTCGCCTTCTACTGGGTGCTGCTCGAGAGTGTCGAGATGCGCCAGGCGCCGTTCGCGTTCTGGATCCACGATCTGTCCTCGCGCGATCCGCTGTTCATCCTGCCGGCGATCATGGCGGTGGCGATGTTCGTGCAGTACAAGCTCAATCCCGCGCCCCCCGACCCGGTGCAGGCGAAGGTCTTCATGATCATGCCGATCGCCATGTCGGCCACGTTCGCGTTTTTCCCGGCGGGACTGGTGCTCTACTGGGTGACGAACACCGTCCTGTCGATCGCACAGCAATGGAACATCAACCGCCGCATCGAGGCGGCCGCGGCGGCGAGAAGAACCTGAGCGCGCCGCGCGGCCCGCGCCGCGCACGAGTGCGCCGCTTCCATTGCGCGGGCGTCCGGCGGTAGCCTTGGCGCACGGCCCATATGACCCGTAGGGACACCATCGTGGCCGCGGCGACGCCTCCGGGACGAGGGGGCGTGGGCATCGTGCGCGTCTCGGGCCCCAAGGTGCCGGAAGTGGCGGCGGTCATGCTCGGTGAGCTCCCCAAGGCGCGCCACGCGACCCTGGCGCGCTTCCTGGACGCGCAGCAGGAGCCGATCGACGCGGGCCTGGCGCTGTTCTTTCCGGCGCCGCATTCCTACACCGGCGAGCACATCCTCGAGCTGCACGGCCACGGCGGGCCGGTGGTGATGGATGCGCTCATCGCGCGCGCGGTGGAGCTCGGCGCGCGCCGCGCGCAGGCCGGGGAATTCACCCAGCGTGCCTTCCTCAACGACAAGCTGGATCTGGCGCAGGCCGAGGCGGTCGCCGATCTCATCGACGCGGGCTCGCGCGAGGCGCTGCGCGCCGCCATGCGCTCGCTCCGCGGGGAGTTTTCCGCCATGGTGCGCGGGCTGACCGAGGCGGTGATCGAGCTGCGCAGCTACGTCGAGGCGGCGATCGACTTTCCGGAGGAGGAAATCGACTTCCTCGCCGACCACGAGCTCGGCGCGCGCTTCGAGGCGGTGCGCGACCATTTCGACGGCGTGCTCGCGAGTGCGCGCACCGGAACGCTGCTGCGCGAGGGCATGACGGTGGTCATCGCGGGCCGGCCGAACGCCGGCAAGTCGAGCCTGCTCAACCGGCTCGCGGGCTACGATGCGGCGATCGTGACGGCGATTCCCGGCACCACGCGCGATGTAGTGCGCGAGCGCATCCATCTCGACGGCATGCCCCTGCACGTGCTGGACACCGCGGGTCTGCGCCAGGGAGGCGATCTGGTCGAGGAGGAAGGGATGCGGCGCGCGCACGCCGAGATGCAGCGCGCCGATCGCGTGCTGTTCGTCATCGACACGGTGGAGGACCCCGGCGCCACGGCCTTTCGCGACGAGGGCGCGCGGCTGCCGGCGGATGTCCCGGTCACGCTGGTGTTCAACAAGTGCGATCTCGCGGTCGGCCTGCCGGTCCCCGACACGCTCACCCGCCCGCCGCACATCACGCTGTCCGCGCTCACCGGCCAGGGGCTGGAGGAGCTGCGCGCGCATCTGAAGCAGTGCATGGGGTACCAGAGTGTCGAGGCCGGGGCGATCAGCGCCCGCCGCCGGCACCTGGAGGCCCTGGCGCGGGCGCGCGAGCACACCGAGGCAGCCGCGCGCCAGCTCGCCGAGCAGCGCGCCGGAGAGCTGGTCGCCGAGGAGCTGCGCGCCGCGCAGCAGGCCCTGAGCGAGATCACCGGCGAGTTCACCTCGGATGATCTGCTGGGGCGGATTTTCGCCGGATTCTGCATCGGCAAGTGAGGCGAGCCATGGCGCCGCGTGCGTGCGGAGCCGGTCATCTCGCACACCGTCCCGCAGCCCCCGGGTTATGCCCCGGCATGTAGGCTGAAATCCAATTGCGCGGCCCTTCGCGAAGGCGGAGCATCCCGAACGATTGAGCGGCCAGGGAGGGCGTTCCCTCGAGCCTATCCCGCGTCGCACTGGGATCGCCTGCAGGTTGCACGAAAGCGGGCGGCGTTCAACAACGCAAAGCACAGGGAGTGATTACCGTGACAAGCTCAAGCTACCTGCACGGGAGCCGTACGTTTTCATGGGTGCCGCTGACGGCGGCGTTCCTCGGCTGCCTTGGGGCCGCCGGCTCGCTGGCGGCCGATGAGAGGCTCACCGAAAATCCTTACGCGCCCGCCTACGGTCACGCTTACCGCCACGGCGCGGTGCCGACTCGCGAGGCCGCGCGACGGATGCGGGAATGGGCTGCCCGGCATGCCCCGTTGCCCTTGGATCTCTTCGGCCTCCTCGGCCTTAACCACCTCTACTACGGGGGCGGGATCGACGGCATCGGTGTGACCAGCGGTACCCCGAAGGTCTACCTGGTGTTCTACGGCAGCCAGTGGACGAGCGGCGGTGACCCCAATGGCGCGGCCACTTACCTGCAGAACCTGTTCCGCGGGATCGGCACGGGCGGTGAGCTGTGGTCGGGCGCCATGACGCAGTACTGCGATGGTCCGACGGTGCCGGCGGGCGCCAGCACCTGCGACCCGAGCACCACGCCGCACGTGGGCTACCCCAGCAGTGGCGCCCTGGCGGGAGTGTGGTTCGACACGGCGGCCCCGTCGCCCTCCAATGCGACCGCCGCGCAACTGGCGCAGGAAGCGATCAGGGGGGCCGGGCATTTCGGCAACACCACCGCAGCCGCCAATCGCTACGCGCAGTACGTGGTCGTGTCGCCGTCGGGGACCCATCCTGACGGCTTCAACACCCCGACGTCGGCTTTCTGCGCCTGGCACGATTACACCACCTCGTCCTATGGCGACCTTGCGTACACCAACATGCCGTACGTGACCGACCAGGGCGCCAACTGTGGCCAGAACTTCGTCAATGGCGGCTCGGCGGGCCTGCTCGATGGCTTCTCGATCGTGAACGGCCACGAGTACGCCGAGACGCTGACCGATCAGAATCCGCCCGGCGGCTGGACCTCCTTGCTGGGCCAGGAGAATGGCGATGAATGCGCCTGGATCAACTCCGGCCAGGGAGCGGCCGCGAACGTGAGCATGGGCAATGGCGCGTACGCGATGCAGAGCACCTGGTCGAACGACACCAACGAGTGCGACATCTCGCACGCGATCCTGTAGCTGCGCCGTCCTCGTGAGACCGCAGGGCCGCCGCGCGCGGCCCTGCTTTTTACCGCTGCCTTTGCGGCTGCTGCGCCGCCGGCGCGGCGCCGCCCTTGAGCGCCAGGTCCTTGCTGTACACGACATTCATGACGTTGTCGTACCAGCCCTGAACTTCCGGCTTCACCAGGTGCTTGTTGACGTAGAAGTACAGCGGGATCAGGGGATGATCGCGCAGCGCGACGCGCTCGGCCTCCTCGAGCAGCGCGCGCCGCCGTGCGCCGTCGGCTTCGGCCGCGGCGCGCCTGAGCAGCGCGTCATAGGCCGCGCTCGCGTAGTGCGGCAGGTTCACGCCGAAGTCGCTCTTCAGGTACTGCGCGAAGGTGTAGGCGTCGTTGTAGTCGCCCACCCAGCTGGAGCGGAACATCTCGACATCGCCGCGATCGATGTCCTGCAGCAACGACTTGAACTCCACCTGTGTCAGGCGCACGTCGGCGCCGAGGGCCTCCTTCCACATGGAGGCGATCGCGACCGCGAGCTTGGTGTGCACTTCGCCGGAGTTGTAGCGCAGCTCGAAGGTGAGCGGCTGCTCGCGCGAGTAGCCGGCTTCGCGGTACAGGCGCTGCGCCTCGGCCACGCGCGCCGCCATCGGTTCGCCCCGATAGTCGAAGGACTGCGCGCTGTAGTTGTCGATACCCGGCGGCACCCACCCCCAGGCGGGCAGCTCGCCCACCCGCAGCACCCGCTGCGCGAGCAGCTCGCGGTCGATGACCAGCGACAGCGCCCGGCGCAGCTTGGGTTTGTCCCGGAACGGCGCGCGTCTGAGGTTGAAGCCGTAGTAGTAGGTGGTGAGCTGCTCCAGTAGTAGGGGTTGCGCCTGGCGAGGATGTAGGAGCCCGGCACCCATTCCTGGAGGACGAACGCGCCGTTGGAGAGCATCACGCCGGGCCGCGCGAGGCCTTCCGGGTGGGCGGCGAGCGTCGGCCGGTGCACCGGACAGGCGCTCGGATGCGACAGCAGGGTGGGCAGATACGGCGCCGGCGTCGCGAGCGTGACGACCACGGTGGAATCATCCGGCGCGGCCACGCCGAGGGCCTGCGGGGGCTTGCGCCCGGCGACGATGTCGCCGGCGTTCGCGATGACGTCGATGTACTGCGCATACCCCGAGGCGGTGGCGGGGTCCACCAGGCGCCGCAGCCCGGCCACGAAATCCGCCGCCACTACCGGGTCGCCGTTGGACCAGCGCGCCTCGCGACGCAGCTTGAACACATACACCCTGCCGTCGGTGCTCACGCCCCACGTGCTCGCCACCCCCGGCGCCACGGAGGCCGTGCGGTCGAGCGTGGTCAGGCCCTCGCACAGATCGCGCAGGATGCTCTGCGCCTCGAAGCCGCGGGCCTTCTGAGGATCGAGGGAGTCCGGCTCGGGTCCGCCGCCGCGCACCAGGATGGCCGCATGCGGCGCGGCGCCGGTGCTTGGCGGACCCTGCTCGTGCGAGCGGCTGCAACCGGCGAGTGTGGCGAGGGCCGTCGCCAGCGTCGCAATGGCGGCGGCGCAACGCGCGGCGCGCCGCGTGCTCATGCCGGCCGCGTGCGGCTCGAGTTGATCTCCCCGCGCAGCTGCTGCGTCGCCGCGCGCGCCGCGCTGGCGAAGTCCTCGCCCGAGGAGGCATACAGGATGGCGCGCGAGGAGCTGATGATGAGGCCGGTGCCGCGGGCGGTCTGGCCGTTGCGCACCACATGCGCCACGTCGCCCCGCTGCGCTCCGACCCCGGGCACCAGCAGCGGCATGTCGCCCACCAGCGCTCGCACCTCGGCGAGGTCGGCCGGGTAGGTGGCGCCCACGACCAGCAGGCAGTTGCCCCGGGAGTTCCAGCGCTGGGCGGCCAGCTCCGCGACCACCTGGTAGAGCTTGCGGGAGCCGATCAGGCGGTCCTGCAGGTCGCGCGCCCCGGGATTGGACGTGCGGCACAGGATCACGACGCCCCTGTCCGCATACTTGAGGAACGGCTCGAGCGAGTCACTGCCGAGATAGGGATTGACGGTGACGGCATCCGCGCCATAGCGCTCGAACGCCTCGACGGCGTAGCGCTCGGCGGTGTTGCCCACATCGCCGCGCTTGGCGTCGAGAATCACGGGCACGCCCGGATGAGTCTTGTGGATGTACTCGATGGTGCGCTCGAGCTGATCCTCGGCCCGGTAGGCGGCGTAGTGCGCGAACTGCGGCTTGTACGCGCACACCAGGTCGGCGGTGGCGTCGATGATGGCCTTGTTGAACTGGAAGAGCGGCGAGGGTTCGGCGCCGATGTGCCGCGGGAAGCGCGCGATGTCAGGGTCGAGCCCCACGCACGCGAGCGAGTCGCTTCTCTGCCAGGCGCGCGTGAGCTGCTCGATGAAGCCGCTCATGCGACCCGTGTGCGCCCACCGCCGCCGCGCTTCTTCAGGTGCACCAGCAGGATCGACACCGCCGCCGGTGTCACGCCCGGGATGCGGCCCGCCTGGCCGAGCGTCGCCGGCCGCATGTCGGCAAGCTTCTGGCGCACCTCGTGCGACAGGCCCGCGAGAAGCGTGTAGTCGAGGTCGGCGGGCAGCGCGGTCTCCTCGTGTCCCCTGGCGCGCTCGATGTCGTCCTGCTGCCGCTCGATGTAGCCCGCGTACTTGGCGCGCACCTCGACCTGGGCGCGCACCTGCGCCGGCAGGCGCTCGTCCAGCGCACCCTCGCGGGCCGCCTCGCCCTCGCGGGCCGCATCGCCCTCGCGGGCCGCATCGCCCTCGCGGGCCGCATCGCCCTCGCGGGCCGCATCGCCCTCGCGGGCCGCATCGCCCCCGCGGGCCGCATCGCCCTCGGCGTCGCCCGCCGCAGATCCGACCGGCGCCCCGGCAATCTCCAGCAGCGCCTCGTAGGTCACCCCCGGCCGGCTCAGCAGCTCGAAGGCGCAAGCAGCGCGCGCCAGCGGCGCACCCAGCACGCGCTGTGCCCAGGCCGCCGGCACGTCCGCCGGCCGCAGGCGCAGGCCCTTCAGGCGCGCGACCTCGAGATCGGACGTCCGCCGCTTCGCCTCCAGCAGCGCCCAGCGCTCATCGTCGACGAGCCCGAGTCCGCGGCCCGCGGGCGTGAGGCGCAGGTCCGCGTTGTCCTCGCGCAGCAGCAGGCGGTGCTCCGCGCGGCTGGTGAACATGCGGTAGGGCTCGCACGTGCCGCGCGTCACCAGGTCATCGATGAGCACTCCGACGTAGGCCTCGCTGCGCTTCGGTATCCAGGGCTCGCGCTCCCTCACGGCGAGCGCGGCATTGATGCCGGCGATGAGGCCCTGCGCGGCGGCTTCCTCGTAGCCGGTGGTGCCGTTGATCTGGCCGGCGAAGTACAGTCCGGCAAGCGCGCGAGTCTCGAGCGAGCCCTTGAGCTCGCGCGGATCGAAGAAGTCGTACTCGATGGCATAGCCGGGGCGGGTGAGGTGCGCATTCTCGAAGCCGCGGATGGTGCGCACGAACTCGCACTGCACGTCGAAGGGCAGGCTGGTGGAGATGCCGTTCGGGTAGACCTCGTGAGTGTTCAGCCCCTCGGGCTCGACGAAGATCTGGTGCGACGGCCGGTCCGCGAAGCGCACCACCTTGTCCTCGACCGAGGGACAGTAGCGCGGGCCGACGCCCTCGATGAGGCCGGTGAACATCGGGGAGCGGTCGGTGGCCGCCCGGATGATGTCGTGTGTCCGCTCATTTGTCTTTGTGATGAAACAATTTACCTGCCTAGGATGCTCACTAACTCGCCCGAGGAACGAAAACACGGGCGTGGGGTCATCCCCGGGCTGGGCCGCCATGACCGACCAATCGAGGGTGCGGCCGTCGATCCTTGGGGGAGTCCCGGTCTTCAGTCTCCCCACGCGCAGGGCGAGCTCGCGCAGCCGCGCCGCGAGTCGGTTGGAGGGGGCATCACCCGCCCGGCCGCCGGGGTAGTTGGCGAGGCCGACGTGCATGCGCCCGGCGAGGAACGTGCCCACGGTCAGCACCACCGCCGGGGCTTCGAACCGGATGCCCGTGACCGTGACCACACCGTGCACGCGGCCGCTGTGCACGATGAGGTCGGCCGCCTCCTGCTGGAAGAGCGCGAGGTTGGGCTGGTTCTCGAGCAGGGCGCGGATGGCCTGCTTGTAGAGCTGCCGGTCGGCCTGGGCGCGGGTCGCGCGCACCGCCGGGCCCTTGCTGGCATTGAGCGTGCGGAACTGGATGCCGGCGCGGTCGGCCGCCGTCGCCATGGCGCCGCCGAGCGCGTCGATCTCGCGCACCAGGTGTCCCTTGCCGATGCCGCCGATGGCCGGATTGCAACTCATCTGACCCAGGGTCTCGATGCTCTGGGTCAGGAGCAGCGTCCGCGCTCCCATGCGTGCCGCGGCGAGGGCCGCCTCGGTGCCGGCATGACCGCCGCCGATGACGATGACGTCGTAGGCGAATCGCTGCTGGGGACTCATGGCATGCACGGCTGACGGCGACGCGGGACGCGTATTGTAGGGCCGCAAACCCCACGAACAAGCCCACGCCTTGCCTTATGCTCTGGCGACCGATGTCCCCGGCGAGCGGATCGAAAGGCGCGCATGCGGATCGCCCTGGGGCCAGGGGCGCGGGCGCGCTGCTGGCGCTGGGCCTCACCGCCGGCGGGCTGGCCGCGGCTGCGGGTGCGCCGGGCCTTGAGCTCTCGGCCTGCGAGCTCGAGCACCCGCAGCGACTCACCGTCGTGGCGGCCGAGTGCGGCGTGCTGCCGGTTGCGGAGAATCCACAGGATCCGGCGGGCCGGCACGTTCCCCTGCGCGTGGCGCGCGTGCCGGCGATCAGTCGGCGCAAACAGCCGGACGCGCTCTTCATCCTGGCCGGCGGCCCGGGAGCGGCGGCCAGCGCGTTCTATGCCACCGTGGCTGGCGCCTTCGCGCGCATTCACCGCGAGCGCGACATCGTCCTCGTCGACCAGCGCGGCAGCGGAGGATCGAACCGCCTCGATTGCGAAGCGGACGCGCAGCTGCTGTATCGCGCGAGCGAGGCCGAGATCGCCGCCGGCACGCGCCGCTGTCTCGCCCGGCTCAGCGCGCGCGCCGACGTTGCGTACTACACCACCAGTCTCGCCGTGCAGGATCTGGAGCGCGTGCGCGCGGCCTTGGGCCTCGAGCGCATCGACCTGTATGGCACTTCCTACGGCACGCGCGTCGCGCAGCACTACCTGCGCCGCTTCCCGCAGCGCGTGCGCGCGCTGATTCTCGATGGCGTCGTGCCGGCGCCCGTGGCGCTCGGGCCGGACACGGCGAGCGATGCGGAGCGCGCGCTCCTCGACATTCTGGCGCGCTGCGCCGCGGAGCCCGCCTGCCGCGCCCGCTACGGCGATCCCGCGCGCAGCTACCTGAGCGTGCGCTCAGCGCTCAGGACCCATGCGGTGCCGGTGACGTTGCCCGATCCGTCCACCGGCGAGCCGACGCGCTTCAGCTTCGGCAGCGCGCACCTGGCGACGGTGCTGCGCCTCGCCAGTTACACCGCGGAATACGCCGCGCTCCTGCCTCTGCTGCTCGATGAGGCCGCCGCGCACCAGGACTACGTACCCCTCGCCGCGCAGTTCCTGCTCATCGAACGCGGCTACGGCGAAGCGCTCGCGACCGGCATGCACAACAGCGTGGTATGTGCCGAGGATGTGCCCTTCTATGACCTGCGTGCCATCGACCGCGCGCGTCTCGCCGACACCTTCCTCGGCACGCTGCAGCTCGACGGGCTCGAGACCGTGTGCCGCATCTGGCCGCACGGACCGGTGGATGCGGACCTGCACGCGCCGCTCGAGAGTAACGTGCCCGCGTTGCTGCTGTCCGGGAGCGACGACCCGGTCACACCGCCCGCGTTCGCGCGCCTGGCGGCGCGCGCCTTTCCGCACGGCCTCTCGATCGTGCTCGAGGGCTTCGGTCACGGCCAGCTGACCGCCCCCTGCATGGACCGCGTGCTGGCGCAGTTTCTCGCCCGCGCCTCGGTGCTCGGGCTCGACGTCGGCTGCACGCGCCGCGCGCGCCCGCTGCCGTTCTTCACCTCGCTGAACGGTCCGCCGCCGTGAGGCGCGCGCACGCCTTCAAGCGCTCGTGATCGAGGCCACTCACCTCTACAAGCACTTCGGCGCGCTGACGGCCGTGCGCGACGTGAGCCTGCGCGCCGCCGACGGCCGCATCACCGGGCTCCTCGGGCCCAACGGCGCCGGCAAGTCCACCACGCTGCGCATGCTGTACACGGTGCTCAGGCCCGATGCGGGCGATGCGCTCATCGACGGGCACAGCACGGTGCGCTCGCCTCTGCAAGCCGCCCGGCGCCTGGGCGTGCTGACGCACGGCGCCGCTATCTATCCGAACCTCACGGCGCGCGAGAACATCCTCTACTTCGGCGCGCTGCACGGCCTCACGCGTGCCGCGGCGCGCGAGCGCGCCGCCGAGCTCGTGGGGCTCCTGGAGATGGAAGAATTCGCCGACCGGCGCGCCAAGGGTTTCTCGCAGGGGGAGCGCGTCAAGACCGCGCTCGCCCGCGCGCTCGTTCACCGGCCGCGCAACCTGGTGCTGGACGAGCCCACCAACGGGCTGGACGTCATCGCGGTGCGCGCCCTGCGCCGCCTCTCGAGGAGGCCTTCGTTGCTCTGACATCCGGCAGCGGCGGAACTTGAGCCGTGCGCGCCATCCTCACCGTGTTCGGCAAGGAGTTTCGCGAGAATCTGCGCGAGCGGCGCACGCTCGTCTCGGCCCTGATCCTGGGTCCGCTGCTGGGCCCGTTGCTGTTCGCCGGCGGCCTGTCGCTGCGCATCGAGCGCGGCGCCGAGGAGGGTGAGCGCCCGATCACGCTCGCGGTGGTGCATGGCGAGCGCGCTCCGAACCTGCTCGGCTTCCTGCGCCAGTACGGGGTGCGGGTCGAGTCCGTGGACTACGACCCCGCCGCGGCCCGCGCCGCGGTGCAAGCGCACAGGCACGAGCTGGTGCTGGCGGTGAGCGCGGACTTCGCCGCGCACCTGGGCTCGGGCACGCCCGCCGCGCTCCTGCTGTACGCGGATTCCTCCGACCCGTCCGCCTCCGGCGCCCTCTCGCGGGTGACGGCGCTCCTGGGCCAGTACGCCTCACTCCTCGCGCGGCTGCGGGTGGTGGCCCGCGGAGTGGATCCCCTGGTGCTGTCCCCGCTCGCGCTGCAGGACATCGACGTCGCGACCCCGGCGAGCCGCTCGGTGCTGGCGCTCGGGACGCTCAGCTACCTGGTGCTGCTCACCATGCTGATGGGCGGCATGTACCTCGCCATCGACGCCACCGCCGGTGAGCGCGAACGCGGCTCGCTCGAGCCGCTGCTGACCGTGCCGGTGCGGCGCGAAGCTCTGATGTTCGGCAAGATTCTCGCGACCTGCGCCTACATGACGGCCTCGCTGACCCTCACCGTGGCCGCATTCGCGATCATGTTGCGTTTCACGGGGCTGGAGCGCTTCGGCATGAGCGTCAATTTCGGCCCGCTCGTCGGCCTCGCCGTCGTGCTGTTCTGTCTGCCGCTGGTGCCGCTCGGCGCGGCGCTCATGACCATCGTGGCCGCCTCCACGCGCAGCTACCGCGAGGCGCAGACCTACCTCGGGCTGGTGTTGCTCGTGCCGACCCTGCCGCTGGTGTTCGCCGGCGTCATGGGCCTGCGTCCGACGCTCGCGCTCATGGCGGTCCCCTCGCTCAGCCAGCACTTCCTCATCACGAGCCTGTTGCGCGATGAGCGGGTGCCGGCGGCGTATCTCGCGGTGTCGGTCAGCGCGACGCTCGCCCTGGGCGCGCTGCTCATCGGCGTGGCCGGAGGTCTCTACCGGCGCGAGGCGCTGCTGGGATAAGGCACCGCGGCCGGTGGCGGCGGCGCGCCCGCCAGCAGCGCGTGCAGCTGGGCCAGGTGCGCGTCCGCGAAAGCGCGCGCCTCGACTTCGAAGCGGTTGTTCCAGTAGCCGCGCCGCAGGCACTCGATGAGGTAGCGTGCCGCGGTGAGCTCGCCCGGCTGCCACTGCCTGATGACGTGACAGTACTCGTGCAGCAGCAGCCACGGGTCGGCGAAGAAGTCGGCGGCGCTGCCGCGCAGGTAGATGCGCCCGCGGCGCGTGGTCGCCACCGCACGGCCGTGCAGGCGCACGAACCAGGAATGCTCGATCACCCGGACCTCGGCGATGCTCGTCCCCAGCAGCCGTTCGAGGGCGGTGCGCACCTCCGGCGGCACCGCTGCTTCGCGTGCGCGTCGCATGCGCGGCCTCACTCAGGCGCGCGTGTGTACCCACCCCATGGCCGGCCGGAAGCGCAGCGTGCGCGCCGGGCCCGCCGCGATGTCTTCGGGCAGCACCTGCACGCCGGCGTCCTCGAGGTAATGGCGCACCAGCTTGATGACGATGTCGCAGGCCGGGTTCACCTGCGGCGTGTCCACGAGATGGACCACGATTCGCGCCTGCAGGCGGCGCGCCGCGGGCGCGCTCTCGCGCAGCGATTCCAGGCAGCGGTGCAGCAGCAGCAGCTCGGTGGCGAGGGTCGTGTCGGTGACGTCGGCGGGCTTGGAGTGCCTGACGATGCAGCGCAGGTGCAACAGCGCCCCGGCCTCCTCGTCTGCGTCGTACACGCACACCGCGATCGCCGAGCGCAGCTCGGCTACCAGCAGCGCTTCGCCGGAGCTGATTTCGAACCGATCGGGTGCAACATGAAGTTCCGCATTTGTCATGCACCGTTGTATACCGCGCTGGATGAGCATGCGCGCTTCTCCTGCCCAAACCATGAACTGCCGCACGAAGCACGGGTACAATATGCCCATGGGCTGCGCTCTGGGGAACATGCGCTGTCTGGTCGCGGTCATGCTCGCGTGCGCCGTGGCGCAATCGTCGGCACGCGCACAACCCTCGCCGGCCTCGCCCGTGTCGTCGATTCGCGTCACGGGAGACGCCAAGGTCACCGCCCGGCCCGATCGCGTCCAGATCGACATCGGCGTGAGCACGCGGGCGGCGCAATCGCAGGAGGCGGCGGCGCAGAACGCGCGTCAGGTGGACGCGATGCTGGCGGCGGTGCGCAAGGCCACCGGTCCCGCGGCGGACCTGAAGACCATCAGCTACTCGCTCAATCCGACCTACCAGTACCACCCGAACGGCGAGGAGCCGACGATCACCGGCTACAGCGCGCTGAACGTGGTGCAGGTGACGCTCGATGACCTAACCAAGATCGGCACGGTCATCGACAGCGCGACGCAGGCCGGCGCCAATCACGTGCAGGGCATCCAGTTCACGCTGCGCGATCAGGACGCGGTGCGCACCGCGGCGCTGCGCCAGGCGGCGACCCGGGCGCGCGCCGAGGCCGACGTGCTCGCCGCGGCGCTGGGCCTGAAGGTGGTGCGCGTGCTCAGCGTCGAGGAGAACAGTCCGCGCGTGATACCGGTGCGCGCTTACATGGGAGCGCCGCGCACGATGGTGACCGCGGCCGCACCGACGCCGGTGGAGGCGGGGACTCTGGACGTGACCGCCGACGTCATGCTCACGGTGGAAGTGAGCCCCACGGCACGTTAGGCTCGAAACTGCGGGAGATGCTCATGACTACTGTGCGCCAGTTGCTCGAGGGCAAGGGTCGGCAGGTTTTTTCAGTGGGGCCCCAGGCTCCGGTGCTGGAGGCGATCCGCCTCATGGCCGAGCATCACATCGGGGCGCTGCTGGTCATGAAGGGCGAGGCGCTCGCCGGCATCGTCTCGGAGCGCGACTACGCCCGCAAGGTCATCCTGCGCGGGCGCTCCTCCAGCGACACGCCGGTGCGCGACATCATGACCTCACAGGTGCTCACGGTGTCGCCCGATACCTCGGTGCAGCAGTGCATGCAGCTGGTCACCGACAAGCGCGTGCGCCACCTGCCGGTGGTCGAGGCGGGCCGCGTCGTCGGCATGGTATCGATCGGCGACCTGGTGAAGGCGGTCATCGCCGAGCAGCAGCAGCAGATCGAGCAGCTCGAGAGTTACATTCACAGCTGATATGGCCCTTTGGGGTCAAGCGGCGCGCCCGCCGCACCGCTCACCGGCGCGCTGCGCCTGCCCGGCTACTTGCGCCAGTACGCCGGCCGGAACAGCACGAGCACGCTGAAGATCTCCAGTCTTCCGAGCAGCATCGCCGCCGTGCAGATCCAGGTCTGCTGGGCGGTGAGCGCATGGAAGTTGTACACCGCGCCCGGCGGCCCGAAGCCGTGTGCGGTGTTGTTGATCGAGGCGATGACCGCGCTCATGGAGGAGTCGAAGTCGAGCCCGGTCAGCAGCATCGCGAAGGTGAGCAGCACCACCGTCATGAAATACAGGAAAATGAACGCCAGCACCGCGTGCCCCACGCCGTCCGGGATGGGCCGGCCGCCGATGCGCACCGGCGCCATGGCGGCCGGATGAATGAGGAGCTTGAGCTCGCGGCCCGCCTGGCGCGTCAGCAGCAGCGTGCGGAACATCTTGATGCCGCCTCCGGTCGAGCCGGTGCTGCACACGATGCAGGAGAGGAACAGCATCCAGTAGGGCGCGAACACCGGCCAGCGCTGATAGTCCTGGGTGGTGAGGCCGCTGGTGCTCGCCTGGGAGATGACGTTGAACGCCGAGTGGCGCAGCGCGGTGGAGAAATCCGCATACACGTCGTTGCGGGTGAGCAGCACCGCGATCCCGACCACGCTCACCGCCAGCAGCGCGAATATCGCCTTGCACTCCGGGTCGACCTGGTAGCTCTCCAGTGACAGGCGCCGCAGCGCGATGAAGTGACGCGCGAAGTTCAGCGACGCGATCAGCATCAGCACGATCAGCACCGCCTCGATCGCCGGGGAGCCGAAGTACGCGATGCTGCGGTCGTGGGTGGAAAAGCCGCCCAGCCCCACCGCCGAGAAGGCATGGCAGATGGCGTCGAACCACGACATGCCGCACATGCGTAGCGCCGCGATGCCAGCAAGGGTGATGAGCGCATACACCAGCCACAGCGATTTCGCGGTCTCGGTGATGCGCGGCGCCAGCCGCTCGTCCTTCATCGCCCCCGGCGCCTGCCCCTTGTACAGCTGCATGCCGCCCACGCCGAGCACCGGCAGCACCGCGAGCGCCATGACGATGACGCCGAGCCCGCCGAACCAGTGCAGCGCATGACGCCAGAAATTCAGCGACGGCGGCAGCTGATCGAGCCCGTTCAGCACCGTGGAGCCGGTGGTGGTGAGCCCGGACATGGCCTCGAAGAACGCGCCGGTGAAGCTCAGGTCCGGCAGCGCCAGCAGCAGCGGCAGCGCCGCGGCGCCCGGCAGGAGCAGCCAGCCGAGCGTGAGCAGCAGGAAGCCGTCGCGCGCCTTCAGCGCCCGCCGCGGGCGCAGCGTCGCGCCCGCCAGCACCAGGCCGCAGCCGGCGGTGAGCGCCGCGGCCAACAGGAATTTCGGCCACAGACCGTCGCCCATGAGCAGCGAACAGCCGACCGGCAGGGCGTAGGCGAGCGCGAAGGTCGCCAGCAGCAACCCCAGAACGTGCGCCACCGCGAGCACCGCCGCGCTTTCCTAGCGGGGCGAACGCAGGAACAGGCGTTCGACCGCCTCGAGGTGCCGGCGGTCGGCGAGGAACAGGATCACATGGTCGTCGGCCGCTACCCGTGTGTCGTGGTGCGCCATGATGACTTCCTCGCCGCGCACCACCGCACCGATGGAGGCGCCTTCGGGCAGCGGGATCTGCCCCACCATCTTGCCGACCACGCGCGAGCTGCGCTCGTCGCCGTGCACGATCGCCTCCAGCGCCTCGGCGGCGCCGCGCTTCAGCGCATGCACGCGTACCACGTCGCCGCGGCGCACGTAGGCGAGCAGCGAGCCGATGGTGACGGTCTGCGGCGAGACGGCGATGTCGATGCTGCTGCTCTCGACCAGCTCGGTATACGAGGGCTTGTTGATGAGCGCGATCGCCTTGCGCGCACCCAGGCGTTTGGCGAGCATCGCCGAGAGGATGTTGGCCTCCTCCGAGTTGGTCAGCGCCGCAAACACATCCGCGCTGTCGATGTTCTCCTCGATCAGCAGCTCCTCGTCCGCGGCATCGCCGTGCAGCACGATGGCGTTTTCCAGCAGCTCGGCGATGCGGCGAGCGCGGCGCGCATCGCGCTCGATGATCTTCACCTGGTTGTGCGGCTCGAGGGTCGTGGCGAGGCGCAGGCCGATGTTGCCGCCGCCGGCGATGACGATGCGCCGCGCCGGGTCGTCGGCGTGGCGCAATTCGCTCATGACGCGGCGGATGTCGTGGCGCGCGGCCAGGAAGAATATCTCATCCCCCTCCTGCACGACGGTGTCGCCCTCGGGCGCAACGCCGCGGCCGTCGCGGTAGATGGCCACCACGCGCACCTCCACCTTGGGCAGGTGGCGCGCCAGCTCGCGCAGACTCTGACCGACCAGGAGGCCGTCGCGCTGCGCCCGCACGCCGACCAGGCGCACCTTGCCGTCGGCGAAATCCAGCACCTGCAGCGTGCCGGGGTGATAGATGAGACGCTCGACGTATTCGGTCACCAGCTGCTCGGGGTTGATGAACACATCGACCGACAGCCCCTCGGCGCCGAACAGCGCCGCGTGGCTGGTGTAGTCGGCCGCGCGGATGCGCGCGATCTTGGTCGGGGTGCGAAACAGCGTGAACGCCACTTCGCAGGCCATCATGTTGACCTCGTCGCTCGAGGTGAGCGCGACGATGATGTCCGCCTCGGCGGCGCCCGCGCTCTCGAGCACCGTCGGGTGGGCGGCGTTGCCGGCGACGGTACGTACGTCCAGCCGGTCCTGCAGATCGCGCAGCACCTCCTCGTTCAGGTCCACCACCGTGACCTCGTTGGCCTCTTCGCGCGACAGGTGGTCGGCGGCGGTGCGACCCACCTGACCGGCGCCGAGGATGAGGATTTTCATGCTGACCTACAACGGCTCGAGATTCGCGTACTGCACCATCAGCCATTTGGTGCCCTGGCGCTCGAAGCTCACCTGCACGCGCGCCTGCGCGCCGTTGCCCTCGACGCTGAGGATCACGCCCTCGCCGAACTTGCCGTGCCGCACCCGCGCCCCGAGCCGCACGCCGGCCGCCGCCGGCTCCTCGAAGCGAAAGCGCCCCACCGCCTTGGGATGCGCCACACCCACGCGCGGGCGCACCTCCTGCAGCAGCTCCTCCGGGAGCTCGCGCACGAAGCGCGACGCCTGGCCGTAGCTGTCCACGCCGTGCAGCCGCCGCTGCTCGGCCCAGGAGAGATACAGCTGCTGCATGGCGCGTGTCATGCCGACATAACACAGCCGGCGCTCTTCCTCCAGGCCGTCGAGGTCGGTGAGCGAGCGCTGATGCGGGAACAGCCCTTCCTCCATGCCGCACAGGAACACCACCGGGAACTCCAGCCCCTTGGCGCTGTGCAGCGTCATCATCTGCACACAGTCCTCCCACTCCTGCGCCTGGCCTTCGCCGGACTCGAGCGCGGCGTGCGCCAGGAACGCCTCGAGCGGCGGCAGCTCCGCGCCCTCGGGGGTGAAGCCGCGCGCCGCGCTCACCAGCTCATCGAGGTTCTCGACGCGCGCTTCGCCGCGCTCGGCCTTCTCGCGGCGGTAGTGCTCGATGAGGCCGCTCGCTTTCAACACCTGATCGACCTGCTCGTGCAGCGCGAGGCCGCGGCTCTCGCCGGCGAGGCGCTCGATGAGCGCGCGGAAGCCGTGGATGGCGCCGCCCGCCTTGGCGCCGAGCGCGCCGCCGCCGCTGCTCGAGGCCGCGGCCGCCTGCCACAACGAGCAGCCGGCTCCCCGCGCATACTCGCGCAGCACCTCGAGGCTCTTCGCGCCCACGCCGCGCGTCGGCAGGTTCACCACGCGCTCGAAGGAGGCGTCATCGTTGCGGTTGGCAATGAGCCGCAGGTAGGCGAGCGCGTCCTTGATTTCCGCGCGCTCGAAGAACCGCAGGCCGCCGTACACGCGGTACGGCACGCGCGCCGACAGAAACGCCTCTTCGAACACGCGCGACTGGGCGTTGGAGCGGTACAGGATGGCGAGCTCGCGCCGCTGTCCGCCGCCCGCCACCCATTCGCGGATGCGGTGCGTGACGAACTCCGCCTCGTCGCGCTCGTTGAAGGCGGTGTAGAGGCGGATCGGCTCGCCGCGCGCGCCGCTGGTCCAGAGTTTCTTGCCGAGGCGGCCGGCGTTATGGGCGATGAGCCCGTTGGCCGCTTCCAGGATGGTGCCGGTGGAGCGGTAGTTCTGCTCGAGGCGGAACAACTGAGCCGCAGGGTAGTCGCGGCGGAACTGCTCGAGGTGCCGGGCGCTCGCGCCCCGGAAGCGATAAATCGAGTTGTGCGTGATGACGCCGCCAGCAATGAAGTTATGCGTGCGCTCGATGTTGAGATCATAGACCTCGCCCGTGTATGGCTGCGCCTCGATGCGCTCCACGACGTCGAAGCTGTTCGCGTCGGTCGCGACCACCATGCCGGGTCGGATAGCCGAAGCCGTGACGAAGGGCAGCGAGCGCTTGTACATGAGCCCTTGCAGCACCAATCGCGCGTCGAGCTCATCGCGGATGCGCCTCGCGATCGTCATCAGCTCGCCAAAGTCCTTGCGCACCGTCTCGAACCGCCAACTCCCGTGGTTGTGCTTGGCCGCACGCACACTGAGACCCTGCGCTTCGAGGATCCCGCGCACGGCGCGCGCGCCGCCCGCAACCGAGATTCGATGCATGGGGCTTGCGCCCCGACGGCCCGCGCACAAGGTGATCACGATGTTGTGTCGGTTGGAATTTCGACCTCGTGGTCGATAGTGCGGCTGCTCGGGGTCCAACCCTACGTCCTCCAGGAGTCTCAGAGCCGCGGCATCCGTGTCCAAAGATTGGAATAAGTGCGAGATATATTTCGCGTCGTGCACGAGTCCATTAACCGCTTTGCCCTTGCGAGGTGAAAAAGGCAACGTCGGCAACCCGTACCGCAGCGACGTCAGTATTTCGTCAAGCCTGGCGTCGTTCTCGGTTGAGTGAGTACGAATGATCCACGTGTCGTCGGCGTGTTCTTGTGCCGAGCGCTGCTTGAAACCCACCATGGGTTTCTCTTGGCCGTTCGTATAGACCTGCGAAGTGCCGAGGCGCCAGCCCACCCTTTCCTTGTGCATGAGGTACAGAAAGTACGTCTGGGGAGTCTCGCCGAGGAGATAGCCGGCAAAGTGCGTGTGCTCCGGTGTAGAGCAAATTGACCGTCCAGAGCGCATATACAGCGTGAGCATGCGTCCGCTGCGCTCGCGGGCAAGCCGCTCGGTAACCTTCGCGGGTCGCAACGCGCCGCTGCCATAGCTCGACATCACCAGATCACCGGGCGAGACGGCCTCGATGGGCCGCTTCGACCCGTCCGCCAGCGTGACCGGGGTGCCCGCTGCAAGGCACTGGTCGTCGTCCCCCACCACAAACGGGCAGCTCGCGGCCGCCGCAGCGGCCGAGCGGGCCGATGCCGCGTGCTGCCCTGGCGCAGCCAGCGGCCCTGGCGCGGCGAGCTGCTTAATCCACTCGTACTGGATGGCGTTGGTGTCCTGGAACTCATCGACCAGCACGTGCCGGAAGCGCTGCCGGTAGTGCGCCAGCAGTTCCGGGTTGTCCCGCCACATCTCGAAGGCGCGCAGCAGCAGCTCCGCGAAGTCCACCACCCCGGCGCGCGTGCAGGCCTCCTCGTACGCGGCGTACAGCCTGATGAGCTGGCTGCGGGTGGGGTCGTTGGCGTCCTTGAGATGCTGCGGGCGGCGGCCTTCGTCCTTGTTGGAGTTGATGAACCACTGCACCTCGCGCGGCACCCAGCGCGTCTCGTCGAGATCGGACGCCTTCAGGACCTTCTTGATGAGGCGCTGCTGATCCTCGGAATCCATGATCTGGAATCCCTGCGCGAGCTTCGCCTCGCGCCAGTGCAACCGCAGCAGCCGGTGCGCGATGCCGTGAAAGGTGCCGATCCACAAGGCGCCGCCCGGCACCCCGAGCAGCCGCTCGACGCGCGCGCGCATCTCGCCCGCGGCCTTGTTGGTGAAGGTCACCGCGAGGATCCCGTGCGGGGATACGCCCTCGGCCTGGATCACCCAGGCGATCCGGTGCGTCAGCACGCGGGTCTTGCCGCTGCCCGCCCCGGCCAGCACCAGCACCGGACCCAAGGGGGCCGTGACGGCGGCGCGCTGCGCCTCGTTCAGGGGAGCGAGGATCGGGGAGACATCCATGGGGCGCGCATTCTACGGGAAACGCGCCAAGCTCAGGCGCCCGGCCCTTCAGCGCTCCTGCGCGAAGCGTACCAGCGCCACGACGAAGCTCAGCAACACCGGTCCGATCACCAGTCCCAGGATGCCGAAGGCGGCGGCGCCGCCGATGGCGCCCACGAAAATCGCCAGCGTCGACACCTCGGCCTGGTGCGCGGTGAGGAGCGGCCGCAGGATGTTCTCCCCGATCCACATGGCCGCGGTCCAGCAGGCGAGGAAGATGGCCGCGCCCCAGCGCCCGCTGAAGGCGAGATACAGCACCGCCGGAATCAGCACGGCGCCGGCGCCGGCCGGCAGGAAAGCGGCCACCGTGCCGAGCACGCCGAACACCACCGGCGAGGGCAGGCCCACCAGGGCGAAACCCACGCCGACGAACAGTCCCTGGATGAGGGCGGTCACGGTGGAGCCGAACACCACCGCGCGTGTCACGTCGGCCAGGTATTTCAGCAGCCGCGCGCGCCGCTCGTGCTCCACCGGCACGAGGCGCGTCAGCCCATCGAGCATCGCACGCCCATCGCGCAGGAAGAAGAACAGCATGAACAGCATCATGAAGAAGCCGACCAGGGTGCCGATCGCCCCGAGCGCGACGCTGCCGCCCATGGAGGCGGCGCTCTTGAGCAGCGTCTGCAGGCCGCCGGTCATCCAGCCCTGCAGCTGCGCGGCGCTGACCACCGCGTTCTCGCGCACCCAGCCGACCGCGCCGCCGAGGAGCGGATAGCCCGACAGGCGCTCGACCAGCTCGGGAAAGGAGAGGATGCTGTGGCCGCGCAGATACTCGATGAGCCGCGTCACCTGGCCGACGAACGCGCCCGCCAGCACCGACAGTGGCGCCAGCACCAGGAAGGGCGTGAGCGCGGTGAGGATGCCGGCGGAGAGCGCGCGCCGGCCCTTGAAGCGCCGCGTGAGCCGCTCGTGCAGGGGGTGCAGGATGAACGCCAGCACCGCCGCCCAGCCGAGCATGCCGCTCAAGGGATCGAGGACCCGCACCAGCAGGTAGGCGAGTATCGCCGCGGTCGCGATCTGGAAGCTGCGCAGGTAGAAGGCGGATTCCAACGCCGCTACTCGGAGCCGCTCACCTTGCCGAAGCGGTAGTTGACGCGCACGCCGAAGACGCGCGGCTGGTTGGTCGTCTGGCGCAGGTCGAAGTTGCCGGTGTTGGTATAGACGATCGCGTTCTTGTCCGTGAGGTTGCTGACGTACAACTCGGCCAGCCAGTGGCTGCTCCCGGGATTCAAGCCGAAGCGCAGATTCAGGACCGTGTAGTCGGGCTGCAGGATGCGCGGGAAGCCGTTCGAGCCGGCGACGTGAAGGTCGTCCCACATGTCACCCTTGTGGGCTAGGTCGAACTGCGCGTACCCGTGCAGGCTGGCGCCGAGCGGATGCTCGTAGCGCAGGTTGGCGCTGTAGTTGAAGTAGGGCACATAGGGCAGTCGCTCGCCGACATTCACGGCGAAGGTCGAGAACACACTCGACACCAGGTGCGCGTCGGTGTAGCTGGCGGAACCCTGGAACGACCAGTGGTCGCCTATCTTGTAGTCGACATTCGACTCGACACCATAGATGCGTCCGTCACCCACGTTGGCGTTGAAACTGCTGGGGGCACAGATATTTATGTCGTAGAGGAGCGTCTGCAGGTTTTTCCAATCCATGTAGTAGGCCGCGCCGTTCCACAGCAGCCGGCCTGCCAGGCTGGTCGACTTCCAGCCGAGTTCGTAGTTATTGAGCGTGTCGGGTACATAGCTCGGCGGCACTCCGCTCGCATAGCACGACGCCGGAAAGCCGGAATTGGCTCCGCCATCGCGGAAGCCCTG
Organism: Gammaproteobacteria bacterium; assembly: GCA_005878095.1. Taxonomy (GTDB): domain Bacteria; phylum Pseudomonadota; class Gammaproteobacteria; order Steroidobacterales; family Steroidobacteraceae; genus 13-2-20CM-66-19. The sequence goes on along the minus strand of VBNH01000092.1, from coordinate 6,827 downwards.
ACCGAAGTCGGCATACAGCATCACCTTGTCGGTGAGCTTGTAGTTGATTCCGAACTTGCTGTTCCACTTGTGCGATGAGCCGGTCGATAAGGTCGAGGCCGTGGGGGCGTAAGCAAACTGCCCGTAGGGGCTGTAGTAGGAGAAATTGGAATGAAAGTGCACGACTCCCGCTTCGACGTTGAGCTTGTCCGTGAGGTCGAAGCTGATATCCGCAAACTCGGTGGTCTGCAGGTAGTCGGAGCGCGTGGTATAGCCGTACCAGACTCCTGGGTCGAGCGAGGAGGCGGTTTGGCCGTAATACGCGAGATAATACTGGAACGTGTCACCCTGTGGCTTCAGTCCCGGGTTGTAGAAGGTGCTGCCCGAGTTCTTGTCTACCGTCTTCTCCCAGTACAGACCCGCGAGCCAGTGGAAGCGCCCGCCGGGTTTGGAAAGCAGGCGCAGCTCGTCCGACCAGCGCTCGGGGTTGGTGTGGTATTCGTAGTATTGAAACGGGACGTTGCAGCCGCTGAACGGCTCGGCAGGGGCGCTGTAGTGCGGTCCCGTATCGCACGCCAGTGACTCCACGAACCCAGGCTGCAGGCCATACTGCGGATGACTGAAGTTCTCCATGTACTGGGAGTACTCGTTCAGCTGCCGCGTGGGTAGCGACCAGTAGGTGCTGGCGAACACCAGGTCCGCGATGCCGACGTCGCCGTCGACGCGCAAATCCCAGGTCTTGGCCTGAAAGCGGTGGTCTTCCGGGCCGAAGCGCGCCACCGTCCGGGGCAGATTCGGATCTTCGTCCCACGCGCCGAGCGCGGACAGGCGCTGATAGTCGTAGGAAAACGTCGAGCTCCAGGAGTCGCTGAATACCGCCCTGAGGGCCACGCGCCCGCCCTCCTGATGCTCGCGGTTGTAGTCGTCGCGCGCCCACTGCGCATTGTTCGAGACCGCACCGTTGACCCAGTGGCGCGTGGTGAGCGCGTTGTTGACGAAGCCGCCATGGGCGGCGCTGAAGGCGGAGAGCCGCAGGCCGAGGCGGCCGTCGATCAAGGGCAGATTGACAAACCCCTCGTAGGTCTGCACTTCCTGGCCACCTTGGATCTTGCCGCCGTCGAAATCGGCGCCGGCGCTGAAGTGGTGCACGTCGGGCTTGTTGGTGATGTAGCGCACCGCGCCGGCCATGGAACCTGCGCCGAAGGTCGTACCCTGCGGGCCGTTGAGCACTTCGATGCGCTCGACGTCGTAAAGGTGCAGGTCCGGTTGCACTCCGAACCAGCTCAGGGACATATCGTCGAGAAAAAATCCCGTCGCGGAGCTGTTGGCGTAGTTCGGATTGCTGCCGTCGGACACGCCGCGCATGAAGAACACCTGGGTGCCGGGGCCGACGCTGATGAAGGAAATCGACGGCACCTTCGCTGCATAGTCGTCGAATTGCGTAATGGCGAGGTTCTGAAGGTCCTTCTGCGTGAATACGTCGATGCTGATGGGAACGTCCTGGAGGTTCTCCTCGCGCTTGCGCGCCGTGACGACGACTTCCTGCAGCCCGCCGCTGGAAGCATCCGCCGTCGCCGCGAATGCGGGCGTGCGCGGCGCGGCGACACTGGCGAGCGCCGCCGCGACCGCGAGGCCGATTCTGGAGCCCGGGGGCAGCGTCGTCCTGCAAAAGTGATCGGCCGCACGAACCTTGGTTCTGGTACCCACGCGCTGCTCCCCGTGACTCACCGCTGTCGCGCGCTTTTTACCCTGGCGCGTGCCCCGATCATCCTTGGTACGGGCGCTCTTAGTCAACGATCGTTCAACAAGGGTGGTCGGTGCGAGTCCGCGGCCTCGGCCGCCTCAGCACTCGAAGCGCTCGAGACTGTCGCCGAGGGCGCGACGCAGGGGCTCGAGCTCGGTGGCGAAATGTCGCCAGTACCCCACCCCCGAGGTATACAGCGGCTGACGCACCTGTTCGGCGCTGGCGGTGCGCACCGAGCGTTGCGTCTCGTGAAAGGAGAGGCAGGCGGCCTCGAAGGGCAGCCGGCAGTGCTCGAGGAGGCGGCGAATGTTCGCCTCCGGGTTGCGCACCAGCTCCTCGTACTGAAGATGCAGCACCTTGCCGGGCAACACGGCATCCCAGTGATCCATGAGCGCGAGATAGCAGCGGTAGTAGCGGCCGAGGTCCTGGAGATCGTAGCTGAAGGTCTGCCCTTCCGCGAAGTGCTGCTTGAAGGTGCTGAAGCACGAATCCATCGGATGGCGACGCGCGTCGATGAGGGTAGCCCTCGGCAGGATCGCGTGGATGAGTCCGACGTGACTGAAATTATTGGGCAGCTTGTCGGTGAAGCGCTCGCGCCCGCGGCGCAGCGGCGCGGTCTCCTCGATATAGCGGCGGCCGAGTGCACTGAGCTGCGCCGCCGAGGCGCTGCCGAGGCTCTCGGGGTAGCCGTCCCGGTTGGCGGACATGTCTTCGAACTCGCGCGTGATGTTGATGATGTTCGGCAGCTCCATGGTTCCGTCCACGCCCGAATGGCTGGCGAGGATCTGCTCGATGAGCGTTGATCCGGAGCGTGGCAGGCCGACGATGAAGATCGGCGCGCCGCTCGGGTCCCCGCTGCCCTCGCGCGCGGCAAAGAACGCGCTGTCGAAGAACGCGCGAATGCGCGCGCTGCGGCGCTCGAAGTTCCCGATGTCGAACGGCGCATCGCGGCGCCGCAGCGCGTTGCCCCTGGCGTAGTGCGCGAAGGCTTGCGGGTACTGCTGGCGCTGTTCGAAGGCTTTTCCCAGCGCAAAGTACAGCTGCGCCTCATTGGGGTGCGCGCGCTTGTCGTCCGTAAGCAGGCGCTGCATGGCGGCGACCTCGGCATCGCTGAATGAATAATTCTTGAGATCCGCCAGGCTCCAGTAGGCCTCGGCATTGCGCGGATCCATCGCCAGCGCCGCCTTATAGGAGGCCTCGCTCTCGCGCCGCCTGCCGAGCGTCTTTTGAACGTGTCCGATGGACATCCGCAGCCGTAGCTCCTCCGGCTTGAAGCGGGCCGCCTGCTCGTAGGCTTCGAGCGCTTCCTCCTGGCGCATGAGCCGCGTCGCCACGGCGGCGATCGTGATCCAACTCTGCGGGTTTTCGGGCTCCATCTTCAGCAAGTGGCGCGCGGCGGCGTCCGCTTCCTCGATGCGGCCCAACGCCAGCAATGCCGGCCCGAGTCCCCGGTATGCGAGCGGGACGTGCTCGGACTGTTTCAGGGCATGGCGCAGCAGCCGCTCGGCATCGTGGGGTACGTCCGCTGCCAGCGAGAGTGCCGCCAGCCCGCACAGCGCCGCGACATGACTCGCATCGGCCCGCAGGATGTCGCGAAACAGAGCCTCGGATTTTTTCCGGTCGTCGGCCACGAGCGCGGCCGTGGCTTGCTCTACACGCTGCCGCTGCGGATCGCTAAGGCGCGCGCGCTCGAACGCCGTGCACGCATCCACATACTGACCGAGGTCGACGAGCACGTCGCCGTAGGCGAGCCAGGCGAGATGGTGGTGGGGCGCGCTCTTCAGAACCCGCCGCACTTGTTCACGCGCCTGCGCCGCGCGGCCGTCGCGCCGATAGGCGCGCGCCAGGTCGACGCGCGCGTTCGCGAAGTCCGGAGCGCTGGCGAGGACACGCTCGAGCGTCGCGATGCTCTCGGGGATTTTGTCCTGGTCCAGGAGCGCCACGCCGAGCAGCCACAGGCAGTTGACCTCCCCGGGCGCCTGCGCCTCGAGCGCCCGCAGCCACGCTTCCGCGGTCACCGCCTGACCGGCGCGCAGTGCCGCGTGCGCCCGGCGCAGGCTCTCTCCGAAGACGGCTTGTGGATGCGGCGCGCTCATTGGCTCCGGTTGTGCTCGCCGGCAGCTTCGCGCCGCCTCTTGCGCGTGTGCGGCGCAGAGCGGCCGCCGGATGCGCAGCGTAACACGCGCCTTCCGGTGTCGAGCATTCCCCGGTCCTGCCCGCGCAGCGGGGCTCAGGCTACACTTCGCGTTCGCGGCCCGCTGTCCTCGCGCCGCTGCCGCCGCGGCGCAGACGCACAACGCGAAGATCCTGAAGACTGCGGTGCTCTATCCCGGGGAGGAACATCGTGCACCTGAAACGCCTGCTGCCCTTATCTTTGGCCGTTGCTGCGACCCTTGCGCCCGGGTCGGTGCAGGCGGGACGCCCCTTGAGCCCCGAGGATTGGTTCCGCTTCCAGGCGGTGTCCGATCTGAGCATCTCGCCCGATGGCGCCGCGGTCGCCTACCTGGTGACGAGCTACGACCGTGAGTCCGACGAATCCAGGAGCGCGCTGTGGTTGGCCGACTGGGCGGGGGATAAGAGCGTGCAGCTGACGCGCGGCGAGAGTGTGTCGGAGCCGCGCTTCAGCCCCGACGGGCGCTACCTCGGTTTCCTGTCGGCGCGCCCTGCCGGGGACAAAACCCAGCTGTGGATTCTCGATCGACGCGGCGGGGAGCCGCGGCAGCTGACTCACGTCACCGGGGAGCTCACGAGCTACGAATGGTCGCCCGACGCTCAGCGCGTCGTGCTGGTGATGCACGCCAGCGGGGAGGCGGACAGGAAGCCGCCGCAACCCATCGTCATCGACGCGTTCGAGTTCAAACACGACAAGGAGGGCTACCTGAGCCCGGCCTCGCACACGCATCTGTACCTCTTCGATGTGCGCAGCGGCGCCTGCGAGGCGCTCACCGCGGATTTCGGCCGCCGGCAGTCGCACCCGGCCTGGTCGCCCGACGGTGAGCAGATCGCCTACGTCAGCGACCCCATGAAGGGACCTGAGCAGACCGGCATCGATGAAATCCATCTCATTGCCGCCCGCGCCGGCGCGACACCGCGGCAGCTGCTGACGAGCTGGTCGCCCAACAACCAGAAGCTCGCCTGGAGTCCGGACGGGATGCGGCTCGCGTTCCTGCAGGGCGCGGAGGCGAAATTCAACGCTTACATCATGGATACTCTGGCGACGCTCGACGTGAAGTCGGGTGAGGTGCGCGTGCTGACCGAGCGCCTCGACCGCGCGGTGCTCTCGCCGGCGTTCGCCGCCGACGGCCGCTCGCTTGAATTGGCCGTCGAGGACGACGGCAGTCAGTACCCGGCGCGGATCCCGCTCGCGGGCGGGGCGATCGAGCGCCTCGGCGGGCCCATGGTCGTGCACGAGCTCGCCGCGGCGGCCGGGCACACCGCGGTGTTGGTTTCGACCGACGCCTCGCCGGTGGAAGTTTATGCGCTCGAGGCGGGCCGGCTGCGGCCCCTGAGCGCGCACAACCAGGCGCTGTTTTCGGAGTTGCAGCTGGGCGCGGTCGAGGACATCGTCTTCAGAAGCCGCGACGGCACCTCCGTGCACGGACAGCTCGTCAAGCCGCCGGACTACCTCTCCGGGCGTCGCTATCCCACCATCGTGTGGATCCACGGCGGACCGAACGGCCAGGACGACCACTCCCTCGAGCTGCAAGGCTACGGGCCGCCGCTCGAGCGGCAGCTGTTCGCGACCCACGGGTACGTGGTGCTGGCCGTCAACTATCGCGGCAGCACCGGGCGCGGCGCGCAGTTCGCCCGCAGCATTCTCGCCGACTGGGGCCACAAGGAAGTGCAGGATCTGCTCGCCGGGGTCGATTACGCGGTCGCCTCGGGGCTGGCCGATCCGGCGCGCCTGGGCGTCGGTGGCTGGAGCTACGGCGGTCTGCTCACGGACTACCTGATCGCGAGTGACACGCGCTTCAAGGCGGCGATCAGCGGGGCCGGCAGCGGCAATCAGCTCTCGACCTACGGCACCGACCAGTACATCGTGGAGTACAACGCCGAGCTCGGAGCCCCGTGGCGCAATCCGGCGCTGTGGCTGAAGGTCTCCTATCCGTTCTTCCACGCCGACCGGATCCGTACGCCGACGCTCTTCCTGGGCGGTGACAAAGACTTCAACGTGCCGGTAGCGGGCGGTGAGCAGATGTATCAGGCCCTGCGCACGCTCGGGGTCCCGGCGCAACTCATTGTCTATCCCGGGGAGTCCCACGTGCTCACGCGACCGAGCTTCCTGGTGGATCGCTCCCGGCGTTACCTCGACTGGATGGGGAAGTACCTCAAGGGCGAGCCGTAGCGCGCGGCGCAGCTGCTGCAGCTCACCGGGCGCGGCTGACGAAGCTCTCATCGGTGAGACTGTCCAGAAACGCGATGAGCGCGCTGCGTTCGGCACTGGAGAACGGCACGCGCGGCAGACGCGGATCGGCACGCACGGCCTGCCTCGCCACGGACGAATAGTGATCGAGCACCGCCGCGAGGCCCGCGAAGCGCCCGTCGTGCATGTAGGGGGCGGTGAGGGCCACGTTGCGCAGGGTCGGCACCCGCATCGCTCGTGCGCTCGTGCCGTTGCGCGCGAAGCTCGCAGGCCCCGTCTCACCCTGCGCATCGCGCCAGTTGCCCGAGAAGTTGAATCCGGAGTGACACTCCGAGCAGCCCGCCCGGGCCGAGAAGAACAGCGCCATGCCGCGCTTGGCTTGCCCCGACAGCGCCTCGTGCTCGCCATTGAACACGTAGCGATCGAAGGGCGAGCCGCCGGAGATCAGCGTGCGCTCGAAGCTCGCGATGGCCTTGACCAGATGCTCGAAAGTCACCGGCGCGGGATCGGCGGGGAAAGCGGCGGCGAACTCGCCGGCGTACGCGCGATCCGCCGCCAGCTGCGCGCACACCGCGGCTTCGCGCCCCTTGAGTCCGAGCTCTACGGGGTGCGTGTTCAACAGCGGCTCAAGCATCTGCGCCTCGAGCGAGCGCACCCGGGGCCTGCTCCAGCCGAAGCTGATGTTGTAAGCGACGTTGACGAGCGCCATGGCGTTGTGCGGCAACGCCTCGCCGGTGGCGC
>VBNH01000091.1 GCA_005878095.1 Gammaproteobacteria bacterium | reverse complement strand
TACATGGGCCACATGCGCCACATGCGCTAGACCACGAGAGTCTGCGCGTGATCCGCGAGCACCAGCGACACGCACACCGTGAGCTGCGTGGCGTAGCCGATGTGCAGGAACTCGTTCGGACCGTGCGCGTTGGCGTGTGGCCCGAGTACACCGGTGATGAAGAACTGGGTGCGCGGCAAGCGCTCGCCCAGCATGCCCATGAACGGGATCGTCCCGCCACAGCCGGTGTGCACCGCATCCGGCCCGTAGACTGCGCGTGAGGCGCGGCTGATGGAAGCGTCGAGCCAGGGCGCGAGCGCGGGCGCATTCCAGCCGCCGGTGGCCGAGCCCGCATGGAAGCTGACCTGCGCGCCATAGGGCGGGTCACGCACCAGAGCCTCGCGCACCGCGGCGCTGGCGCGCGCCGCATCGCACGTCGGCGGCAGCCGCAGTGACAGCTTGACTGCCAGCTCGGGCAGCAACACGTTGCCCGCCGACCCGAGCGGCGGCAACCCCTCCGCGCCGGTAACCGCCAGCGTCCCGCGCCAGGTGCTGTTGATGATGAGCTCGGTGGGATCATTCGATACGGCCTGCACGCCCTGCGCCCAGGGGAGCTTGCCGGCCACCGCGTCCCCGAGCACCTGCGCGGCGGCGGTCGCCTGCGCGCGCCGGTCACGCGGCAGGCGCACGTGCAGCTCATCGAGCAGCAGATCGCCGCTGAGCGGATTCTCGATACGGGCCAGGAGCTGCTCGAGAATGCGCCACGGGGTCGGCGCGATGCCGGTAGCCATGCCGGAATGCACACCCTCGGTGAGCACGCGCACCCGCAGCGTGCCGACCAGGTTGCCGCGCAGCGAAGTCGTGCACCACAGCTGCTCGTAGTTGCCGCACTCCGCATCCAGGCACACCACCAGCGAGGGGTCCCCGAGGGTTGCGCCGAGGGACTCGAGGTGCGCCGGCAGATCATCGCTCCCTGATTCCTCGCAGGCCTCGATCAGCACCAGGCAGCGCGGCAGGCGCACCTGCTGTTCCTTGAGCGCGGCGATCGCCGTGAGCGAGCTGAAGACCGCGTAGCCGTCGTCGGCGGCGCCGCGACCGTAGAGCTTGCCCTCACGGATCACCGGCTCCCAGGGACCCAGACCCGGCAGCCAGCCGGTGAATTCCGGCTGCTTGTCCAGGTGCCCGTAGAGCAGCACGCTCCCGGGCAGCTCGCCCGGCACGTCGATCAGCAGCAGCGGCGTCCTGCCGGGCAGGCGCCGCACCTCCACGCGCATCCCGGTGAGCGGTTGCGCGCGGCACCATTGCGCCATGAGCTGTACCGCCGCCTCCATGTGTCCGTTGCGCTCCCATTGCGGATCGAACATGGGCGACTTGTTGGGAATGCGCACGTACGCGATCAGGCGGTCGACAATGGAAGTCTCCCAGGTTCTTGCGATCGAGCCGCTCAGCCGCTTCAGGTCCATGTCCGGCCTCATTAAATATCAACCACTTAGGGGAAACTCCGCGTGTCGATTCTCAGGAGACTTGCGGCGCCGTCAGGCTCGGGCAGCCCGAACAGTGCGCGCGCCGCGGCGCTGCTCGAGCGTGCGAGCGCCTCGAGTGACTCGCCGCGGGCGCGCGCCACTGCGGCGGCTACCTGGCGAAGATACGCCGGCTCATTGCGGCGCGAGGCGGGTCGGGGTTTGAGGTCGCGCGGCAGCAGATAGGGCGCGTCGGTCTCGAGCAGCAGCCGCTCGGCTGGAATCTGCGGCATGAGGGCGGCCAGGTGCGCGCCGCGGCGTTCATCGCAGATCCAGCCGGTGATGCCGATACACAGTCCCAGCTGCAGGTAGCACGCGAGCTCCTCCCCGGAGCCGGTGAAACAGTGCGCCACGCCGCGCCATTGTGCGCCGTGCTCGCGCAGGATCGCCGCGAAATCCGCGTGCGCGTCGCGCTGGTGGAGGAACACGGGTTTGCCCACCCTGGCCGCCAGCTCGAGCTGCCGGTGGAAGGCCCGCCGCTGTGCATCGCGCGGTGAGAAGTCCCTGAAGTAGTCGAGCCCACATTCACCGACCGCCGCCACCTCGGGTTGCCGGGCGAGGTCCTCGAGCTCGGCCGCGCGCTGCGCGGTGAGCTCGGCCGCATGATGCGGGTGAACCCCGGCGGTGGCAAACAGTCGTAGCGGGTGAGCGCGCGCGAGCGCCAGCGCTCGCTGCGTACTCGCGAGTGTCGAGCCGGTGATCAGCATCTGCACCACGCCCGCCGCCTGCGCGCGGGCGATCACCGCGTCGCGGTCGGCGTCGTAGCTGTCGTGCGCGAGATTGACGCCGATGTCGATCAGCGCCGCTGGCGCCGGTGAGGCGCAGGGCGCCGGCGAGGCTGTGCTATGGTTTCGCATGCGCGCGCACATTCTACTGAACGGGGGCAGCATGCTGCGCAGCCGGAAGATCAGCCCCTGCCCAGGGCGCGGGCGGCGCTCGCGCTGCTGGTACTGTGCGCTCACCGCGCCTGCGCTAGTCGGCGTGTGCCTGGGGGCGGCGCGCGTCGAGACCTCGTGGCGCGATATCGAGGCCCGCATTCAGTACGGCTACTACACCGAGGATGCGAGTGCGCTCAGGAGCCTCGAGGACACGGTGGCGGCGGATGAATCGCAGGACAAGCTGCACGGTTATTACGCGGCGCTGCTCGCCTGGCGACTCGCGCAGCTCGCCGCGCAGCGCCCGTCCGCCGTGCCGGGCGTCTCCACGGCGCAACTGGCGCAGCGCTGCGTGAGCGAGGCGGACGCGGTGCTGCAGGTGCAGGGAGATTTTGCCGAAGCACTGGCGCTGCGGGGCGCGTGCCTGGCGATCCCTCGTGACGCGAACGGCTCGCAGTCATCGCGGGCCGCCCACCAGGCACGCCGGGACACCGGCAGGGCACTGCAGCTGGCGGCGCGCAATCCGCGCGTGCTGCTGCTCGATGCCATGAACGACTATCAGCTCGCCCCAGGGCTGGGGGGCAACAGGGAGCGCGCGCTGGTGAAGCTGCGCGCGGCGGTAGCGGCATTCGAAGTCGAGCGGGTCGGCACCGAGCGCCTGCCGGGCTGGGGCGCCGCCGAGGCCTACCTGCTTCTGGCCCGCGACCTGCTTGACCACGGTGAAGCGGTGGCGGCGCGTGACGCTCTCGAACACGCACTGCTGCTCGCGCCTGAGTTCACCCAGGCGCGCCGCCTGATGGCGCAGATCATTTCAGGTTGAGAGCCAAGGCGGCGCGCCGCGCGCGGTGCGACACTTGTCATGCGCCGCCGGCAGCGGCTCCGGGGATGCGCTGCGGCGTGCGCTGTATGATGTGATCGATGCCACCGGACACGGAAAACCAGGCGCTGTTGGGACAGCTGCGCATCGACCGCACCCAGCGGGACGACGGTTCCGATCCCAGGCGTCGCCGCTGGATCGCCGGCGGCGTGCTGGTGCTCATCGCGCTGCTCGCCGCCGGCGCCTGGTTTGGCCTGACCGGCGGCGCGGCGCTGCCGGTGCGCACGGTGATGGCGCAGCCGATCGCCGGCGGGGCCGCCAACGCCTCGGTGCTCGATGCCACCGGCTATGTCACCGCGCGCCGCGAGGCGACCGTTTCGGCGCAGATTACCGGCACCCTGACCGAAGTGCTGATCGAGGAGGGCGATCACGTCAAGTCGGGGCAGGTGCTCGGACGCCTGGAGGACACCGCGCAGCGCGCGGCGCTGGCGCAGGCGCAGGCGCAATTGAATTCGGCACGGGCGTTGCTGGTGCAATATGAGGCGCAGCTGGCGCAGAGCGAACGCGACGTGAAACGCGCCGAGGATCTGCTGGAGCGCAAGCTCGTGTCACAGCAGGCCGTGGAGCAGGCGCGCACCCAGGTCGAGACCGGAGCGGCCCAGGTGCAGGGGCAGCGCAGGCAGATCGAGCTCGCCGCGGCCAGTGTGCGCTCGGCGCAGGTGCAACTCGACTATTGCACGGTGCGCGCACCGTTCACGGGCGTGGTGATCGCGAAGGCCGCCCAGGTGGGGGAGATCGTCTCGCCGTTCTCCGCGGGCGGTGGCTTCACGCGCACCGGTATCGGCACGATCGTCGACATGGATTCACTCGAGATCGAGGTCGACGTCAACGAGGCGTACATCAACCGCGTGCAGCCGGGGCAACCGGTGGAGTCGGTGTTGAACGCCTATCCGGACTGGAGAATTCCCTCGCATGTCATTGCCATCATTCCGACCGCCGATCGTTCCAAGGCGACCGTGAAGGTGCGCATCGGCCTCGACGCCAAGGATGCGCGCATCGTGCCGGACATGGGTGCGCGCGTGTCGTTCCTCGAGGAGCACAAGCCCGCCGCACGCACCGAGGAGCGACCGCGGGGCGTGCTGGTGCCGGCCGCCGCCCTGCGCAAGGAAGGCGACCGGGACGTCGTGTTCGTGCTGAAGGAGCGCAGGGCGCAGCGTCGCACGGTCACCCTCGGCGGCGCGATCGGCGATTCACGCCAGGTGCTGGCCGGCGTGAGCCCCGGGGAGGCGGTGATCGTCGACGCGCCGGCGGGACTCAAGGACGATGCGGCTGCGACCGCCGCCAGGCCGTGATCGATCGTCCAGCCCACCACCCATTCGTCCTTCCTCATTGAGCTGAGAGCTGAGGCTGCTATGTCCGAGTCCATGGTTCAGGTCCGCAGCGTCACCAAGGTGTACGAGCGCGGCAAGCAGAAGATCGAGGTCCTGCACGGCCTCACGCTGGACATTCCCCGCGGCGACTTCGTCGCGCTGATGGGTCCGTCGGGCTCGGGCAAGACCACGCTCCTCAATCTGATCGGCGGTCTGGATAAGCCGACCTCCGGGGAGATCGTGGTCGGAGGCAGCCGCATCGACCAGCTGTCCAGCGGCCAACTCGCGCACTGGCGCGCACACAACGTCGGCTTCGTGTTCCAGTTCTACAACCTGATGCCGGTGCTCAGCGCCGAGGCTAACGTCGAGCTGCCGCTGCTTCTGACCAGGCTCTCCGCCGCGCAGCGCCGCAGGAATGTCGCGGTGGCGCTGCAGGTCGTCGGCCTTGCCGATCGCGCCAAGCACAAGCCCCGGGAGCTGTCCGGTGGTCAGGAACAGCGTGTCGCGATCGCCCGCGCGCTGGTGTCCGACCCGCACCTGCTGGTGTGCGATGAGCCCACCGGGGACCTGGATCGCAAGACCGCGGAAGAGATCCTCGGCCTGCTGCAGGTGTTGAACCGCGAGCACGGCAAGACGATCGTGATCGTCACCCACGATCCCAAGGCCGCCGAGTTCGCGCGGCGCACCCTGCATCTGGAGAAGGGCCAGTTGCTGGAGCAGGCGGCCTGATGCGGCACTCGCCATGACCAGGAGCGGCTTCGTCATCGCCAATCTGTTCCGCAAGCGCACGCGCACCATCCTCACTTTGCTGTCGGTGATCATGGCATTCCTGCTGTTCGGCCTGCTGCAGTCGGTGAATACCATCTTCAACGCCGGCGCGGATTTCGTCGGCGCCACGCGCCTGATGGTGCAGGCGCGCGTGTCCTTCACCAGCCCCCTGCCGCTCAGCATGGTGCCGAAGCTCGAGGCCATCCCCGGGGTGGCACGCGTCGCCTACCAGCAATGGTTCGGCGGCGTGTGGCAGCAAAACACCCCGCTGATCATGTTTTCACTCGATCCGCAGCGTTATCGCGATGTCTATCCGGAGTGGGTGATGTCCGACGCCCAGTGGCAGGCATTCGCCAGCACGCGCACCGGCATGATCGTGGGCAAGCAGCTGGCCGGCCAGCTCGGCTGGAAGATCGGCCAGAAGATCCCGATCGCCTCGAACATCTGGCCGCAGAAAAACGGCAGCAAGGCCTGGACCTTCGATCTGGTCGGCATCTTCGACGGCAAGGATGAGGAGTGGAAGAAGCGCACCAACCTGGCGTTCATCCAACAGGATTATTTCGACGAGGCCAACCAGTTCGGCGTCAAGGGCCGCACCAACTTCTTCATTCTCAAGCTCACGGATGCCGGTCAGGCGCGGGCGGTCAGCAGGACCGTGGATGCGATGTTCGAGAATTCCCCGGATGAGACCAAGACGCAAACCGAGAAGGACTTCAACATCAGCTTCGTCAAGCAGATCGGCGACATCGGCCTCATCGTGCGCTGGATCCTGTTCGCGGTGTTCTTCACGCTGCTGCTGGTAGTCGGCAACACCATGGCGCAGAGCGTGCGCGAGCGCATACCGGAGCTTGCGGTGCTCAAGACCCTCGGGTTCCCCGACGGCAGCGTGCTCGGCTTCGTGCTCGCCGAGGCGTTTGCGCTGTGCCTGTGCGGCGGCCTGCTCGGCCTGGCGCTGGCCTCGATAGGTGGCGCCATGATCGAGAAGGGCACCGGCGGGCAGTTCCAGCTGCGGCTCGATGTGTCGGTGTGGCTGATCGGAATCGCGGCCATCGTGCTCATGAGCATCGCGGTCGGGCTGCTGCCGGCGCTGCGGGCGCGGCGCCTCAGGATCGTCGATGCGCTGGCCGGCCGCTGACCGGCCGCAGGGCCCAAGGAGATCGTATCGTGTTGAGTCAGGCTCTCGCCATCACGGGCATCAACATCCGCAGCATCCCCGAGCGCTGGGGCTCCTCGCTGGTCATCGTCATCGGCCTCGCCGGCGTGGTGGCGGTGTTCACGGCCTTGCTGGCGATGGCTGCCGGCTTCGAGAGTACGCTCAGGGCCACCGGCCGCAGCGACGCGGCGCTCATACTGCGCGGTGGGTCGGATGCGGAGCTGAACTCGGCCTTCGACCGCGTTTCCACCGACCTGATCGAGCAGCAGCCTGGCATTCGTGCCGGCGCCGACGGCAAACCGCTCGCTTCGGCCGAGCTGATGGTGATCGCCGAGCTGGTTCGCAAGGACGACGTCAAGAACGGCGCCAACATCACTATGCGCGGGGTCGAGCCCACGGCTTTTGCGCTGCGCCCGCAGCTGAAGATCATCGCCGGCCGGCGCTTCACGCCGGGCCTGCGGGAGCTGATCGTCGGGCAGGGGGTCCTGCGCCAGTTCCAGGGGGCGGAGATCGGCCGCGTGATACGCATGCGCGGCTCGGAGTGGACCGTGGTGGGGGTATTCGCGTGCGGCGACGCCCATGACAGCGAGATGTGGACCGACATCAACGTAGCGCGCTCCACCTTCGGGCGCATCGGCTCGAGCTCGGTGCTCGCGGCACTCGACGGTGCCGACGGCCTCGCCAGACTCAAGAGCGCCGTCGCCGCGGAGCCGCGCCTGACGCTCGACGTGCTTCGCGAGCAGGACTATTTCAGCGGCCAGACCAGGCAGTTCCGCAAGACCATCGGCTTCCTGGCCGGTGTGGTGACCATCATCATGGGACTGGGCGCGGTGTTCGCGGCGCTCAACAGCATGTACGCCGCGGTCGCGGCGCGCGGCAAGGAAATCGCCACCCTGCGGGCGATCGGCTTCGGCGGGCTGCCGGTGCTGATCTCGGTGATGATCGAGGCGCTGCTGCTGGCGCTGGCCGGCGCGCTGCTCGGCGCGCTGATCGCTTACCTGCTGTTCAACGGTCTCTCGGTGTCCACCCTCGGGCAGAACTTCACGCAGGTGGTGTTCAATTTCAAGGTGACCCCCGAGCTGGTGGCGCGCGGACTGATCATCGCGGTGCTCATCGGGATGATCGGCGGGCTGCTGCCGGCGATTCGCGCCGCGCGCCTGCCGGTGTCGACCAGCCTGCGCGAGCTCTGAAGGACGGTGCCCAGGCGGGCCGAGCCGGCACCGGCGCCGCCGCCTGCGGCGGCGCTCACAACCGCCCGAGCGCCGCGCACAGCGCCGGCACGTCCGCATCCGGCTGGTCCCAGGAGACCACGAAGCGCGCCGCGCCGGCGCCCTCCGCGCCCCAGTCGTAGAACTCGAAGCCGGCGGCGCGCAGCGCCTGGCGACGCTGCACGCCGAGTTTCACGAACACTTCGTTCGCCTGCACCGGGTGCATGAGGCTCGCGGCCGCGGCGCGGCCGATGTCCTGCGCCAGGCGGTTGGTGCGCTGCGCGTTGCGCTTCCAGACTCCGGTTTCCACGTACGCCAGCAGCTGCGCGGCGACGTAGCGCGATTTCGACAGCAGATGTCCGGCGCGCTTGCGCCGCAGCTCGAAATCCCGCACCAGATCGGAATCGAAGAACACTACCGCCTCGGCAGCCAGCGCGCCGTTCTTGGTGGCGCCGAACGACAGCACGTCCACCCCCGCTCGCCAGGTCACCTCGGCGGGATGACAGTCGAGGAATGCCACCGCGTTGGCAAAGCGCGCGCCATCCATGTGCACCCTGAGGCCGCGCTGGTGCGCGAGGTTGCTGAGCGCGGCAATCTCGGCCGGCCGGTACACGGTACCAAGCTCGGTGGCCTGCGTGAGCGACAGCGCCGCCGGTTGCACTGTGTGTACCGAGGCCGGGTGCGCGTCGAGCGCGAGCTGCAGGGCCTCGAGTGTGAGCTTGCCGGCGGCACCCGGCAGCGGCACGAGCTGCGCGCCGCCGGAGAAAAAGCCCGGCGCGCCGCATTCGTCGGTGGCGATGTGCGCCTCTTCGTGGCCGTAGATGGCGCCGTAGGGGGGCGAGAGCGTCGCGAGGCTCAGGGCGTTGGCGGCGGTGCCGGTCGCGACCGCGAAGGCGCGTACCTCGGCGCCGAAGAAGCCGCCGAGAGCCGCATCGAGGCGCTGCGTCCATTGATCGTCGCCGTAGGCGAGCGCGAGCCCCTGGTTGGCCTGAGTGAGCGCCGCCAGGATCTCCGGGCAAGCCGTGGCAGTGTTGTCGCTGTAGAAACGCACGCCGTCTCCTACTCGATGCGCCAACGGAAGGACCAGGCCCCGAACGCGAGGAACGCGAGTGCGGTGGCCGCCAGATACAGCAGGTTCGGCGCGATCTGCGGCAGGCCCGCGCCATCGAGCATCACCGCGCGCGCGGCGTCGAGCACGTGGGTGAGGGGGAAGGCATGCGCTACCCATTGCACCCAGCGCGGTGATCCTTCGAGCGAGAACCAGATCCCCGACAGCAGCATCATCGGCCAGGTGAGCACGTTGAGCAGTCCGCCCACCAGCTCCTCGCTGGAAAAGCGCGCCGCGATCGTCAGCCCCAGGGCGATCATCGACAGGGCGCCGACGACGCCCACCAGGGCGAGCAACAGCAGGTTGCCGGCGTTGTGAAAGCCGATGAGGGTGCCGATGCCGGCGTACAGGATCGTCGTGACCAGCAGGATGAGCCCCAGGCGGGAGAGCACCTGCGCGCTGAGGAACTCGAAGGCGGTGAGTGGGGTGGCGTGCAGGCGCTTGAGGAAGCCGCTCTTGCGATAGCGCAGCACCACGTAACCGACGCCGAACAGGCAGCTGAACATCATGTTCATGCCGAGAATGCCCGGGAACAGCCAGTCGACATAGCGCACCGCGGCGCCGGTCACCGGCTCACGGACCGCGGCGGGCTCGGCCGCCAGCAACAGCTTCTCCACGATGTAGCCCTTGGGAGAGTCGGTGTTCACCCAGTAGCGCTCCGGCGGGCGCAGGTCGAGCAGCAGGTCGACCTGCTGGTGTGTGACCTTGCGCAGCGCCGCGCCGTCGTCCGCCAGGGTGATGAACGCGACGTAGCGCTCGTGCAGGAACGGGTGCGCCTGCCCGTCCAGCCGCCCGGCGAGCACGCCGACCTTGAACAGCGGGCGCTCCGGGCCGCCGAACACGAAGCCCATGCCGATCACCAGCGTGACCGGCAGCAGCAGCGTGAACACCAGCGTGCCTCGGTCGCGCAGGAATTCGAGGTTGCGCGCGTGCAGCACCGACAGCAGCCGCCTGATCATGGGCGCAGCTCCGTGCCGGTGAGCTCCAGGAACAGGTCCTCGAGGTTGGCCGGGCGGATGCGCAGGTTGGTGAGGGGCACCTTCGCCTCCAGCAGGGTGCGCAGCGTGGCCTCCAGATCGTGGGTGCTGATCTCGACCCGATCGCTCGCGTCGATGATGTTGAGCGGCAGCGTGCGCGCCGCGGGCGGAAACTCCTGGCGCGGCAGCTCCAGCAGCACTTCCGCGAAGTGCTCGTGCAACAGCCGCCGCGGCGGCCCCTGGGCGATGATGCGGCCGCGGTCCATGATGACGATCTCATCGCACAGCAGCTCCGCCTCCTCCATGTAGTGCGTCGTCAGGATGATGGTCTTGCGCCGCGCCTTGATCGACTGCACCAGCTCCCAGAAGTTGCGCCGTGCCTGCGGATCGAGCCCGGTGGTGGGTTCATCCAGGAACAGCACCGCCGGGTCGTTGACGAGCGCGATCGCGAGCAGCAGCCGCTGCTGCTGGCCGCCCGAGAGCTTGCGGGCGTCGCGCCCGGCGAGCTTCTCGAGCGCGCACAGGCGCATGACCTCATCGACCTCGAGCCCGGTGGTGTAAAGTCCCCGGAACAGCGCGATGCACTGGCGCACCGTTAGAAAGTCCTGCAGCGCGGTCTTCTGGAAGAGAATGCCCGCCTCCTGGCGAAAGCGGTTGCCGAGCGGCTCGCCGCGGTAACACACCGCGCCCGCGCTCGGCGGCAGAATCCCCTCCATGATCTCGATGGTGGTGGTCTTGCCGGCGCCGTTGGGGCCCAGCAGGCCGAAGCACACCCCTTCGGGCACGCTGAACGACACGCCGGCCACGGCCAGGGTGGCCGGATACTGCTTGACGAGCTCGCGGACTTCGAGGATGGGGGTACTCACGGCATTCGCGGATCACTGGCGCGCGATCCTAGCGGACTTTCAGGTGCGGGCGTCAAGCCCTTGCGCTCGCCAAGTTGCCGCGCGGCGCGCGACGTGTACCATCGCTCACAATGACTACCCGTCGATACGACAAATCCGAGCGCGTAGAGCTTGCCGACGAGGCGGTGCACTGGGACCTCGGTTCCTCGGTCTCCTACGGCGAATACCTGCAGCTGGACAAGCTCCTGGCCGCGCAAAAGCCGCTGTCGAGCGAGCACAACGAGATGCTGTTCATCGTCGTGCACCAGGTGTCGGAGCTGTGGATGCGCCTCATGCTGCACGAGCTGACCGCGGCGCTGGAGTGCGTGCGACGCGACGACCTCGATCCGGCGCTGAAGATGCTGGCGCGCATCTCGCGCACCCAGACGCAGCTGATCTCGGTGTGGGACGTGCTGTCGACCATGACGCCGTTCGAGTACACGGCGTTTCGCAACGCGCTGGGACGTTCCTCGGGCTTCCAGTCCCTGCAGTACCGCCTGCTGGAGTTCCTGTTCGGCAACAAGAACGCCGAGATGCTCGCCGTACACCAGCGCGATGCGCACGCGTACGAGACTCTGCAGCGCGCACTCGCCTCACCGTCGCTGTACGACGAGGTGCTGCGCCTGCTCAGCCGCCGCGGTTACGGGATTCCGCAGGACTACCTGGCGCGGGATTTCAGCGAGCCCTACCGGGCCAGCAAACAGGTGGCCGGCGCCTGGCTCGGCGTGTATCACAACGCGGAAACGGGCTGGGACCTGTACGAGCTCGCCGAGCGCCTGGTGGATCTCGACCACAACTTCCAGCTGTGGCGCTGCCATCACCTGAAAACCGTCGAGCGCATCATCGGCTACAAGCCCGGCACCGGCGGCACCGGCGGCGTTTCCTATCTCGCCAAGGCGCTGGAGCTCAAGTTCTTTCCGGAGCTGTGGCAGATCCGGACCTCGATGTGAGCTGTGCGGCGGGCGCGGTCGCAGGCGCGGCGCGCGGCGCGCCGCGCGCGCGCCAGCGCAGCAGGCGGTACGCCAGCAGCAGCGCGAGGATCCCCACATACAGCAGCGGCTCGCGCACGTCGCGTTTCACCTGCCAGTAGAAATGCCACACCGCGAGAGCGGCGATCGGGTAGATGAGGCGGTGCAGGCTCTGCCAGCGGCGGCCCAGGCGCCGCATCATGCCGTTGGTGGAAGTGAGCGCGAGCGGCAGCAGCAGCAGCAGCGCGCTGAAGCCGATGGTGATGTAGGGGCGCTTGACGATGTCGGCCCCCAGCAGGCGGAAGTTCAGCTCCAGATCGAGCACCAGGTACGCGCTGAAGTGCACCACGGCATAGAAGAACGCGAACAAGCCGAGCATGCGCCGCAGCCGCAGCAGCTGCGGCAGGCCGGTGAGCTCGCGCACCGGGGTCACGCTGAGCGTGAGCAGCAGGAAGTTGAGCGCGGTCTTGCCGCATTCGTGCTCGAGCTTCTTCACCGGGTCGGCACCCAGGCTGGCACCGAACAGCTGCAGCGCGCCGCAGATCATCCAGGCGAGCGGCGCCACGCCCGCGGCGAACAGGAGCGGCTTGTACAGATAGCGGTAGCGCTGCGTGAGGTTCAAAAGTAGCGTCGCAGATCCATGCCCTGATACAGGCTTGCGACCTGCGCGGCGTAGCCATTGAAGGGCAGCGTCGGCTGCCGTGCGGCCAGGAACGGGGCGCCGATGCGGCGCTCGCTGGCCTGGCTCCAGCGCGGATGATCGACCTGCGGGTTGACGTTGGCGTAGAACCCGTACTCCTGCGGAGCCGCGACATTCCAGGCCGTGTTCGGCTGGTGCTCGCTGAAGTCGATCCTCACGATCGACTTGATGCTCTTGAAGCCGTACTTCCAGGGCACGATGAGCCGCAGTGGTGCCCCGTCCTGGTTGGGCAGAACCCTGCCGTAGAGCCCGACCACCATGAGGGTGAGCGGATGCATCGCCTCGTCGATGCGCAGTCCCTCGACATAGGGCCAGTTGAGCACCGATGAGCGCTGTCCGGGCATCTGGCGTGGATCGTAGAGCGTGGTGAATTTGACGTACTTCGCCTTTGAGGTGGGCTTGAAGCGCGCCAGCAGCCCGCTAAGCGGGAAGCCAACCCACGGCACCACCAGCGACCACGCCTCGACGCAGCGGAATCGGTAGACGCGCTCCTCCAGCGCCTGTCCCTTCAGCAGATCTTGCAGATCGAAATTGCCGGTTACCTCCGCCTCGCCCTGCACCGCCACGCTCCAGGGCCGGGTCTTGAGCATGTGCGCCACTTCGCTCGGGGATTCCTTGTCGGTGCCGAACTCGTAGAAATTGTTGTAGCCGGCGATTTCCTCGAGCTTGTTGGGCGGCTCGCTGACGGAATACTGCGGATTGCGCCGGTAAACGAGGGAGCTTTCGGCAGGTGGCGCGCTTTCCCCGGCGGGGAGCGAGGCGCTCGCAACCACGGCAAGCGCGCCGGCCAGCAGCGTGCGCCGGTTGAAGTAGACCTCGGGCGGGGTGATCTCGGATGGGGCGATCCGGGGCACGCGCGTGAGCATGGTAACCTCCGTGAGCAGTAGACCGGCCGGCGCGCCAAAAGGTCACCGGCGCTCTCGCCACGGCGCTCGCGCACCGCGACGCTTCAGCGCCACACGCGGCAGTCGACCCCGGCGCGCCGGGCCGCGCGCCGGGCGCGCCGGCTGCCATTTACCAGAACGCCCCGGTCGGCCAGGCCGAGGTGCGCGAGGTCGGCGTGCGTGTTGCCATACGCGGTGATCGGCAGCTGCGCATGGCGCGCGCGCAAGTCCGCAAGACAACGCACCTTCTCCACACCGCGACGGTTCGGGGTCGTGAGCCTGCCCACCAGCCGGTCCCCGTCCCACTCCACTCCCGTGCACAGCACTTCCCCGAACCCGAGCGCCGCTCCGATGGCCGCGACATACACATCGGGGCTGGCGCTCAGGAGCGCCAGCACATCGCCCCGGCGGCGGTGTCCGGCGATCGCCGCCAGGGCATCGCCGAGGAGTCCCTGCCCGAGGAGCCCCGCTACGAAGTGCGCCGTCCAGGCGTCGAGCTCGGCGCGGCCACAGCCCCCCAGCGTCGCCTGCAGCAGCGCGGATTTCAGCTGGCCGCGATCGGCGCGCCGCAGCAGGAAGCGCGCCAGCGCCGGGAGCAGGCGCGGCAGGCGCACGAGGCGCTGCGGGTGGCGCAGCAGAAAGCCCGCCAGGTACGGCAGCAGCGTATCACGGCGCGTGATGGTGCCATCGAGATCGAACAGCGCGAGCGCTCGCCCGGGCGCCTCGCGTCGGCTCTGCGGCCCGCTGCTGCCGGTAGCGCCCGGATCGGTCAGGCGGCGCTGCCTGCCGAGGCCAGCTGGCGCAGCACGTACTGCAGGATCCCGCCGTGCCGGTAGTACTCGCGCTCTTTCGGGGTGTCGATGCGCAGGCGGGCGGTGAATTGCACCGCCTTGCCCTGTTGGGGGGTGGCGCTGACGGTGACCTCGGCCGCATCGCCGCGGCTCAACCCCGCGATGTCGAACACTTCTCGCCCCGTCAACCTAAGCGAGGCGACGTTCTGTCCGGGCAGGAACTGCAACGGGGCGACGCCCATGCCGATGAGATTGGAGCGATGAATGCGCTCGAAGCTCTCGGCGATGACCGCCTTCACGCCGAGCAGCATCGTGCCCTTGGCCGCCCAGTCGCGCGAGGAGCCGGTGCCATACTCGCGCCCGGCGAGCACCACGAGGGGCGTGCCTTCCTTGCGGTAGCGCATCGCCACATCGTAGATCGAGGCCTGTTCGCCATCGGGCAGGTGCACGGTCACGCCCCCCTCGACCCCCGGCACCAGCAGGTTGCGCAGCCGGATGTTGGCAAACGTGCCGCGCATCATGACCTCGTGATTGCCGCGGCGCGCGCCGTAGGAGTTGAAGTCCTTGGGCTCCACACCCTGCTCGATGAGATAGCGCGCCGCCGGGCTGCTCCTGGCGATGTTGCCGGCCGGGGAGATGTGGTCGGTGGTGACCGAGTCGCCGAGCACTGCGAGCGCGCGCGCGCCGCGCACGTCGGTGAGCGGTGGCGGTGTCATGTCCATGGCGTCGAAGTACGGCGGGTTCTTCACGTAGGTCGAGCGCGCGTCCCAGGCGTAGCGCTGGCCGGCGGGCACTTTGATATTCGCCCAGTTCTCATCGCCCTTGAACACGCTGGCGTAGCTGTCACGGAACATCTGCGAGTCGATGGAACGCAGCATCAGGGCCTGCACTTCCGCATCGCTCGGCCAGATGTCCTTGAGGTACACCGGCTTGCCGTCGCTCCCGGTGCCGAGCGGCTCGGTCGTGAGATCCACATCGAGGGTGCCGGCGAGCGCATACGCCACCACCAGCGGCGGGGAGGCGAGGAAGTTCATGCGCGTTTCCGGATGCACGCGGCCCTCGAAGTTGCGGTTGCCGGACAGCACCGAGCAGGCCGTCAAATCGCCCGCCTTGACGGCGGCCGAGATCTCCGGCTTCAGCGGGCCGGAATTACCGATACAGCTCGTACACCCGTAGCCGACGATGTAAAAACCAACAGCGGCCAGATCATCGAGCACGCCCGCCTTGGCGAAGTAATCGGTCACCACACGTGAGCCGGGCGCGAGACTGGTCTTCACCCACGGCTGCGCCTTCAGTCCGCGTTCGCGCGCCTTGCGGGCCAGCAGGCCCGCGCCCAGCATGACGGAGGGATTGGAGGTGTTGGTGCAGCTCGTGATGGCGGCGATCAGCACCGCGCCGTCCTTGAGCTCGAGGCGCTGTCCGTCGAGGGTGAGCGGCGCCGCGCCGCGGGCTTGCGGGTTGCGCGCGCGGCGCTCATCGGCGGCCTTGGCTGCATTGACTTCATACACGGTCTTGGCCGTCTTCAGCGGCACGCGGTCCTGCGGGCGGCGCGGTCCGGCGAGACTCGGTTCCACCTTGCCCAGATCCAGCTCGAGTTCGTCGCTGTAGCAGGCGGACCTCGCGCCCTGGTTGCGCCACAAGCCCTGCGCCTTGGCGTACACGCTCACCAGCTCGAGGCGCTCACGCGGCCGGCCGGACAGCTCGAGATAGCGCACCGTTTCCGTATCGATCGGAAAGATGCCGCAGGTGCTGCCGTACTCGGGCGCCATGTTGGCGATGGTCGCGCGGTCGGCGAGCGGCAGGTTCGCGAGGCCATCGCCGAAGAACTCGACGAACTTGTCGACCACGCCCTTGTTGCGCAGCATCTCGGTCACGGTCAGCACCAGATCCGTCGCCGTGGCTCCGGGTTGCAGGCGCCCGTCGAGGCGAAAGCCGATCACCTGCGGGATCAGCATGGTCACGGCCTGGCCCAGCATGGCGGCCTCGGCCTCGATCCCACCCACGCCCCAGCCCAGCACCCCCAGGCCGTTGATCATGGTGGTGTGGGAATCGGTGCCGACGAGCGTGTCCGGGTAGGCGCGGCGGGTGCCGCCCGCTTCGGTGTCGAAAATCACCCTTCCCAGGTACTCGAGGTTCACCTGGTGAACGATGCCGGTGTTGGGTGGTACGACGGAGAAGTTGCGGAACGCGGTCTGTCCCCAGCGCAGGAACGAGTAGCGCTCGCGGTTGCGCGAAAATTCGATGGCGGTATTGGCGGCGAGCGCACCGGCAGTACCGTACTCATCGACCTGCACCGAATGGTCGATCACCAGCTCCGCCGGGTTCAGCGGGTTGACGCGCTCGGCGTCACCGCCCAGGCGCACGATGGCATCGCGCATGGCCGCGAGGTCCACCACACACGGCACGCCGGTGAAGTCCTGCAGAATGACGCGCGCGGGGGTGAAGGCGATCTCGTGGGCAGGGGTCGCCTGCGGATCCCACTCGAGCAGCGCCTCGATGTCGGCGCGGGTCACGCTCACGCCGTCCTCGAAGCGCAGCAGATTCTCGAGGAGAATCTTCAGCGAGTAGGGCAGGCGCGCGAGCTTGTCCTGCGGCAGCGCCGCGAGACTCCAGATCTCGTACGAGCGATTGCCGGCCGTGAGGGTCGAGCGCGCGCGGAAGCTGTTGGTCATGCGTGTCTCCGTGTGCACACGCGATTATATCGGGCGCGGCGCCCCCCTGCCGCCTGCAGCGCGCCCTTCAGGCCGCGGCAGCCTCGCTCACCGCCGGCACGATGTCTTCGATGACGGCGCCGCCGAGACAGCGTTCGCCCTCGTAGGCGACCGCGTACTGACCGGGCGTGACGGCGCGCTGCGGCTCATCGAACACCACGCGTGCGGTGCCGTCGGCCCGGGGCTCGAGCAGCGCCGGCTGATCGGCCTGGCGGTAGCGCACCTTCACGCTGCAGCGGAACGCCTCGCGGCGCGGGGAGCTGAGCCAATGCCACGCTGCGGTGGTGAGTGCGCCGCTCGACAGCAGCGGATGATCGTGTCCCTGCACGACGATGAGCGCGTTGCGCTCGCGATCCTTCGCCGCCACATACCAGGGCTGCTCGGGGTGGCCGTGCCGTCCGCCCAGGCCCAGGCCGCCCCGCTGGCCGAGCGTATAGAAAGGCAGTCCCTCATGGGTCCCGAGCCGCTCCCCGGCGGGCGTTTCGATGGGCCCGGGGGTCCGCTCGAGGAAGCGCGCCAGAAACTCGCGAAACGGGCGCTCGCCGATGAAGCAGATGCCGGTGCTGTCGGGCTTGTCGAACACCGGCAGCCCGGCACGGCGCGCGCGCTCGCGCACGGCGCTTTTCTGCAACTCGCCCAGCGGCATCAGCGTGCGCGCCAGCTCCTCGCCCGCCACGGCGTGCAGGAAATAGCTCTGATCCTTGGCGGGATCGCGCGCCTTGTAGAGCCCCGTGCCCTCGGGTCCCTGCTGCAGCCGGGCGTAGTGCCCGGTCGCGAAATGCGCCGCGCCCAGGCGCCGCGCCCACTGAAGCGCGACGCCGAACTTGATCTCCCGGTTGCACAGCACGTCAGGATTGGGCGTGCGGCCGGCGCGGTGCTCGCGCAGAAAATGCCGGAATACGCGCTCACGGTACTCGAGCGCGAAGCTGGCGCGATGCAGAGCAATGCCGAGCTCGGCCGCGACCGCGCGCGCGTCCTGGAAGTCCCGCGCGCTGGTGCAGTAGGCGTCGTCGTCCTCCTCCCAGTTGCTCATGAACAGGCCCTGCACCTCCCAGCCCGCATCCCTGAGCAGCAGCGCCGCGACCGCGGAGTCGACACCCCCGGAGAGCCCGACGATGACGCGCGCGGCGCTCACAGGCGCACCGCCTCGGCGCCGGCGGAGCTGGCGGCGCGCAGGTCGAGGCCGGCGAGCGGCTCGAGTGCCAGGCGCTGGCCCGCCAGGTAGTCGTGCACGCAGCGCAGCACCAGGGGGCTGCGCAGCCGCGCCGCGCGCGCCTCGAGCTCGACTCGCGACAGCCAGTGCGTGCCCACGATCCCGCGGTCGAGTTCTTGTCGGGCGTCATGGTCCGCGACCTCGCCGGTGAAGGCGAAGCGCAGGGTGCGCCGCCCGTTGGCGGGGTTACGCCACAGGTACACGCCCAGGAGCGCCTGCGGCTCGAAGCGCCACGCGGTCTCCTCGCGTACCTCGCGGACCACCGCCGCAAACAGGGTCTCACCGCGCTCGACGTGTCCGGCCGGTTGATTGAACACCAGCCGCTGGTTGATGCGCTCTTCCACGACCAGGAAGCGGCCGGCCGTCTCCGTGACGGCCGCGACGGTTACGTCAGGCATTCGGGGCATGCGGGGGATTATAGCCGGATTGTTGATGTCGGCGACACCGTCCCAGCTGTCGGCGCGCATACGGTAGACGATCGCCCGGTCGTCGGCGATGAGATACGCGGAGGCGCGCTGTGGCGACTGCGCGGCCACGTAGCGGATGTCGATGCAACTGGACAGGCGCCGCCCCATGGCCACGAAGCGGTTGCTGTCGCGCATGACGCGGGTCGGCTCCGCCAGCAGCACCCGCACCTTGGAGAAGCTGCGCGTCAGGACGAAGTGCTTGATGATCTCGAGGAAGGCCGTCTGATCGAACAGGTCGGGCTCGAGGTCTGGGGTGTAGATCGAGATCAGCCTCTGCGCCGTGGCCGCGATCTCATTGACCGCCGCGCGAACCTCGGCGAGCGAGGTGAGAACGGTCAGCGTCTCGGCCCCCTGGCGCGTCACGGGGGCAGGGCCGCCGGGGCCGGCGGATTCCGGCGCATAGCGCGCGTTTGCCAGCTGCGCCAAAGCGCCGTTCAGGTCAAGTTCCCCGGTTACTGCCACGCGTGGCGCCCCGCATACGCCTGCACGGGAGGCAGGCTGCCGAGGATCTTAGTGACGGCCGTGGGTTTTCCTTGCCGAACCGGTCACGGTTTGGCGGCCGCAACTGCCGGCAGCGAGTCAAAAACGTGGCGCAGTTCGCACTTTAGGCTTGTCGTGAGATGGGGCCGGCGCGGGGCTGATGCGCCAGCGCGGGCTGGTGCGTCAGCGCGGCGGTTTGCGCCTGCGGCCCTCAGATCCGGCGCGCCAGCTGCGCGGCGAGCCCGGTGTAGTCGGCCGGTTCCAGGGCGCGCAGTCGAGCCTTCTCGGCCGGGGCGAGCGGCAGAGTGTCGATGAAGGCGGCGAGGGTGGCGGCGTCGATCGCCCGGCCGCGCGTGAACTCCTTCAGGCGCTCGTAGCCGCCCGGCACACCCGCGGCGCGCAGCACGGTCTGCAGCGCTTCACCCAGCACCTCCCGGGTGGCGGCGAGATCGGCGGCCATGCGCTCAGGATCGGCTTCGATTTTCGTCAGTCCCCGTCCGAGCGCGCTCCAGGCGATCAGCGCATGCCCGAGCGCCACGCCCAGGTTGCGCAGCACGGTCGAATCGGTCAGGTCGCGCTGCCAGCGCGACACCGGGAGCTTGTCGGCGAAGTGCCGCAGCAGCGCATTGGCCACGCCACAATTGCCTTCCGCGTTCTCGAAGTCGATCGGGTTCACCTTGTGAGGCATGGTGGATGAGCCGACCTCTCCCGGGACGGCGCGCTGGCGCAGATAGCCCAGCGAGATGTATCCCCACAGGTCGCGGCTGAGATCGATGAGCACCACGTTCGCGCCCGCGAGGGCATCGCAGTATTCGCCGATCCAGTCGTGCGGCTCGATCTGGGTGGTCCACGGGTTGTACTCGAGCGACAGCGAGGTGACGAACGCCTGCGCAACGGCCGGCCAGTCCACCGCCGGCAGCGCCGCCGCGTGGGCGTTGAAGTTGCCGACCGCGCCATTCCACTTGCCGAGAATGCTCACCGCCGCCCAGCGGCGCTGCGCGCGCCGCAGGCGCGCGACGAAGTTGGCGAGCTCCTTGCCGAGGGTAGTGGGGCTGGCCGGCTGTCCGTGCGTGCGCGCCGGCATGGCGGCGTCGGCGTAGCGATGCGCGAGTGCCGTCAGCTCCGCCGTGCGGGCCTCGAGCGTGCCGAGGAGCGTCGCACGCGCCGCGTGCAGCAGGCGCGCGTAACTGAGGTTGTTGATGTCTTCCGAGGTGCAGCCGAAGTGCACCAGCTCGAGCGTCGCGTCCGTGGCCCCGACCGCCGCCAGCTGCTCGCGCAGGTAGTATTCAACGGCCTTGACGTCGTGATTGATGCGCTCCTCGATGGCCTTGACGGCCGCCGCCGCCGCCGGTTCGGGCGCGGACGCCAGTTGACGCGCGCGCTCGCGCACCGCGGGCGTGAGTTGCGCGCCGGGCAGCTGCGGCACGGCCGCCGCCAGGTGCAGCAACCACAGCGCCTCGATACGGACGCGTTCGCGGATCAGTCCGCCCTCGGTGAGCAGGCCGCGCAGCGGCGCGCTCGCGGCGCGGTAGCGCCCATCCAGCGGCGACAGCGCGTCGAGCGCCGACAGTAGATCGCTGGAGCTCGCGGACATGCGCTACCATGATAACGCATACGGTCGTCCGGCTTGGGCGGTAGTTGGCGCCGCCGGCGGGCAAGTGCGCGGAGTGCAGGCATGACGACTTCCTTTCGGGTGGAGCGCGACAGCATGGGCGAGATCAAGGTGCCGGCCGATGCGCTGTGGGGGGCGCATACCCAGCGCGCGGTGCAGAACTTCCCCGTAAGCGGCCTCACCATGCCGCGGCCTTTCATCGGCGCACTCGGCCTGGTGAAACAGGCCGCGGCGCGCGTCAACCGGGACCTGAAGCTGCTCGAGCCCAAGGTGGCGCAGGCGGTGGAGGCGGCCGCGGCGGAGGTGGCGGCGGGCGCGCACGATGCACAGTTCCCGATCGATGTCTTTCAGACCGGCTCGGGGACCAGCAGCAACATGAATGCCAACGAGGTGATCGCGGCGCTGGCGAGCCGGCGGCTCGGCGGCGCGGTGCATCCCAACGACCATGTCAACATGTGCCAGAGCAGTAACGATGCGATTCCGACCGCTATCCATGTGAGCGCCGCACTCACGGTGCGCCGCGAACTCACGCCGGCGCTCGAGCACCTCGCCGAGGTGCTGCGCACCCGCGAGCGTGACGTGGAGGGCATCGTGAAGACCGGCCGCACGCACCTGATGGACGCCATGCCGGTGAGGCTGGCGCAGGAGTTGTCGGGCTGGCGCACGCAGATCGAGAGTGGCGTGGCGCGGCTGAAGTCCGTGGAGCCGCGCCTGCTCGCCCTGGCGCAGGGCGGCACCGCCGTCGGCACCGGCATCAACGCGCATCCGGAATTTGGCAGGCGCTTCTGCGAGCAACTCGCCGCGCTCACCGGCGTCGCGTTTGCGCCGGCGCGCAACTACTTCGAAGCGCTGTCGGCGCAGGACACCGCGGTGGAGCTGTCCGGGCAATTGAAGGTGATCGCCGTGAGTCTCATGAAGATCGCCAATGACCTGCGCTGGATGAACAGCGGCCCGCTCGCGGGGCTCGCCGAGATTGCACTGCCGGCCCTGCAACCCGGCAGCAGCATCATGCCCGGCAAGGTCAACCCGGTGATCCCTGAGGCCACCACCATGGTGGCGGCGCAGGTGATCGGCAACGATGCCACCATCACCCTCGCGGGACAGTCGGGTAACTTCCAGCTGAACGTCATGCTGCCGCTGATCGCGCACAACCTCCTGCAGAGCATCCGGCTGCTGGCGAATGCGGCGCGTTTGCTGGCCGACAGCGCCATCGCGGGTTTCAGGGTGAACGAGGCGCGGCTCGCCGAGGCGCTCGACCGCAACCCCATTCTGGTGACCGCGCTGAATCCGGTGATCGGCTACGAGAAGGGCGCCGCCATTGCCAAGAAGGCGTACGCGGAGGGACGACCGATCCGTGAGGTCGCAGCTGAGCTGACCGATTTGCCGCGCGAGCAACTGGCGCGGCTCCTGGATCCGGCGGAGCTCACCAGCGGCGGGATCAAGGGCGGCAGCAGCGGCGGGGGGTGAGCGCGGCTTGGCTGTGCAGGACGCAACGACCGGTCCAGGCGCTGCCGCAGGTGCGGCGCAGCGCGACTGGGCGCAGATCATCCGTACGCGGCTCGCCGGCTCCACGCCCCGACACGACGTGTCGCAATGGCTGGTACCGGGCATGTTCGAGCCCATTAGTGCCTCGCAGCGGCGCCGGTTGCCGCAGGACCCGGTGCCGGCCGCGGTGCTCATACCGCTCATCGAGCGGCCCGGGCTCACGGTGCTGTTCACGCAGCGCGCGACGCAGTTGCGCAATCACGCCGGCCAGATCAGTTTCCCGGGCGGGCGCATCGAGAGCGCCGACGGCAGCCCCTCGGCGGCGGCACTGCGCGAAGCGCGCGAGGAGATCGGCCTCGCAGAGCGCTTCGTCTCGGTCATCGGCTACCTGCCGGACCACGTCGTGATCAGCGGCTTTCGCATCACGCCGGTGGTCGCCTTGGTGCAGCCGGGCTTCGAGCTGCTGCTCGACTCGCAGGAGGTTCAGGACACCTTCGAGGTGCCCCTCGATTACCTGTTCGATCCCGCCAATCACCACCGCCACCGCCGCCGCTCCGCGATCACCGGCGAGGAGCTGGAGTTTTGCGAGATCCCCTTCGGGGATCGCAACATCTGGGGCGCCACCGCCGGGATGCTCCTCACCCTCTATCGGGTGTGTGTCGGACCTGCCGATGAGTGACGCCGAACGCGCCCTCGGCGCACTGCTCGCGCTGATGGCGCGCCTGCGCGATCCGCAGCGCGGCTGTCCCTGGGACCGCGAGCAGACCTTCAGCAGCATCGCGCCTTACACCATCGAGGAGGCCTACGAAGTCGCCGACGCCATCGAGCGTGGCGAGCGCGAGGCGCTGCGCGATGAGCTCGGTGACCTGCTGTTTCAGGTGGTGTTTCACGCCCGCATGGCCGAGGAGCGCGGTTGGTTCGACTTCGCCGCAGTCGCCACCGCGATTCACGACAAGCTCGTGCGCCGCCATCCGCACGTGTTCGCGGGCACCTCGCCCGCGCCGCAGGAACTGGTGCGCGCGTGGGAGGAACAGAAAGCGCAGGAGCGCGCCGCGTCGGCCCCCAGGGAGCCGGCGGGGGAGGGCACGGTGTTGGCCGGTGTCCCGCGGGCGCTGCCGGCGCTGGTGCGCGCGGCGAAGCTCGGCCGCCGGGCGGCGCGCGTGGGCTTTGACTGGCCGGATGCGCGAGAGGTGCGCGCCAAGGTGCTGGAGGAACTGCACGAGATCGATGGCGCGCTCGCCGCCGGCGGCGCGGGCGAGGCGGGGAGCGCTGCGGCAGTGATCGCCGCTGAGCTCGGGGATCTGCTGTTTTCCATAGTGAACTGGGGCCGGCACTTGAAGCTCGACGCGGAGGCCGCGCTGCGCGCCGCGAATGCCAAGTTCGAGCGACGCTTTGCCACCATGGAATCACTCGCGCGCACGCGCGGCCTCGACCTCGGGAGCCTGTCGGCGGCCGAGTGGGATGCCCTGTGGCGCGAGGCAAAACTGAACGGCACCTGAACATAACAGGCGGCGGTTTGAAAGTCGCAGCGCGACGCACGAATGCGCTACGCTTGTCCGCACGCATGAACGGGTGGCGCGCTCCTCTCCTCATCTTATGGCTGCCCGTGGTGGGCGCGAGCGCGGCTGCGGTAGCCGCCGCGCCGGCGGAGCCGGCCGGCCGCACGGTGGTGACGCGCGCGGCGGTTTCGATGGACCAGGCCGTCAGGATGGTTGAACAGCGCTTTCACGCGCGCGTGGTGAAAGCCGAGGCGCAGAAGGGCGACGGCCGCACCGTCTACGTGCTGAGGCTCCTCAACGACTCGGGCAAGGTCTGGACGGTGCGCGTGGATGCGGCGGACGGGTCGGTTCAGTAGCCGCGCACTGAAGGGGGCGGCATGCGCGTACTGGTGGTCGAGGACGAAGCGGCGCTCCGCGACTCGCTGCAGGAGCGCCTCGCCGCAGCAGGTTTTTCCGTGGACGTGGCGCGCGACGGCAACGAGGGGCTGTTCGCGGGGCTCGAATACCCGCTGGACGTCGCCGTCATCGACCTCGGGCTGCCGAACCTTCCCGGCCTGGAAGTGATCCGCCGGCTGCGGGCGGCGCGCAAGACCTACCCGATCCTGATCCTTACCGCGCGCGACAACTGGCAGGACAAGGTCGAGGGGCTGCAGGCGGGCGCGGATGACTACGTCGCCAAGCCCTTTCACTTCGAGGAAGTGCTGGCGCGGCTGCAGGCGCTGTTGCGCCGGGCGGGCGGCTGGGCGAGCCCGCAGCTCAATTGCGGACCGGTGGTGCTGGATACGCGCGCGCAGACCGTGGCAGTGAGCGGCGCAGCCGTTGAGCTCACCACGTTCGAGTACCGCATTCTCGAGCACCTGATGCTGCGCGCCGGGGATGTGATCTCCAAGACGGAATTGACCGAGCGCCTGTATGACCAGGACTTCGAGCGCGACAGCAACGTCATCGAGGTGCTGGTCGGACGCCTGCGCCGCAAGCTCGACCCGCAGGACGAGCTGCGTCCCATCGAGACGCTGCGCGGCCGGGGTTATCGGTTCGCGCTGCCGCGCGACGCCGCCTCCTAGAGGCGGCCGGCGCCGCGCTGCATAGCAGACCGTGCACTCGCTCAGTCGGCGGCTGCTGGTTTCGGTCTCCGTGCCGCTGGCGTTGTTCTTCGGCGGGATGATGCTGGTGCTGGACACCGGCTTCCGGGCGCTCTCGGAGCGCTCGCTACGCGAGCTGCTCGACTCGCAGATGGTGGCGCTGATTGCGGCGGCCGAGCCGCAACCCAGCGGCGGCTATGCCCCGGCCCCGCATACGCTCGATCCGCGGCTGGCGACCCCGCGCTCGGGACTGTACGCGGAGATCCACTCGCAGCGTTACCTGTGGCGCTCGCCTTCGACGGCCGGCCTTTCCACCAGCGATTTCGGCGCGCTGCTCGTGCCCGGGGAGCGCAACCTCGTGTACGCGGCCTTCGGTCACGACCGCGTGGCCATCGAGAGCCGCGCGATCCAGTTCGCGGACGACCCCAATGGCAAGCGCACGATCACTTTCAGCGTCGCCGTCAGCCTCAGCCCCTATGAGGAGCAGCTGTGGCGCTTCCGCCGCGAGCTGATCGGCTGGTTCGCGGGACTCATGCTGGTGCTGCTCGTGACGCTCGCCGCGCTGCTGCACTGGGTGCTCGCGCCGGTGCGACGCATGGAGCGCGAGATTCACGAGGTGGAGGAAGGGCGCCTCGAGACCCTTGGCGCAGGCTACCCGCGCGAGTTGTCCGGCGTCGCGACCAACCTCAACGCGCTGCTGCTGGGGGAGCGCAAGCGCGTCACCCGCTACCGCGACACGCTCGGCAATCTGGCGCACAGTCTGAAGACGCCGCTCGCCGTCATGCGCGCGAGCCTGTCCAGCGGCACGCCCGCCGGCCCCGTAGGGGCGGAGATCGATCGCATGAGCGGCATCATCGAGCACCAGTTGAAACGTGCCGCCGCCTCCGGCGGCGCACTGCTCGGGCAGGCGCCCGT
This sequence comes from Gammaproteobacteria bacterium, assembly GCA_005878095.1. Classification (GTDB taxonomy): domain Bacteria; phylum Pseudomonadota; class Gammaproteobacteria; order Steroidobacterales; family Steroidobacteraceae; genus 13-2-20CM-66-19. The sequence goes on along the minus strand of VBNH01000091.1, from coordinate 6,814 downwards.
GGAGGTGGCGCAGGTGGCCTCCGAGCTGCGCGGCACGCTGCTGAAGGTGTACGCGGGCAAGGATCTGTCGCTCGAGCTGGCGATCGCGCCCGCGACGCTGTTCGTCGGTGATCGCGGCGACCTCACGGAGCTGCTGGGAAACCTGCTCGACAACGCCTGCAAGTGGTGCCGCAGCCGGGTGCGCCTCACGGGGAGCAGTGACGAGAGCGCCGGCCCGCGCGAGCGCCTGAGCCTCATCGTGGAGGACGACGGACCGGGTATTTCAGCGGACGACCGCGCGCGCGTGCTCGAGCGCGGCGTGCGTACGGATCAGAACGTGCCGGGCCATGGGTTGGGACTCGCCATGGTGCACGATACCGTGGACCTGTACGGCGGCCAGCTCGCGATCGACGCCTCCCCGCTCGGTGGTGCACGTATCTCGCTGCGGCTGCCGGGGCGCTGACCGCGGGCGCCTACGGCGTGATCTTGAACTCGATCCCCTGCGCCAGCGGCAGCTCCCGGCTCCAGTTCACGGTGGCGGTCTGGCGGCGCATGTACGCCTTCCAGGCATCCGAGCCGGACTCGCGTCCACCGCCGGTATCCTTCTCGCCACCGAAGGCGCCGCCGATTTCGGCGCCCGAGGTGCCCAGATTGACGTTGGCGATACCGCAGTCGCTGCCGGCGGCCGAGAGGAACGCTTCCGCGTTCTGCAGTCGATCGGTGAACAGCGCCGAGGACAGGCCGTGGGCGGCGGCGTTCTGCGCGGCGATCGCCTCGGCGAGCGAGGCGACCGGAATCAGGTACAGAATGGGTGCGAAGGTCTCGGTCTGCACGATCGGCCAGTCGTTACGGGCGCGAATGATCGCCGGCTCGACGAAGTTGCCGGGACGCTTGAGCATGTTGCCACCATAGAGCAGCTCGCCCCCGGCCGCGCGCGCGCTGGCGATGGCCGCCTGGTAGCGCTCCACGGCTTGGGCATCGATCAGCGGACCCATGAGCGTCTCGCTCTCCAGCGGATCACCGATGCGCACCTGCCGGTAAGCATGAATCAGCCGCCGCTCCAGCTCCGCCGCGATCGCCTGGTGGGCAAACACGCGCCGCGTGCTGGTGCAGCGCTGGCCGGCGGTGCCGACGGCGCCAAACACGATCGCCGGCACCGCGAGGTCGAGGTTCGCGGTCTCATCGACAATGACGGCGTTGTTGCCGCCGAGCTCGAGCAGGCTCTTGCCGAGGCGCGCGGCGACGCGCTCGCCGACCTTGCGGCCGACCTCGGTCGAACCGGTGAAGGAGATGAGCGCCACGCGCCGGTCCGCCACGAAGCGTGTCGCCAGCTCCGTGCCGGCGTCCACGAACAGCTGCAGGACCGGCGGCAGGTGGTTGGCTTCGACCACGGCGTTGCACAGCCGCTGCACCGCCAGCGCCGTGAGCGGCGTCTTGTGCGAGGGCTTCCACACGCAGGCGTTGCCGCACACGACCCCGAGAAACGCGTTCCAGGACCACACCGCGACCGGAAAGTTGAAGGCCGAGATGATGCCGACGACGCCCAAGGGGTGCCATTGCTCGGCCATGCGATGCCGCGGGCGCTCGGAGTGCATGGTGAGGCCGTAGAGCATGCGCGACTGGCCGACCGCGAAGTCGGCGATGTCGATCATCTCCTGAACCTCGCCCAGGCCCTCGGCGAGGATCTTGCCGTTTTCCAGCGACACGAGCGTGCCAAGGTCGCTCTTGTGCCGTCGCAACTGCTCACCGAGCAGCCGCACCGCTTCGCCGCGCTTGGGCGCCGGCACGTCGCGCCAGGCGGCCGCAGCGTCGACCGCGGAGCTCAGCACATGCTCGTAGTCCTGCGCGCTGGCGGGCCGCACCTGCGCGAGCAGCGTCCCATCTGAAGGGTTGCGCACGTCCATGAGCGCGGCGTCCGTCACGTCCGACCAGCCGCGCGATCCGGACCAGGCGCCCGCGTTGACCGCGCCGAGTCCCAAGCGCTTCAGAAGCGCAGCGATGTCCCTGTTCATCCGTTCGCCGCCTGCCGGCGCTGATGGCCGGCTTTACCCGACACGACGACCTCGCCGGAAACCTGCTTGGTGCCGCCCGGCGCGTAGTAGCGCCCGAAGCGGTTGGCGAGAATCTCCGTCAACCGGAACTGCTCCTGCGCCACGAAGCCACTGTAGCGGCCCTGCTGCTCGAGCACGAGGTCCAGCACCGCGGTGATGCCGGCGGCCGTCGTGACCTGAATCGCCGACCACAGCCGCCCGGCGATGACCTGCGGATAGATCTTGTTGACGTAGTTTTCCTCGCGCAGCTGTCCGTCCTGCGTGCCGGTGACCGCCGCATACACGATCACCACGTCCTGGAGCGTCTGCGGCACGGCGTTCTCGAGGATGCGCTTGAGCGTGCCGCGATCGTGATTGAGCTTCAGGTCGTTCATGAGCAGGCGCATCTGCTGGCAGTGACCGGGGTAACGGATGGTCTTGTAGTTCATCGTCTCGATGTGCGCGCCGTGGGTCGCGGCCAGCGACCCGAGGCCCCCCGAGGTGTTGAAGGCCTCATACAGCGTGCCGTCGATCTCGATTTCCTCGAGTCCCTCGAGAGGCGCAACCTCGAGCAGCCGCCCGTCGCTCACCGCCTGGCAGGGATTGCCGTACTCGTTGATGAGTCCCTCGGTGGACCAGGTGAGGGAGTACTTGAGGACGTTGTTCGGGTGCTGCGGCAGGGCGCCGACGCGCAGCTTCACGGCCCGCAACGCGTCGAAGTGTGTGATCAGCTCAGCGCCGGCGATGCTGATGAATCCGGGCGCGAGACCACATTGCGGCACGAATGCCTGCTCGGCCCCCGCGGCGAGGGTGCGCACCGAGCGCGTGACGTCCACGTCTTCCGTCAGGTCGAAGTAGTGGATACGCGCCTTGCGGGCGGCCGCGGCGACCCCGAGGTTGCAGTAGTACGGCAGGCTGGAAACGACGCCATCGACGGGGTGCTCGGCGAGATGCCGCGCGAGCGCCGCCGCGTCGGTCGCGTCGAGCGCAAAGGCGAGGATGTTGCGCGTCTCGTGGGCACGCACCACCGCCTCCGCCGCAGCGCCGTCGATATCGCCCAGTTGAACCTTGTAACTGCCCGATTCGGCTAGCAATCCGCAGATCAATGCGCCGATCTTGCCGGCGCCCAGAACCAGTACGCGGTGCATAGAGTCCCTTTGGAAAAGGGGCGCATTCTGCCCGCGAAGCGCCCGCAGCGCCAGCGCCGCCGCGCCGCGCCCGCCAGGCGACGCCCCGCAGCGCGGGAGGCGCGCCCCGGTGGCCGGGGCCTCAAGGAAAGCGTGCTAGGATCAATGAGATGCGATCACCCGAAAGCACCTCCTGGCACAGCGCCAGCTGGCAGACGCGGCCGGCTCAGCAACAGCCGGTGTATGCGGATCCGCGCGCGCTCGAGCGGATTGTGGCGCACGTCTCGCGGCTGCCGCCGATCGTCGTCTCCTGGGAGATCGAGACGCTGCGCGGGCGCCTCGCCGCCGCCCAGCGCGGGGAGGCGTTTCTGCTGCAGGGCGGTGACTGTGCGGAAGCGTTTGCCGATTGTGAGTCGGACACCATCGCCAAGAAGCTCAAGATCCTGCTGCAGATGAGTCTCGTGCTGCTGCACGGACTGAAGAAACCCATCATCCGCGTCGGGCGCATGGCCGGTCAGTACGCCAAGCCCCGCTCGACGGACACCGAGACGCGCGGCGGGGTCACGCTGCCGAGCTATCGCGGGGACCTGGTCAATCGTCCGGAATTCACCCCCGAGGCGCGTGCGGCGGATCCGGAGCTGCTGCTGCGCGGTTATGAGCGCGCCGCGCTGACACTGAACTTCGTGCGCGCGCTGGTCGAGGGCGGCTTCGCGGATCTGCACCACCCGGAGTATTGGGATCTGGGTTTCGTGCACCAGGCGCCGCTGAAGGACGCCTATCAGCGCATCGTGAGCTCGATCGGCGATGCGCTGGATTTTTTCGAGGGCATCAGCGGCCGCCAGGTTCACGAAGCCACGCTGGTGGACTTCTATGCGAGTCACGAGGGCCTGCACCTGCACTACGAGCAGGCGCAGACGCGTTTCCTTCCCCGGCAGAACCGCTGGTACAACCTCTCGACGCACCTGCCGTGGATCGGCATGCGCACCGCCGCTCTCGAGGGCGCGCACGTCGAGTACTTCCGCGGCATCTCCAATCCCATCGCCGTCAAGGTCGGATCCGCCATGGACGCGGCGTGGCTGCAGGGCCTGGTGACGACCCTCAACCCGCAGAATCAGCCCGGCCGGCTCACGTTCATACACCGCTTCGGGGCGAAGGAGGTGGCCACGGCGCTCCCGAAGGCGATCGAAGCGGTCCGCCAGACCGGACAGACGGTGCTGTGGGTGTGCGATCCCATGCACGGCAACACCGAGACGACCACCGGCGGCATCAAGACCCGCCGCTTCGAGAACATCCTCAAGGAGCTGGAGCTGGCGTTCCGTATCCACGCCGAGCTGGGATCGTATCTGGGCGGGGTGCACATCGAGCTCACCGGGGACGACGTCACCGAGTGCACCGGGGGTGCGCGCGGGCTCACCGACCAGGACCTGCAGCGCGCCTATCGTTCGAGCGTGGATCCGCGCCTGAACCACGAGCAGGCCCTCGAGCTCGCCATGCTGATCGCCGAGCGCAGTCAGAGCCGCCGCGCCGGCAAACGTGCCGGGACCGCCTCGGCCTGAGAGCTTTGCGGCGCATCAGTCACGAGCCGCCCGCCGCCGCGTACGATCCAGACTGCAGGCGCTGCCCGCGTCTCGCGCGCTTCCTCGCGCAAACGCGCGCCAGCCATCCGGAGTACTGGGCGCGACCGGTGCCGTCCTTCGGTGCGCCGGAGCCGCGCATTCTCATAGTGGGTCTCGCGCCCGGCATGCATGGCGCCAACCGTACCGGCCGGCCGTTCACCGGAGATCACGCAGGCGTCCTGCTGTACCAGACGCTCTACGAGGCGGGGCTTGCGAACCGGGCGCTGTCCGCCTCGGCGAGCGACGGACTCACACTGTTGAACGCGCGCATCGTGAATGCGGTCAAATGCGTGCCGCCGGAAAATAAGCCGCTGCTGCAGGAGATCCGCTGCTGCAACGCTTACCTCGCCGCCGAGCTGCGGCAGTTGTCCACGGTGCGCGTGTACCTGGCCCTGGGGCGAGTGGCGCACGATGCGGTGCTGCTGGCGCGCGGGCTCACGCGTGGACATTACTTGTTCGCACACGGACGCGAACACATGCTCGATGGAGAGCAATGTATGCTCGATTCGTATCATTGCAGCCGCTACAACACCTCGACCCGACGGCTCACGCCGGCGATGTTCAGAACTGTAATGGCGCGCGCCTGCGAGCTCGCCGGCCTGACGGTGCCCGCGGCGTTGCAGGTTCCCTGAAAGCCACCGACCGTGTTCGATCCCAAGGAGTTCATCGCCTCCCTCCCCAGACGTCCGGGCGTGTACCGCATGTTCGGCGCCGGGCACGAGCTGCTGTACGTCGGCAAGGCGCGCAGCCTCAAGGACCGCGTCGGGACCTACTTCGCCGCCGGCAACGTCAATCCCAAGGTGCAGGCGCTCACTGCACAGATCGAGGGCGTCGAAGTCACGGTGACCAACTCGGAGACCGAGGCGCTGCTGCTCGAATACAATCTCATCAAGGCGCACAAACCACGCTTCAACGTGGTGCTGCGCGACGACAAGAGCTTTCCCTACATTCACCTGTGCGTGGAGCACGAGTTTCCGCGGCTGATGTTCTACCGGGGCGCGCGCAGCGCCGCCGGCCGCTACTTCGGCCCCTTCCCCAATGCGGGCGCGGTGCGCGACACCCTCAACCAGCTGCAGAAGCTGTTTCGCATCCGCAACTGCCGCGATAGCTTCTTCGCCAACCGCAGCCGGCCGTGCCTGCAGCACCAGATCGGGCGCTGCTCGGCGCCGTGCGTCGGGCTCATCACGCGCGAGGCCTACGCCCAGGACATGGCGGCGGCGGTCAAGGTGCTCGATGGCCGCAGCGATGAAGTGAATGCCGAACTGCAGGCGCGCATGGAGGAGGCGGGCGAGCGCCTGCAGTTCGAGCTGGCGGCCCAGATCCGCGATCAGCTCGCGGCGCTCAAGCGCATCCAGGCACAACAGGTCGTGACCGCGGAAGGGCAGCGCGACGTGGACGTGATTGCGATCGTCGGGGAGGCCGGCGAGTACGCCGTGAGCGTCATGCTGGTGCGCGGGGGGCGTAATCTCGGCACCACCAGCTACTTCCCGCGCGCCGCGCTTGCGGAAGCCGGCGAGGCGCTCGCCTCGTTCGTCATGCAGTACTACGCGAGCGCCGAGGCTCCGGCGCAGGTGCTGCTCGGCACCCCTCTGGAGGAGGCGGCGTCGCTGGCGGAGCTGCTCAGCAGCCGCTCCGGACGCGCGGTGGAGGTGCGGCATCCGCTGCGCGGCCTGGCGGTGCGCTGGGTGGAGCTGACCCAGGAGAACGCGGTGCAGGCGTTGCGCATGCGCTTCGCGCAGCGCCAGGGGATGGAGGAAATGCTGCTGGACCTGTCCGAGGTGCTCGACCTGTCCGAGCCGCCCGCGCGCATGGAGTGCTTCGATATCAGCCACACGGGCGGCGAGGGCACCGTGGCATCCTGCGTCGTGTTCGGTCCGGAGGGTCCCCTGAAGAAGGAGTACCGGCGCTTCAACATCAGCGGCGTGACGCCGGGGGACGATTACGCGGCGCTGCGCCAGGCGCTGGCGCGCCGCTACAAGCACGTGCGCCAGGGGGAAGTGCCGGCGCCGGACCTGCTGCTGATCGACGGCGGCGTGGGACAGATCAGCCAGGTGCACGCGGT
>VBNH01000183.1 GCA_005878095.1 Gammaproteobacteria bacterium | reverse complement strand
CTCGGGCGCCTTGTCAATCTGGTCGTACGCCATGAAGGTCCCACCGTAGGTCTCGGCCATCACCTTCGTCAGCGCCGCCGTCAAGGTCGTCTTCCCATGGTCCACGTGACCAATCGTCCCCACGTTTACGTGCGGCTTGTTGCGCTCGAATTTCTCTTTGGACATGGCGTTTTCCTCGACCCTGGCGTTCTGGCGGTGTCAGCGGGTTCCCGTGTGGCCGGTCACTTCTTGATGATTCCGTCCGCGATGTTCGGCGGCACTTCCACGTATTTCGCGAATTCCATGGTGAAGGTGGCGCGCCCCTGGCTCATGGAGCGCACGGTGGTCGCGTAGCCGAACATCTCCGACAGCGGCACGTCGGCGGCGATCGCCTTGCCGGCGGGCGTCTCGTCCATGCCGGTGATCTGGCCGCGGCGGCGGTTCAGATCGCCGATCACATCGCCCGAGTATTCCTCGGGCGTCACCACTTCGACCTTCATGATCGGCTCGAGCAGCACGGGTCTGGCGCGCTTGAAGCCTTCCTTGAAGCCGATCGAGCCGGCGATCTTGAACGCCATCTCGTTCGAGTCGACGTCGTGGTAGGAGCCGTCGAACAGCGTCACCTTCACGTCCACCACCGGGTAACCTGCGATGACGCCGGTCTCGACGGCTTCCTTGATGCCCTTGTCCACCGCCGGCACGTACTCGCGCGGCACGCTGCCGCCGACGACGCCGTTGATGAACTCGTACCCCTTGCCCTGCTCGTTGGGCTCCAACTTCAGCCACACGTGGCCATACTGGCCGCGCCCGCCCGACTGGCGTATGAACTTGCCCTCGCTCTCGACCTTGCCGCGGATGGTCTCGCGGTAGGCGACCTGCGGCTTGCCGACGTTCGCCTCGACCTTGAACTCGCGCTTCATGCGATCGACGATGATTTCCAGGTGCAACTCGCCCATGCCGGAGATGATGGTCTGTCCGGACTCCTGGTCGGTGTGCACGCGGAACGAGGGGTCTTCCTTGGCGAGACGCTGCAGGGCGAGACCCATCTTCTCCTGGTCAGCCTTGGTCTTGGGCTCCACTGCCACCGAAATGACCGGCGCCGGGAATTCCATCTTCTCCAGCGTGATGACCTTGTCGAGATCGCACAGCGTGTCACCGGTAATGACGTCCTTCAGCCCGACCGCGGCGGCGATGTCGCCGGCGCGCACTTCCTTGATCTCGGTGCGCTCGCTGGCGTGCATCTGCAGCAGCCGCCCGATGCGCTCTTTCCTGCCCTTGGCGGGCACGTACACCGTGTCGCCCGAATTGAGAATCCCGGAGTAGACGCGGAAGAACGTCAGGTTGCCGACGAACGGGTCGTTGAGGATCTTGAAGGCGAGCGCGGAGAACGGCTCCGCGTCGCTCGCCTTGCGCGTGGCGGGCTCGCCGCGGTCATTGATGCCCTTGACGTCCGGCATCTCGATCGGCGAGGGCATGAACTCGATGACCGCATCGAGCAACGCCTGCACGCCCTTGTTCTTGAACGCGGTGCCGCACATGCACAGCACGATCTCGTTCCTGATGGAGCGCTCGCGCAGGCCCGCCCGGATCTCCTTGTCGGACAGTTGCTCGCCCTCGAGGTACTTGTGCATGAGCGTGTCGTTGGCTTCGGCCGCCACCTCGATCATCTTGGCGCGGTGCCGCAGCGCCTCGTCCTTGAGACTCGCCGGGATGTCGCGGTACTCGAACTTCATCCCCTGGGTCTCCATGTCCCAGTAGATGGCCTTCATGCGGATGAGATCGACGACGCCCTCGAAGCCGTCCTCGGCCCCGATCGGAATCTGGATCGCCAGGGGGTTGGCCCGCAGTCGCGTCCTGATCTGGTCCACGCAGCGGAAGAAATCGGCGCCCGCGCGGTCCATCTTGTTGACGAAGCAGATGCGCGGCACGCCGTACTTGTTCATCTGCCGCCACACCGTCTCCGACTGCGGCTGCACGCCGGACACGGCGCAGAACAGCGCCACGGCGGAATCGAGCACGCGCAAGCTGCGCTCCACCTCGATGGTGAAGTCGACGTGACCGGGCGTGTCGAGGATGTTGATGCGGTGCTCGGGGAAGCTGTTGTCCATCCCCTTCCAGAAGCAGGTGGTGGCGGCGGCGGTAATCGTGATGCCGCGCTCCTGCTCCTGCTCCATGTAGTCCATGACGGCGGCGCCGTCGTGAACCTCACCGATCTTGTGCGAGACGCCGGTGTAAAAGAGGATGCGCTCGGTGGTGGTCGTCTTCCCCGCGTCGATGTGCGCGGAGATGCCGATGTTCCGATAGCGCTCGATGGGCGTCGCGCGTGCCACGGCTCAGTGTCCTCTAGGCTCTCTCACCAGCGGTAGTGCGCGAAGGCCTTGTTGGCCTCCGCCATGCGATGCGTGTCCTCGCGCTTCCTGACGGCCGCGCCGCGATTCTCGGACGCCTCCATCAGCTCGTGCGCCAG
>VBNH01000090.1 GCA_005878095.1 Gammaproteobacteria bacterium | reverse complement strand
GGGTCCACCCAGATATTGATGACCGCCGAGCGACGCGACTTCTGCACCGACTCACGCGCCCGCTTGAGCGCCGGCGCGATTTGCGCCGGGTCGCGCACCTCCTCGCCGTAACCGCCCAGCATCTGGGCGAAGGTGCCGAATGGAACGTCGCCCAGCAGGTTGCCGACGTTGCCGCGCTCCTCGCCATATTTCGCGAGCTGACCGTAACGGATCTGGTTCATGGCGGAGTTGTTGCCGATGACCGCGATGTAGGGCACGCCGAAGCGATTGGCGGTCTCCATGTCGAAGGCGGTCATGCCGAAGGAGCCGTCTCCGTAGTAGCACAGCACTTCCTTGCGCGGCTGGGCGAGTCCTGCCGCGATGGCGAAGCCGGTGCCGACCCCGAGCGAGCCGAGCGCTCCCGGATCCATCCACTGGCCGGGCCGCCGCGGACGCACCGCCTGGGCAGAGATCGTCACGACGTCGCCGCCGTCGCCGATGTAGATGGTGTTGTCAGCGAGGAACTCGTTGAGCTCGTAGGCGACCCGATAGGGGTGGATCGGGGTGTTGTCGGACTTGAACAACGGCATCAGCTTCTCGGTAGCCGCCGCTTCGGCTTCGGTCAGCTTTTTCATCCATTGCCGGCGCGCCTGGCGCTTGTCCTGCTTCAGGCGTCCGGAGGCCGCCTGCAACACCGCCCCGAGAATGGCGCCCGGGTCGCCGACGAGTCCCAGATCGATGTCGCGGTTCTTGCCAACGGTGCGATAGTCCATGTCGATCTGCACCAGCTTGAGCTTGGTGCTGATTCGCCGCCCGTAGCCCATGCGAAAGTCGAACGGCGTGCCGACGATGAGGATGAGGTCGGCATCCGAGAAGGCGTTGCCGCGGGTTCGATCGAAGTGGTGCGGATCACCGGGGGGCAGGAGCCCGCGGCTGCCGCCGTTGAAGTAGCCGGGGATGTCGAGTCCGCGCAGCAGCGCGATCGCCTCCTCATGGCCGCGCGCCGCCCACACCTGCTGTCCGTACAGGATGGCCGGGCGCTCGGAATTGACCAGCAGGTCGGCGAGCTTCTCGATGTCGCGCGGATCGCCGAGCGAGCGGGTCGAGGCGCGGTAGTGCCCGGGCTTCGGGACGATCGCCTTGGATATCTCGACCTCGCGATCGAGGACGTCGCGCGGAATTTCCAGGTACACCGGTCCCGGGGCGCCGTTGAATGCTTCTCGCGCCGCCATCGAGACCATGTCGGCGACGCGCTCGGTGCTCGGCACCGTGGCGGCGAACTTGGTGATCGGCGTCATCAGATCGACGTGCGGCAGGTCCTGCAGCGATCCCATCTTGTGCTGGGTGAGCGCCCCCTGCCCGCCGATGTGCAGCACCGGGCTCTCGGAGCGAAAGGCCGTGGCAATCCCGGTCACGGCATTGGTGCAACCGGGTCCGGCGGTGGTGACCACGCAACCGAGCTTGCCGGTCTGGCGCGCGTAACCGTCCGCGGCGTGAGCCGCGACCTGCTCATGGCGCACGTCGATGATGCGGATGCCTTCATCGATGCAGCCATCGTAGATGTCGATGATGTGCCCGCCGCACAGGGTGAAGATCGTATCGACGCCTTCGTTCTTGAGGGCCTTGGCGACCAGGTGCCCGCCGGAAATGACGTCGGCGTCGCGGGTTTTCCGCTTGAGCGTGTCTTCCGCGGTCGTCGTGGCGCGGTCGTCGGTAGTCTTGGTCGCCGTCTCGAGCATGGATGCCTCCATTCGTAACAAAGTCCGCGACGGTTACGATTCTGCCAACGCACCCGCCGTGGTTGCGCAGCGCAGCGCGCCCTCTTCAGGCGTCAGCCCGTCGCCAGCTTCGCGGCACCAACGGTGGCGGTCCGATTCGTGTACGCGCCGCGCATGGGCTTCAGGACCACGATGGCCATCAGCGCCGCCAGGATGTTGAGGGTGGCGGCGGTGATGAATACCGCGTGCCAGTTTCCCTTCGCGGCGACCATCACGTTGGCCAGCGGTACCAGCAGCGAGGCTGTGCCCTTCGCGGTGTACATGAGGCCGGTGTTGGTCGTCGCGTACGTGGCGCCGAAGGTGTCCGTGACGGTAGCCGGGAAGAGGCTGTAGATCTCACCCCAGGCGAAGAACACCAGGCCGCTCAGCAGGACGAACGCCACCGGGTCGCTGGCGAAATTGGCGAGCGCGATGATGCCCGCGCCTTCGATCAGGAAGGCGATGAACATGGTCTGTTCACGCCCGAGGTGGTCGGACACCCAACCGAAGAATGGCCGGGTCAGACCGTTCAGTATCCGGTCGATGCTGAGAGCGAAGGTCAGCGCCGGGAGCGTTATGCCGATCAGGCTCACCGGGATATCAGCCACCTTGAAGTCCTTGGCGATCGGCGCGAGCTGGGCGGTCGCCATCAGACCGCCCGCCGCCATCATGATGAACATGACATACATCACCCAGAAGACCGGGGCCTTGAGCATCTCGAGCGGCTTCGCCTGGTAGCGGCTTGCACCGGGGCTCAACTTCGGGGCCGCCACGAAGAAACTCGCCGACGGGGCGAGGATCAGCAGGCCGACGATCACGACGACGATGCCCTGAAACAGGCCGAAGGTCAGGAAGGTGTGCTCGTAGCCCGAGCTCTTGATCATCTTGGCGATCGGGATGATGGTCGCCGCAGAACCGGCGCCGAAGCCGGCCGCGGTCAGACCCGCCGCGAGCCCGCGCCGACCCGGGAACCATTTCACGGCATTGCCGATACACGTGCCGTACACGGCACCGGCGCCGATGCCACCGAGCACCGCGGCGAAATAGAACATTCCCAGGGAATCGGCGAAGGAATTGATCGTCCATGCGAGGCCGCACAGCAGGCCGCCGACCACGATCATCCACTTCGGTCCGAAGCGATCGACCAGGTACCCTTCCGCGGGTACCAGCCACGTCTCGAACAGAACGAATATGGTGAAGGTGACCTGGATCGCGGCCTTGGTCCAACCGTATTTGGTGCCGATGGGGCCGACGAACAGCGTCCAGCCGTACTGCAGGTTGGCGACCATCACCATACAGATGAGGCCGATGATCAACTGCGCCCAGGGGTTGGCGAAGACTGAGGTGTTTTGAGAATTTGAATCGGTAGCCATCGATGCTCCCCCTTCGTCGTTTGTTTGAACCGTCAGCCGGTTGGCGTGAATTTGCGCGATGGGTTGTTGTCAGGCGCCCTCATGCCGGTGGGATCAGATCGCGCCTCGGGACCCTTCGATCGGATCGTCGGCACCAGATTGAGGCCCTGAAAAGGTGCATGGGATCAGCGTTTTTTTTAAACTGCGGCGGACCATATGTGATATATCTCGGCCTTGTCAATACTGCGTCTCGAGGGCTTGGAACCGTGCAAGCGTGAGCGTGGAGGGGACCGCGCAATACGGGCGGGAGGGTAAACCCGACTATCGGTGCACCAATTTGGGGAGAAATGCCCTGCAGTGATATCTGATATATCGGAAGCCTTTTGTACCGTGTCGTATGCGTTCCGGCTCGGGTCGTCGGGGAACCCGGGTATCCGTGTTTTTGATCTCTTTGATGTTGATCGAGTAGGGTGCGCAACTGCCTGAAGGGTGCGCAACTGCCTGAGGAGAACAGGGGGGCTGAATGAGGGCGATCGCGGCGCTCCTGCGCAAGCACAGACCCGTGGGGCGGCTCGCGCTCGCTCCCCTCAATTCCGTGAGCCTGCGCGATCAGGCGTACACCTTGCTCAAGGACGCCATCGCCAGCACCGACATATACAGCGAGCGCCAGCCCCTGCGACTCGATGAGCGGGAATTGATGCAGGCGCTCGGCGTGAGTCGCACGCCGGTGCGCGAGGCACTGTCGATCCTGGAGCAGGAGGGCTTTGTCAGGACGGTTCCACGCCGCGGGATCTTCATCGTCCGAAAATCCAAGCGCGAGATCATCGAGATGATCCAGATGTGGGCGGCGCTGGAGAGCATGTCGGCGCGCCTGGCGACGCTGCATGCACCGGATGCGGAAATCAGCAAGCTGCGCCATCTGTTCGATGAGTTCCAGAGCTCCCCGCCCGTGGAGCATCTCGACGAGTACTCGGACGCCAACATTGCCTTTCATCAGATGATCATCCGCCTGGGCGGCTCGCGACTCATCGCGGACGCGACCAAGAACTTGTTCCTGCACGTGCGCGCGATCCGCCGGGCTACCATCTCGCAGAACGGACGCGCGGCACGCTCGATCATCGATCACCTGAAGATCATCGAAGCACTCGAGCGGCGCGACACCGAGCTGGCCGAGCGGCTGACGCGCCAGCACACGCTCGACCTCGCCGCGCACGTCGAACGCTACTGCGACTTCCTCTATTGACTCGCGCGGCGGCTGCGCGCTCGTCTGCTGCGTGGCGCCCCCAGCGCAGCGGCTGGCGGGCGCGCCCGCGCCGGGGGGGCCGACAGCTCGAAGTGCACCAGGCGCTCGATCAGCGGCGCGCCCTCACGCATCAGGAAATCCTTGAACGCCGCCGCGACCGGCGGCAGGCGCTTGCTGCGGTTGTGCACCAGATACCAGTTCAACAGGGCCGGAAAGCCCTGCACGTCGAGCACCACCAGGTTGCCGGCCAGCAGATCCAGCCCAATGGTGTGGGCGGAGAGGAATGCAATCCCGAAGCCGGCGACCACCGCCTGCTTGATGGTCTCGGTGCTGTGGATCTCCATCGCGATGTTGAGGCGGGAGAACTGCCGACCGAACACTTCGCGCATCGAATTCCAGGTGTCGGATCCCGCTTCGCGTTGCACGAAGCGCTCGCGGTTCAGAGCCGCGCGTGGTATCTGCCGCACCCGGGCGAGCGGGTGTCCCGGGGCCGCCACGATGACGTAGGGGTGCGGCGCGAACGGCAGGGCGATGATGTCCATATCGCGCGGCGGCCGGACCATTACGGCGAGATCGGTGAGATTGTCGGCGAGCTGGCGCAGCAGGCCCTCGCGATTGTGCACCGTGAGATTGAACGTGATGCCCGGATGGGCGGCGCCAAAGGCCGCCAGGACCCGCGGAAAGAAGTAGTCCCCGGCGCTGATGACCGCGACGTTGAGGCGACCGCCGGTCACCCCCTTGAGCTGCGCCAGCGCCTCTTCGGCCTCCTTGATGCGCTGGGTGATGGCCCGCGCACACTGCAGCATTTCCTCGCCGGCGGGGGTGAGGTAGGTCTTGCGGCCGATGCGCTCGAACAGCGGCAAGCCGACGTGGGACGCGAACTCCTTGATCTGCGTCGACACCGCCGGTTGCGACAGGTGCAGCTCTTCGGCGGCACGCGAGAAGTTCATGTGCCGGGCTGCCGCCGCGAACACCCGCAATTGGCGCAGCGTCACGTTCTTCATTCGCCGCCAGCATACCCGCACCCAGGTATTCTGAAAAGCTTATGGTTGCGATAGAAAGCTTTAATTTTTCTTCTGGTACGAGCGGGGGTAATCTGGCTCCAGGATAAAGGGAGAGAACGATGTCAGAGGTTGGCGGCGAGAGCGTGTCGGCCGGTGCGACGAGCGAGCTGCTCGCCGCGGAACTCGAGGCCTACAACCGCGCGTTCTGCGAGCTGGAACTGCCGTGGCGATGGGATGCGCAGACGTTCCGTCATCTGGTGAGCGTCGCGCCTGACCGGGACGTGGTCGGTGCCTACGTGGAGCGCAGCCAGCCGCACCTGCTGCGGGTCTACGAGAAGGCGTTCCTGCGCAACCTGGTGCTCACCGCCAAGGACCGCTGTCTACAGGACTAGCAGTACCCCGGCGCAGCGACACGGCTGCCGCGCTGCAGCTATCGCTGCGCCCCCACTGACCGCCGCTCGCCGGTCCGCGCCGGCCCGACCGGTCGCCAAAGAACCCGCCGGTCGCCAAAGAAGAAGGGAGCGCGATGAAGGTCGCCATCATCGGTTGCGGTGCTATCGGCGGTTACGTCGGCGCGAAGCTGGCGCTGGCGGGCGAGCGGGTCACCTTCATCGCACGCGGGGCGAATCTCGAGGCGGTCCAGCGCCGCGGCGTCAGGCTCATCCTCGCCGACGGCACCGAGCAGGTGGCGAGCAACGTCATGGCCACCCGGGACTGCGTTGCCGCGGGCGCACAGGAGCTGGTGATTCTCGCCGTGAAGGCCCACCAGCTCGAGGCGGTCGCCCACGATGTGCCGCATCTGTGCGGCCCCGAGACGGTCGTGGTGACCATGCAGAACGGCATCCCCTACTGGTATTTCCACCACCACGGCGGTGAATGGGCGGGCGGCGTGGTGCGCAGCGTGGATCCGAGCGGCATCATCGCCCGGCTGATCCCCCCGGAGACAGTCGTCGGCTGCGTGGTGTATCCGGCCACCGAGCTCATCGCCCCCGGGGTCGTGAAGCACATCGAGGGTGATCGCTTTCCGGTCGGAGAGCTCGACGGCACGAGCAGCGAGCGCGTGCGGCGGGTTTCACAATGCTTCGCGCGCGCCGGATTCAAGGCGCCTGTTCTCGAGGACATCCGGGCCGAGATCTGGCTCAAACTCTGGGGCAATCTCACCTTCAATCCCATCAGCGCGCTGACCCGATCCACACTGGCCGACATCTGCCAGTTTCCGGCCACGCGCGAGCTGGCGGCGGCGATGATGACCGAGGCGCAGACCATCGCGCACAAACTCGGCATCGTATTTCGCGTCAGCCTGGAGAAGCGTATTGCCGGCGCCGAAAGAGTCGGCAAGCACAAGACTTCGATGCTGCAGGATATCGAGGCAGGGCGCCTGCCGGAGCTCGAAGCCCTCGTCGGGTCGGTCGTGGAGCTGGGCCGTCTCACCGGCACGCACACACCGCACATCGACGCGGTGTATGGTCTTACTCACCTGCTCGCCCGCACGATAGCGCTCAGCCGACAGGAAGCGTAGCGAATGGCGCGCCGGGGCCTCCGAGGGGCCGCCGGCGAGCCAATCGAGTAAGCTAGCGCCGGTGAAACCTCGGAGAGCCTGATGCCTGGCGGCCGGATCGACCCCGCGCGCACCTTCACCCCGCTCGGCATCGCGGTACTCACGATTTCCGATTCACGCGAGGCGGCCACGGACACCTCGGGGGACCTGCTCGCCGAGCGCATCGTCGCCGCGGGCCATCGCCTGGCGGCGCGCGCCCTGGTGCGCGATAGCAAGCCGCACATTCAACAGCAGCTGCGCAGCTGGATCGACGATCGTGACGTCGACGTGATCATCAGCACCGGTGGCACGGGCCTGACCGGGCGCGACGTCACACCGGAGGCGGTGCGGGAGCTGCTCGACAAGGAGCTCGAAGGGTTCGCCGTGCTGTGGCATCTCACCTCATACGAAACGGTCGGGGTCTCCACCATGCAATCCCGGGCTTGTGCGGGGATTGCCGGCGGTACCGTGATCTACGCGCTGCCCGGATCCAACGGTGCTTGCCGCGACGGCTGGGACAGGTTGATCTGCCCGCAGCTCGACAGCCGTCACCGCCCGTGCTCGATCGTGGAAGTCATCCCTCGCTTCTAGGAAACCTAGGACGCGGATCTCACGCGATGCCTGCAGATCGAGCTGACCCGGCCTCCGGCAGCGACACGGTTGAGGTCGCCCGCACGAAAATGCTGGCCGCCGTGGCGCCCCTCCCGCCGGAGCTGGTTGGCACCGAAGCCGCCGCCGGGCGCACGCTGGCCGACGCGCTGCTGGCGTCGCGGGCGCAGCCGCCGTTTCGCTCCTCGGCCATGGATGGTTACGGCGTGCGGGCGGCCGACCTCGCGCTGGGCCGATTCACCGTGCTGGGAGAGGCGCTCGCCGGCAAGGGGTACGCGGGCGGTGCGGTCGGCGCCGCAGGTGCGGTACGCATCTTCACCGGCGCACCGGTTCCCGACGGCGTGGACCTCGTCGTTCCCCAGGAGCGTGCCAGACGCGAGGGCGGGACCGTGTGGCTGGACGCCCCCAGGCCGCTGCGCACCAACATCCGCGCGGCGGGCATTGACTTCAAGGCGGGTGACCTGCTGGTGCGGCGCGGCACCCGGCTGCACGCCCGTCACGTCGCACTCATCGCCGCGGCGGGCGTCGGTGCGGTGAGCGTCACACGCCAACCACGGGTCGCAGTGCTGGCTACCGGCAACGAGATCGTGCCACCGGGCACGCGCGCGGCACCCGAGCAGATTTTCGACTCGGTGAGTTTCGGACTTGGCGCGATGATCGAGGACTGGGGCGGCAAGCCGATTCGGATCAGCGCACGGCCCGACGACACGGCGGCCATCGCCGCGGCCGTCGAACCCAGTCTGAAGGTGGTGGACCTTACGGTGATCATCGGTGGCGCATCCGTGGGGGCTCACGACCTCGCCAAGCAGTCGCTCGAGCGCCTGGGTCTCACCATCGCCGTGCAGCGCATCGCCGTCCGGCCGGGCAAGCCCACCTGGTTCGGCACCATCGGCGGCAAGCCGGTCCTGGGGCTTGCGGGTAATCCCGCGGCAGCCATGGTGTGTGCGCAGCTGTTCCTGCGGCCGCTGCTGCAGGCGCTGCTGGCGCGCGAGTCCGATGCGACCGCCACTGGCGCGGCGCGGCTGGACGGGGAGGTCGCTGACAGTGGCGCGAACGAGTGTTACCTGCGCGCCCTGGTGCGCACCGACGCCGAGGCGCGCAGCTGGGCACGCCCATTTGACGATCAGGACACCTCGCTGGTGTCGGTGTTTGCCGCGGCCAACGCACTGATTCGCCGTCCCGCCGGTGCCCGGGCAGCCGGGAGCGGCACCGTCGTCGAAGTGATGTTGCTCGATCGCCCCTGACGAGCAGTGCCGGCCGCCCGGGCCGTGGGTTAGAGTTTGGTACCGGATCCTGGTCGCGGCGCAGCCGATACCCACGGCTGGAGCCGACCAAAACCGCGCCAACGGCGCTAAGATTCATGGCGGCGGAAACCAGTATGAATCACCCGGGATGGCGCCGCACGCTGCGGCGCGAGCTCGCCTGGCTCATGACGCTGAAGGTCGCGGCGCTGGCGCTGCTGTGGTGGGTGTTTTTCTCGCCTTCGCACCATAGCCCCGTGGACGGGCAGGCGGCGAGCCGGCGATTCGCCGTGACGCCCTCGGTCGTGATCGCGCCGACGGCAAACCCTGTGGGCCGCGAGCGCAGCGATGATTGACCTCGCCCTGGTGAACGTGTCGCGCCTGCAGTTTGCGCTGACGGCCCTTTATCACTTCCTGTTCGTGCCGTTGACGCTCGGACTGTCCATGATCCTGGTGATCATGGAGGCGGTGTACGTGATGACGGGGCGGGAAATCTGGAAACGCATGACGCGTTTCTGGGGCATGCTGTTCGGCATCAACTTCGCCATGGGAGTTGCGACCGGCATCACCATGGAGTTCCAGTTCGGCACCAACTGGGCTTACTACTCCCACTATGTCGGTGACATCTTCGGCGCGCCGCTCGCCCTCGAGGGCCTGATGGCGTTCTTCCTGGAAGCGACGTTCGTCGGCCTGTTCTTCTTTGGCTGGGAGCGGCTCTCCCGTGTCGGGCATCTCGCGGTGACCGCGCTGGTGGCGCTCGGCTCGAGCCTCTCGGCGCTGTGGATCCTCATCGCCAACGCCTGGATGCAGCACCCGGTCGGCGCGCAGTTCAACCCCCAGACGATGCGCATGGAACTGCTCTCCTTCAGCCAGGTGCTCTTCAATCCGGTGGCGCAGGCGAAGTTCGTGCACACCGTGGCCGCCGGTTACGTCGTGGGCTCGGTATTCGTGCTCGCGGTGAGTGCCTGGTATCTGCTGCGCGGCCGCAACGTCGACATCGCGAGGCGCTCGATGGCGGTCGCGGCGAGCTTCGGCCTCGCCTGCGCGCTCTCGGTCGTCGTGCTCGGAGATGAATCCGGGTACCTGGCGAGCGACAACCAGAAGATGAAGATCGCGGCGATCGAGGCGGAATGGCGCACCGAGGCACCGCCGGCGGGCTTCACGGTATTCGGATTTCCCGACGTGCAGGCCCGCACCACTCACGCGCAGCTGAAGGTGCCGTGGTTGCTGGGACTCATCGCGACGCGCTCCATCGATCGGCCGGTCTTGGGGATTCTCGATCTGGTGGCGCGGGCCCGCATGCGCATCGAGAGCGGCATCGAGGCACATGCGGCGCTGCTGGCGCTGCGCGCGGATCCGGCCGACGCCGCGGCGCAGGCGCGCTTCGCAGCGCACCAGCAGGATCTTGGCTACGGGCTGCTGCTGTTGCGTTACGTCGGCGACCCGTCCGCCGCGACCTCGCGGCAGATCGAGGAGGCCGCGTGGTCAACGGTGCCGGATGTGCCGGTGCTGTTCTGGAGTTTCCGGGTGATGGTGGGGCTCGGCCTGTTCTTCATCCTGCTGTTCGCCACGGCGTTCTATCTGTCCGCCCGGCACCGCTTCGAGCAGAACCGCTGGTTCCTGCGCACCGCGTTCCTCAGTCTGCCGCTGCCGTGGATCGCCGCGGAGCTCGGCTGGATCGTCGCCGAGTATGGCCGGCAGCCGTGGTCGATCGACGGGCTGTTGCCGACGTTTCTCGGCGTGTCGGTGACACCGGTCAGCAACGTCTGGCTGTCGCTCGCCGCATTCGTGGTCTTTTACTCTGCGCTTGCTGTCGTGGACGTGTACCTGCTGGTGCGCATGATCCGCCGCGGACCGGACGGACTCGGCTACTGGCCGCCCGAGCGCACACCGGTCGGCGTGTCGTGAACAGGAGAGGGCCGTGCCCGACTATGCAACCCTGCGCCTGATCTGGTGGCTGATCCTGGGCGCACTCCTGATCGGCTTCGCGATCATGGACGGATTCGATCTCGGCATCGGCGCCACGTTTCGCTTCCTCGGGCGCACGGATGAGGAGCGACGCGCGCTGCTCGAATCCATCGAGCCGGTCTGGGACGGCAACCAGGTGTGGTTCATCCTGGCGGGCGGCGCGGCGTTTGCGGCCTGGCCATTACTGTATGCGGCCTCGTTCTCGGGCCTGTACCTCGCGATGTTCGTGCTGCTGCTGGCCCTCATCCTGCGGCCTGTGGGATTCATGTTCCGCAACAAGATCGCCGATCCGCGCTGGCGCAACGCCTGGGACTGGGCCTTGCTCATCGGCGGCGCTGTCCCGGCGCTGCTGTTCGGGGTGGTGTTCGGAAACCTGTTCCTCGGCCTGCCGTTTCATTTCGATGGGCTGCAGCGGCCGGTCTTCACGGGCGGATTCTTCGGGCTGCTGCACCCCTTCGCGTTGCTCGCCGGGGTGGTCAGCCTTTCCATGCTGATCATGCACGGCTCGGTGTACGCCGCGCTCAAGGTGGGCGAGCCCATGTCGGTGCGCGCAGCGGCGCTCGGGCGTACGGCGGCCCTCGTGTACGCGGTCTGCTTCGTCGCGGCTGGAATATGGGTGGCGAGCTCGATGGCCGGTCATCGGATCGTGTCGGAAGTCCATGCGCTCGGGCCGTCGAATCCGCTGACCAAGCACGTGGTGATCATTCAGGGAGCGTGGCTTGTGAATTACCGCACGCACGGAACCTTGTGGCTGGCGCCCGCGATCGCGCTGCTCGCGGCAGGGGTGACCTGGAGCCTGCTCGGTGTGCGTCGGCCCGGCCTCGCGTTCCTGGCGAGCTGCCTCACGCTGGCCGGGACCATTTTGACCGCGGGGATCGCACTGTTCCCGTTCCTCATGCCGTCGTCCTCGCAGCCCGACCAGGGCCTGACCGTGTGGGATGCTTCGAGCAGCGCGCGGACGCTGTTCCTGATGCTGGTGCTCGTCGCGGTCTTTCTGCCCGTGGTCCTGGCTTACACCGCGTGGGTGTTCCGCGTCCTCAGGGGCCGGATCACGCTCGAGGAGATCCGGCGGCACGCGGGCCTGTATTGATCGGGAGCGACTACTGATCGGGGGCGACTACAACCATGTGGTACTTCAGCTGGATTCTCGGTCTGGGGCTGGCGCTCGCGTTCGGCGTACTGAACGCCATCTGGTACGAGGTCATGGAGGACCCGCCGCCCGAGCAGCGCCGCGAAGATCGATCATCGCCGCAGCCGCCGCAGCCACAGAGCTGAACGCCGCGTGCCCCGGCACCGGCGAATCTCACTTGCTGCGGGTGGGCTGCAGCCTCGCTTCGACTGCGTCAAACAGGGCCCGCATGCCGAACGAGACGTCCTCGATCCTGCCGTTGACGAAGAACGTCGGGGTGCTGCGCACGCCACTGTCGACGCCGCTCTGCAGGTGCTCGCGCACGCGCTGCAGGTAGACGTGATCGTCCATCTCCGCGGTGAAGCGCGCCATGTCCAGGGCGAGCCGCTGCGCGTAGCCGTGCAGATCCTTCGGCTTCAGGTGTGTCTGATCGGCGAACAGCAGGTCGTGCATCGGCCAGAACTTCCCCTGCCCGCCGGCGCACTCCGCGGCCTCGGCCGCTGCCAGCGCGTGAGGATGCACGTCCTCGAGCGGAAAGTTGCGAAAGGCGACCCGGACCCGACCGTCAAACCGCTCGAGCAGGAGTTTGACCGCCGACTGCGCCTGCTTGCAATTCGGGCACTCGAAATCCCCGTACTCGACCACGGTCACCGCGGCGTGCTCGGCGCCGGTCAGGTGATCGATCGGGCTGACGGGTACGGTGAGCTCGAAGGCTGCATGCCGGTCCATGCATTCCTCAACCCTGCGCGGGGGCAGGCGCGCTGGGATGGAATCGCCTGGCCGCGATGACAGCGAGCGCGATGAATCCTGCCAGCACGAGCAGTTGCGTGACCGCAAAGGGCGGCTCGGATCCGGTCGGCGCGAGCGCCTTGAGGAGCGGCAGCTTCTGGAATGCCTGCACGACCGCCACGAATACGTTCAGGTAAAACGCCGCGAGCGCGCCGGCCACGTAGATCCAGCGCCAGGCCCCGGCCAGCCGGTAACCGTAGAGCGCGATGAGCGCAAGCGCGAGAATGACGAGCGAGATGACGCCCACCACGTGCGGGGGGCCGAAGCTCTTCGAGTGAAAGAAGAATCCGGTGAGGCTCGTGGCGATCGTCGTTACCAGAAAGACTGCCGTCCAGCCCGGCATCCGCTGCGCTCGCCACAGGCCGATTGTGACCAACACGCCGCAAGCAATGGCGACGAGGCTGATCACCACGTGGAGGAGGGTAAAGGCACCGGTGGACATTCCCAGAATCATGGCCGTGACTATGCGCCTTCCATCAGGGTTGGGCCATCGCCGGCCGCGTGACCGCGTGCGGCAGCGCGTGTGGCAATCGAGCGAATCGCACCGCAGCACAGCGCGCGTCACACCGCGTGCAGCGGCAGCCCTGGCGTGAGGTGCTCGACAACGCATCGTGCCGGCACCATTTCTTGAACATGCCGGGTGGGAGGAGTAGGCTCCATCGCGCTTTTGGGCAAGCACTTACATACGAGATGTAAACGCTTGCACGTCGGCCGGGGGAGGGAATGGGCGTGACCCTCAAGGACGTCGCGCGGGAGGCACAGGTATCCACCGCCACCGCGTCGCGTGTGATCAACGGGCACGGCAACGTCTCGGAGGCGACTCGGGAGCGCATTCTCGGTCGCCGATACGCCGGCGGTGCTGATGAACACGCCCGTTCGCGGCTACCGGCACTCCGCGTTCTGCATTGACGACCGCGGTGGCGCACGCGTGATGGTCGGCCATCTGGCGGCGGTCGGACACCGTCGCATCGCGTTCATCTCAGGACCCGTGGACAACTTCGACGCCACCGAGCGACTGGCGGGTGTCGATGACATTCCCATGGCGCGCTTCGTATCACCACCCCTCACCACCGTGCGCGTGCGCATGGCGGAGCTGGGAGCGCGCGCCCTCGAGCGACTCGCCTCCACATCGAGGCGCCCGACGCCGCGCCCACAACCACCGAGACGGTGCCCGCGGAACTTGTGGCGCGGGCGTCCTGCGGCGCGCGACCACCACCCGCGTCCCACGGGCGCCCGATCCGCTCGGGCAGCGCATCGTAGGGGCGAGAGGATCGATTTCGACAGGGGGAGCAAATGAAGAAGCCATTACACGGCGGCCGCAGTCTGCTGGCATCGTTGATCGTCTCCGCGTTCGCCTTGGCGGCCGGCGCGCCGGGCGTGACCTGGGCGCAGGAATCCGGCGCCACCCTGCAGGGCAAGGCCGAAGCCGACACCGAGGTCACGGCCAAGAACGTCGACACCGGCCTCACGCGCCATACCAAGGCCGGCTCCGACGGCACCTACACCATCGTGGGTTTGCCGGCGGGGACCTACGACGTCGATGCGGGGCCCGGGACGCAGCAAACCGTCACGCTGAACGTCGCGACCACGGCGGTGCTGGACCTCCAGAAGCTGGAGACCGTCACGGTCTCGGGCACGGCCCAGCGCCTGGCCGAGGTGAGGACCTCCGAGATCGGCACCATCATCTCGCAGCAGCAGATCGAGACCGTCCCGCAGCTCACCCGCAACTTCCTCGAGTTCGCCGACACCGTGCCGGGCATGCAGTTCAAGGTCGACGCGGGCGGCAACACTTCGCTCCAGGGCGGGGCGCAGAACACCACCTCGGTGAATGTGTACATCGACGGCGTGGGCCAGAAGAACTACGTCAAGGAGGGCGGCGTCAGCGGGCAGTTCTTCACCCAGGGCAATCCCTTCCCGCAGCTCGCGATCGGCGAGTACAAGGTGATCACCTCCAACTACAAGGCCGAGTACGACCAGATCTCGAGCGCTGCGGTCACCGCCGAGACCAAGTCCGGCACCAACAGGTTTGAAGGGGAGGTCTTCGGCACCTACACCGGCCAGAATTTCCGAGCCGAAACGCCCTCGGAACTCGCCTCGAACCCGAACATCAAGACCCCCTCCAAGGACAAGGAGTTCGGGTTCGCGTTCGGCGGACCGATCATCCAGAACGCGCTGCATTTCTTCGTGACGTACGAGGCCAAGCGATTCACCACGCCGATCGCGATCACTCCCGGAAACGCAGCGCCGGCGAATATCGTCGCTCAACTGCCGCCGAGCGCCCTGGCGGAACTCGGACCGGCGAGCAAGTCCTTCGACGAGAACCTCTACTTCGGCAAGCTGGACTGGGAGCCCACCACCGATGATCGCTTCGTGCTGACCGCCAAAGTACGCCGCGAAGACCAAAGTGGAGACAGTCCGGGTTTCATCGCGCCGTCGGCCAGCATCGACGTTCTCAATGACGACACGCGCATCGATGCCCGCTGGGAGCGCAGCGCCGACCGCTGGTTCAACGACGTGCTGGTCACGTACGAGGACTCGTTCGACTCGCCGACGGCACGCGCGTTCGGCAACGGCAAGCAATACACGTTCCAGCTCGCACCCGGCAACGACCAGCCGGTCCTCACCACAGGTCCAGCGACCCCCGGGGCCACTCAGAACAAGGGCCAGAAGGGCTACTCGGTGGGGGACGAGCTGACGT
This sequence comes from Gammaproteobacteria bacterium, assembly GCA_005878095.1. Taxonomy (GTDB): domain Bacteria; phylum Pseudomonadota; class Gammaproteobacteria; order Steroidobacterales; family Steroidobacteraceae; genus 13-2-20CM-66-19. Next base: position 8,371 of record VBNH01000090.1, on the reverse strand, counting down.
TCAGCCACCTGCAGTGGTGGACCGGGGATCACACGGTCAAGACGGGCATCAAGTACAAATGGGTGAAGCTCACGGCGCAGGACGCCGCGAACATCAACCCGCAGTTCTACTACGACGTCAGTGCCACCGGCACCGCGGGCATTCCCTACAAAGCGTTCTTCACCGATCCGGTGCCGGGCCTGAATCCGGTAGCCACTTCCGACAATCAACAGTTCGGCGTCTATCTGCAGGATGACTGGGCGACCACCAACAAGCTGACCCTGAACATCGGTGTTCGCTGGGACTACGAGCGCACGCCGTCCTACCTGGATTTCGTGACGCCCGCCAATGTGGTGGCCGCGCTCACCGGCCCGAACCCGAACCCGCTGACACCGGGTCAGACTTACGCACAGGCCCTGGCGCTCGGGGGTGTGAACGTCAACGACTACATCAGCAACGGGCACAACCGCTCGGCGTACGCCGGCGAGATTCAGCCGCGCCTCGGGTTCTCCTATGACCTGCAGGCCGATCAGCGGCACGTCATCTTCGGCGGAGTCGGTCGCTCCTACGACCGTGATCTGTTCGACTACCTGCAGCTGGAGGAGACCAAGCAGGCGTTGCCCCAATTCACGATTTTCTTCAACAGGCCGCCCGACCATCCGTGCATGGCCTCGCCGACCTGCGTGGCGTGGGACCCGAAATACCTCAACGGCCTATCGAACCTGCAGGCGCTGGTCGCCGCCTCGAACGCGCACGCCGAGGTCGACTTGCTGAACAACAACCTCAAGGTTCCCTACTCGGATCAGTTCAGCCTCGGTATCCGCAACCGGGTCGGCGACTGGAACACCAGTGTCTCCCTCGCACGCATCAACAGCTACGATGGCTTCGTATTCAGCCTCGGCAATCGCCACCCGAACGGCGCCTTCTTTGTGAACGGCGGTAGTCAGTTCGACAACCCGGTTCCGGGATTCGGGAGCCTGATCATCGGCAACAACGGGATCGAAACCCGCAATACCGAACTGCTGCTGTCGGCCGAGAAGCCCTTCACGCCGGTATCGCACTGGGGGGCGACGATCGCCTACACCTACACCAGCGCTTCGCAGAATCGCGCCATCGGCGAGCACTACGCGTTCGACGAGGCGACCATCGGCAAGTATCCCTTCATTGCCTCGAACGCCGTGCCCAAACATCGCCTGGTGATGACCGGTTCGGTCGGCATCCCGTGGGACGTGATCATCGCCGCCAAATTCACCGTCGAGACACCGACTCCGTGGAACGATTTCACCTGTCTGGACAATACGCCGCCTTACTTTCCGACCGGGAGCACTTGCCAGCCGTTTGCCGCGACGCCGCCGGGCCTCGGTTATCGCAGCCTCGATATGGAGGTGACCAAGAATTTCGACGTCCGCGACGTGTCGACCTTATCGGTTCGCGTCGACGTGCTGAACCTCTTCAACGTCAAGAACTATAACGACTACACCGGGGGTGGCGATAACGGGGTCGTGAGCCACACTTCGGTGGCCTACAACCCGATCGGCAATATCGTGGGGGTTCCGCGGACGCTACGCATGACGCTGAGCGCGAAGTTCTGAACGCGACCGCCGACAGCGGTGCGTGCTTAGCGAGCACTGCGGCCGCTCCGGTCTAACTGCGGGGCGGCCGGCTTGCGCCGCGCGCATCGCCCCCGCACGCCTTGATCGCCTCGATCATGGCCCGGCGGATGCTGACCTGGCGCGAGCACCCAGGTCTGGCGCGCCGCGCAGCCAGCGATCACGGTGCTTGCGAACAGCGTCACAAAAAGCGTTGTTCTCACGTGCCTGAGGCCCAATAGGTGGACTCGAGCCCGGGACGAGTTTGACACCCCCAAGAGGCGCTCGCTAGACTTCCTGAAAACGTTTACTTGGCGCCGGGATGTGCGACATCCCGGCTGCGGAGAGCGTGTGGCAGCGACGATTAAGGACGTGGCGCGGCGGGCGCGGGTTTCGATCGCCTCGGTGTCCCGCACCCTCAACAACTCCAGCTCGGTGACCCCGAACGTTCGCGAGCGCGTGCTGCGCGCCGCGAGCCGGCTGCACTACACGCCACATGCCGCGGCGCGCAGCCTGATCATCCGCCGTACCCACACCATCGGGCTGCTGCTGCCCGATATCCACGGGGAGTATTTCTCCGAGCTGATCCGCGGCGTGGACCGCGCGGCGCGGGCGCGCGGCCTGCACCTGCTGGTCTCGAGCACGCACGGCAATAACGCGGAGGCTGCCGAGGCGCTGCGATCGATGAACGGGCGCGTCGACGGTCTGCTGATGATGTCGCCGTACATCGGCGGCGCGAGCCTGGAGGACGCGCTGCCGAGCGGCTTGCCGACGGTGCTCATGAACACCCATGAGCCCGCCGGCATCGGGGCGGCGTTCGTGGTCGATGATTTCGGTGGCGCGCGCGCCATGGCCGCACACCTGGTGGCCGCCGGCTACCAGGACATTGCCCACATCCGCGGCCCGGCGAACGACTTTCAATCGCTGGAGCGAGCGCGCGGCTATCGTGCGGGCCTCGGCGCCGGCTGCGTAGCGCGGGTCATCGACGGGGATTTCACGGAACGGTCGGGCTATCTTGCGGGCCGGGCGCTCGCCGCGAGCGACACCCGGCCGCAGGCGGTGTTCGCGGCCAACGACACCATGGCGATCGGGTGCCTGTTCGCCCTCACCCAAGCCGGTGTGCGGGTTCCGCACGATATCGCGCTCGCCGGTTTCGATGACATTCCGCTCGCCCGCTTCGTCAATCCGCCGCTGACGACGGTGCGCGTCGAGGTCGCCGAGATGGGACGGCGTGCACTCGAGAGCCTGGTCGTTGCCATCGCCGACCCGGACGCCGACGGGTGTTCGTCAGTCGAGACGGTGCCGGTCGAGCTGGTCGTGCGCGCCTCCTGCGGCGCGGATTCGGGTCGAACACGTTGCAAGGAGGCAGGCGAGTGATGGGCAGCTACCAACCGACGCACGGGGCTTCATCCCGGGGACGTCAGGTCTTGCCGGTCCTGCTGGCGATCTGCGCGCTCCTGTCCGGTCGCACCGGCGCAGCCGGCAATCCGCTGCCGCCGGCACCGGACGCGGATGCCGCCGCCCGTTCGCCAACGCCTGAGCCGGATTCAATCGGGCCGCTTCCCGTGGCCTTGGACCCATTCTTCGCGGATCTTGAGGAGCGTGCGTTCCGCTTCTTCTGGGAGACGCATTCCGTGCCCCTGGATCCGTTCTTCGCGGATCTCGAGGAGCGCACGTTCCGCTTCTTCTGGGATACCGGTAACCCCAGGAATGGCCTCATTCCCGACCGCTATCCGACGCCCTCGTTCGCCAGCATCGCCGCGGTCGGCTTCGGGCTCACCGCCTACCCCATCGGCGTCGAACGCGGCTACATCTCGCGGGAGGCGGCGCGCCAGCGCGTGCTCGCGACCCTGCGCTTCTTCGCCAGCGAAGTGAATCAGCACGGGTTCTTCTATCACTTCATCGACATGCGCAGCGGCGCGCGCTCCAATGAGAGCGAGGTCTCCACCGTCGACACCGCGCTGCTGCTCGCCGGGATGCTCTTTTGCCAGACGTACTTCGACGGCGATGATCCGGAGGAGATCGAGATCCGAACGCTGGCCGAGGAGATCTACCGGCGAGTGGACTGGACCTGGGCCCAGCCGCGCCCGCCGGCGGTCGCGCTCGCCTGGACGCCGGAAGGGGGGTTCGCGGGCCTCGACTGGAACGGTTACAACGAGGCGATGCTCGTTTACCTGCTCGCCCTGGGCTCCCCCACGCACCCCGTCGACCAGCAGGCCTGGACGCAGTGGACCAGCACGTACGACAAGTTCTGGGGCACGCTCTACGACCAGACCTACCTGAGCTTCGCGCCTCTCTTTGGCCACCAGTACACGCACGTATGGGTGGATTTCCGCGGCATCCAGGATTCGTACATGCGCGAGCATGGACTCGACTACTTCGAGAACAGCCGCCGCGCCACTTACGCGCAGCGCCGGTACGCCATCGCGAATCCGAAGCAATTCCAGGGATACGGCAAGAACGTGTGGGGCATGAGCGCTTCCGATGGCCCCGGACCTGCCCGCGAGTCGAATCTGGGCGGGGATCGCCGCTTCCTGAAGTACGCCGCGCGCGGCGTGGCCTTGGGCCGCATCGTCGACGACGGCACCATCGCCCCAACCGCCGCCATCAGCTCGCTCCCCTTTGCCCCCGAGATCGTGCTGCCCGCAGCGCTCGAGATGTACCACCGCTTCGGCTCCTCGATCTACTCCTCGTACGGGTTCCTGGACGCGTTCAACGCCAGCTTCCCCGGGCCGCAGAGCCCACCACAGCCGACGCTCCCGGGCTGGGTTGACCAGGACTACATCGGCATCGATCAGGGACCGATACTGGCGATGATCGAGAACTATCGTTCGGCGCTGGTGTGGCGAGTCATGCACAGCAATTCGTACATGCGCGAGGGCCTGGAGCGCGCCGGATTCTCGGGCGGGTGGCTCGAGCAGCCTGCGCTCGGGCCGACACCACCCCCACCGGGTTCGCCCGAGCAGTATCCGCTGGTGCAGAATCCCCTCGCTGCTGCTGCGCCGTTGGCGCAGAGTCCGCTCGCGCCAACCCCGTGACCGCAGGCAGGAGCCCTCGCCCGCCCTGGCTGCTGACGGTCCTCCTGCCCCTGCTGTGCGCCGTCGGCTGCGGCTCGCCGGCGCCACACCAGCGCGTGGTGAGTGTGTGGGCGATGGGCCGCGAGGGCGCGGTGATCGCGCAGCTACTGCCCGAATTCACCAAGCTCCATCCCGACATCGAGGTACGGATCCAGCAGCTGCCGTGGACCGCCGCTCATCAGAAGCTGCTCACCGCGTTCGCGGGCGAGGCGACGCCGGACCTGTGTCAGCTCGGCAATACCTGGATCCCGGAGTTCGTCGCGCTCAAGGCGGCTGTTCTATCGACGCGACCTGCTCGCGCAGGCGGGGTTTGCCGAGCCGCCCAGGACCTGGGCGGAATGGTCGCGCATGCTCGCGGCCATCAAGGCCCTCGTCGGGCCCGAGCGTTACGGCGTGCTGCTGCCCTTGAATGAATTCGATACGCTACTGGTGCTCTCGATACAGCAGCCGGAGCCGCTGCTGCGCGCGGACGGTCGCTACGGCAACTTCCGCAGCGCCGGCTTTCATCGCGCCCTGGGCTTCTACCGCGAGATCTTCCAGCGCCAGTGGGCGCCGCCGGTCGACAGCACGCAGATCTCCAACGTCTGGAACGAGCTCGGGCGCGGCTACTTTTCCTTCTACATCTCCGGCCCCTGGAACATTGGCGAATTCACGCGCCGCCTGCCGCCGCAGCAGCAGGACACCTGGATGACCGCGCCCATGCCGGGGCCGGATGGCCCGGGCGCCTCGATCGCGGGCGGCGCGAGCCTGGTGATCTTTCGCCGCTCGCGCCACAAGGCGGAGGCCTGGCTGCTGCTGGAGTTCCTGTCCTCGCCGCAGACCCAGAAGCGCTTCTACCAGCTGACCGGAGACCTGCCACCGCGCCGCAGCACCTGGCGCGCGCCGGAGCTTGCCGGCAACCTCTACGCCCGCGCCGCTGGCTGCTCGACCGGGGGCTCACGCCGTGAGAGTCGGGCATGCTGGCTGGGCCTTCGCCGCACCGGCGCTGCTGATCATCACGGTGTTCTTCTTCGTCCCGGTGCTGTCGGCACTGATCGTCAGCCTCACCGACTTCGACCTCTATGCGCTCGCCGACATCCGCAATCTGCGCTTCGTCGGGCTCGACAATTATCGCCAGCTGTTGCACGCGCCGCAGTTCTGGCGGGCGGTAGCCAACACCGGCTACTTCGTCGCGGTGGGGGTGCCGCTGTCCCTGGCGGCCTCGCTCGCGAGCGCGCTGCTCGTCAACTCGCGGCTGGCGTACTGCAGCGCCTTCTTCCGCACCGCGTTGTTCGCGCCGGTGGTGACGACCCTGGTGGCCGTGGCGGTCGTGTGGCGTTATCTGCTGCATACGCGCTATGGACTCATCAACTATGCGCTCGCTCACGTCGGCATTCACCCGATCGACTGGCTGGGCGATCCGCATTGGGCGCTGCCCGCGATCATCCTGCTCGCGGTGTGGAAGAACTTCGGCTACAACATGGTCATTTTCATGGCCGCGCTGCACAGCATTCCCGTCGACCTGTACGAGGCGGCGCGCCTCGACGGCGCGAGCCGCTGGCAGGAGTTCGGCCGCATCACGCTGCCGATGTTGCGTCCGACCCTGCTGCTGGTGAGCATCCTGACGGTCGCGGGATATTTCCAGCTGTTCGCGGAGCCGTATGTGATGACCCAGGGCGGGCCGCTGCAAAGCACGGTCAGCGTGCTGTACTTCATGTACGAGGAAGGCTTCAAGTGGTGGAATCTGGGTTCCGCCTCCGCGGTCGCGTTCCTGCTGTTCCTCATGATCCTCGCGGTCACGGCGCTGCAGGTGCGCCTCACGCGCGACGCGCAAGCACGATGAGCGCCCCCGGTTCCCGGGTGTTGCTGCATACGCTGCTGCTCGGCGCCGCGGCGATCACGCTGTTTCCGCTGCTGTGGATGCTATCGGTGTCGTTCATGGCGGGCGGGGAAGCGAGCGCCTTTCCGCCACCGCTGCTGCCGGGCCACGGGACGCTGGCGAACTACCGGCAGCTCTTCGGCCAGCAGAACATCGGCCGTTACCTGACCAACAGCCTGTCGCTTGCGGCCATGACGACGCTGCTGTCGCTGCTGCTGAATTCCCTCGCGGGCTACGCGTTCGCCAAGCTGCGTGTCGTGATCCCGGCGATGGCGGGAATATTCGGTGTGTTCCTCGTGAGGCAGTACGCGCTCGCCATCCCTGATGAGCTGCTCGAGGCCGCTCGCATCGACGGCGCGGGCGAGATGCGCATCTTCCAGTCGATCGTGCTGCCGGCGCTGCGGCCGATCCTGGTCACGCTCGGGGTGTTCACCTTTCTTGGCAGCTGGAACGACTTCATGTGGCCGCTGATCGTTCTCACTGACCAGGGTCTGTATACGCTGCCCATTGCGCTCGCCACGCTGTCGCGCGAACACGTGCAGGACAACGAGCTGATGATGGCCGGCGCGGTACTCACCGTACTGCCGGTGCTGGCGCTGTTCCTGTCGCTGCAGCGCTATTACATCCGCGGCATCCTGATGGGGAGCGTCAAGGGCTGACTGAAGGTCTACGGTTCGAGCGCCGCGCCGTTGCTGGCGATGACCCGGGAATAGAAACGCGCGCTCGCCTTGGGCGTGCGCCGCTGGGTCTCGAAGTCCACGTGCACGATCCCGAAGCGCTTCGAATAGCCGAGCGCCCATTCGAAGTTATCCAGCAGCGACCACAGGAAATAACCGCGCAGATCCACTCCCTGCTCGAGGGCCGCACGGACGGCCCGCAAGTGCTCGCGCAGGTAGGCGACGCGCAACGGATCCTCGAGCTGATCGCCTTCGACCGTCGGCGGATCGAAGAACGCGGCGCCGTTCTCGGTGACGTAAAGGGGCAGGTCGCCGTAGCGCTTCTTCACCCACAGAAGCGTGTCCGTGAGTCCCTGCGGATACACTTCCCATGCCGTTTCCGTGTAGAGCGCACGTCGAGCTCCGGCGGGTAGTTGCCGAGGAACACCGGCTCCAGGTACTGGCGGTTCATGTACGCATCCGCCCGCTGGGTGGCGGCAGCATCTTCGGGTAGGCTCGAGGCCGCGTGTTTGGGTTCGAGGTTCACCACCAGACCGATCTGATGTCTGCCCTCAGTGCGATAAGCCTGGATCGCCGCCCCGTGAGCGCGCAGCAGCTGGTGGCTGGCGATGGGCGCCTCGAACAGGTTCCGGTGGCCGGGCGCCAGCGCTCCGCGCAAGTAGCCCCCGTCCGTGACCACCCACGGCTCATTCAGCGTCGCCCACAGCTTGACCCGATCGTCGAGCTTTCGAAACACGATCGCGGCGTACTCGGCAAACCACCTGGGCGCATCGGGATTGAGCCAACCGCCGCGGTCATCCAGTGCCGCCGGCAGATCCCAGTGATACAGCGTCACCATGGGTGCAATGCCGTGCCTGAGCAACGCATCCGTCAGGCGGTCGTAGAAGGCAAGGCCGGCCGGATTGACCGCGCCGGCGCCCTGAGGGAGCACGCGGCTCCAGGAGATGCTGAAGCGGTAGGCCTTGAGGCCGAGCCGGCCCATCAGCGCCACATCATCCGCGTAGCGGCGATAGTGGTCGCAGGCGACATCCCCGGTATCCCCGTCGCGCACCAGGCCGGGGGTGTGCGCGAAGCGCTGCCAGATGCTGGGCGCCGCACCGTCGGCGAGCGGGGAGCCTTCGATCTGATGAGCCGAAGTCGCACAACCCCACAGGAAATTCGCCGGGAAAGTGATGGCGCACCTCGCCGTTG
>VBNH01000182.1 GCA_005878095.1 Gammaproteobacteria bacterium | reverse complement strand
GGTAGATGGAAAGATTGGCGTCGTCCGTGAAAAGAGCCCATGCCATGGCACCGGTGGCCAACATTGCCGGTGTCGTCCAGAATCTGCGCTCGTACCACCCTCGCCCGGAGCGTCCCTCAAAGGAAATGACGAAGCTCAAGAGATAGATGCTCAACGGAACGATCCAGAGGAGCGGGATGGAGGCAACATTCTGCGTAATCTGATTGGTCACCGACAAAAGCAGGGCAGAACCGAGGGCGGAGCATCCGATCCAGTATGCGTAAAGGCCGGGCGATGGAGGGGCCTCAGGAGCTCTCTCGCCTGCCACACCGGCGTCCGGGAGGTCGGGCAGCCGCCGCCGCCTCCAGGCATAGCTGATTGAGCACGTTACGAAGAGCACGTACGCGGAGCTCCAGACCCACGCCTGTGTTCGCACAGTCGCGAACGGCTCTATGGCGAACGGGTAGCTCAGCAAGCCGACCAGCGAGCCCAAATTTGACAGGGCGAACAAGCGATAAATGGACCGCTCTTGCATGCGACTGCGGGCTGCGCTGCTCAGCCATCTCTGAAGCAGTGGTGCCGTCGATGCAAGCATGAGGTAAGGCAACCCGACTGTCGTAGCCAAGAGCCCCACAATCTGTAAAGCTGGCTCGGTGCCGTAACCACGCTTCCAGAATGAGCCTGGAATGATCGGCAACGTCAGACAGCTTATGAGCAGCAGCAGGGTGTGCAGCACGAACTGGCGAGAACCAACGCGGCGCGGCGCTAGCCACTGTGCGTAGGTATAGCCGAGCAGGAGTACCAGCTGGAAGAACACCAGACAGATCGTCCACACACCCGCCGACCCACCGAACCACGGCAGAATCTGCTTGGCCAGGATAGGTTGAACCAGGAACAACAGGAACGACGACAACAGAATTGTGAGGGCGGGTGCGAGCATCGGCTTCCCCGAGCTATTGCGAAAGTGGAATCCCTGACCCAGCAAGGCCGCCGAGATGCAAATCCGTGTCGTCGTGATGGCGGGACCCGGACCCTGAAGAGGGTCTCAAAGCGGCAGCATCAGATCCGTGACGCCATCGAGGTTATCAAGCAAAAAATGCCGACTGGTCCGAGCTGGCGATGCGCTTCCAGTCGTCGCGAAGTGCGCGTTTTGACGCGCCATCAGGCTTTCGTTGTTACGACGATCAAGGCGAGTGTGGGCCGAGCGCCAGGTCCACGATTCCCACGATGATCAGCACGTGCAGCACGCCGGTGAGGTACCAGCCCGGCCAGCGGTACTAGCCCAGGTACAGACCGCCCAGGATCAGAGTCAATGCGCACGCACTGCCCGTTAGGTGCAGCCCAAAGGCCTTGAGTCGGAATCTCATGCCTTGGGTGAACCTTTCAGCGGTTGCTCGTCGGACGCGGAACTTTCCTGCGCCGGGGCCGCGTCATCGGGGATGGCGCGCTGCTCCGTCAGCCACGCGCCCAGGTCGATCAACCGGCAACGCTCGCTGCAGAACGGGCGAAACGGTGCGGCCTCCCAATCCAATTCGCGCTGGCACGTCGGACACTTGACGCGAGTGGGGCTCATCGAGTTGGAGACTCAGCGGCTCAGGCGCAGCAGCTCAGCATGAACGGCACGTCCCCCTCGGCTTGTGTCGCGCGGGTCGCCAGGCCGTTCCAGGTGAGGAAGCGGATGTTGCAGCGGTGGTGACTGCCGCTGATCTCGGGGTACAGGCCCGCGGAGACCGGCAGCGAGATGCGCAGCAGTTGCAGTGGATTGTCGCGCTCGAAAGTGATGTTGAACATGCCGCCCCGGGCAATCTCCTCGCGGCTGCGGCCGTTCTGGCGCGTAAGCCACAGCAGCTCCGCGATCGCATCGCACATCGGACGCAGGAGCCCGAGCCACTGATTGAAGGTACGCATGCGCGCATCGTCGGACTGCGCCAGCCAGAAGGTGTAGTCCGGCAGATCGAACTCGCAGGTGCCACCCGGGATAGCGTTGCGATGCTTGATGGCGCTCAGGAACTGCGAATCCCGCAACGGCTGCAGGAACGCCGAGCCGGCGGCCATGAGATCGGTGCGCAGGCGCAGCAGATTCGACATCAGGGTCTTCAGGCGCTGGGCGTCCACGCCCGGGTTGGACTGAAATTCGTTCAGGCTCGTCAACTGGCCCTCGAGCTCCTTCAGCACATCCGCGCGCACGTCGCCGCGCGTGGTGATGGCGAGGATGTCGATCAGGCTCGACATCGCGGCACGGCTGCCCCAGCGGCTCGCCATCTCGTTGTGGTAGAGCGCCTGGTTGTAGAGAAAGTCCAGGCGCAGGAAGGTCCGCATGCGCTCATTCAGCGGCTGCTCGAAGATGAGCCCCTCCGCAGCAACCTCAGGTGCCGCAGCAGCCCCCGCCTCGGGTCCAGCGGATTCCATCATGCTCGTATTCTGCTTGAGCGGCGCGCAATCCGTAAACGCCGTGTCCGATCCCGGCGACAGTCCGCCCCCCGGGGAATTCGCTCGCCGGGACAGCCTCAGGCGCGCGGCGGCTGGGCGAGTTCCAGGTAACGCGTGTGCAGTGTCGCGACCTGATCGCGTATCGTGCTCAAGTCGGCGTCATTGCGGATGACGTCGTCGGCGGCCTTGAGGCGCGCCGAGCGCGGGGCTTGCGCGTCGAGGATCGCCTGCGCCTGCGCGATCGTTGCACCGTCACGCGCGCGCAGGCGTCGTATCTGCAGCTGCTCCTCACAGTCGACCACGAGCACGCGATTCACGTGCGAGCGGAGGTTCTTCTCGACCAGCAGCGGAATGACGAGGATCTGGTAGGGTCCGCCGGCGGCGGCTGAGCGGGCCTCCATCGCGGCACCGATGGCCGGGTGCGTCAGAGCCTCCAGATCCGCCCGCGCCCTGGGGTCGGAGAACACGATCTCGCGCAGCGCCGGACGATCGAGGTGCCCGTCGGGCGTAAGAATCGAGGGGCCGAACCGTTCGACCAGCCGCTCGAGCGGGGGCTGCCCGGGCTCGACGACCTCGCGCGCCACCTGGTCGCTGTCGAGGATCGGCACACCCAGGGCGCCGAAGAACTTCGCCGCGGTGGACTTGCCGCTGGCGATGCCCCCGGTAAGGCCCACGCGGTAGACGCGCGCGCTCACGGGTGTGCCGTGAACAGCCTAAGGTAGCCCGCCACCAGCTGCGGACCGAACATCAGCATCAGCCAGCCCGCTGCGGCGAGGAACGGGCCGAAGGCGATGGGGGTCGCGCGGCTCTGGCCGCGCAGGCTGAGCATCACAATGCCGACCACGGCGCCCACCGCGGCGGCTACCAGGATGATCGGCAGGAGCA
>VBNH01000035.1 GCA_005878095.1 Gammaproteobacteria bacterium | reverse complement strand
CCCCGGCGCGGCGCCGGTCGAAGACGGGTAATCGCATGCTGGTCACACCTTGGGCTGCCGCCTTGGGGTCAGCCGCCGGTGGCGCGACGCATGCTTCCGCCGTGCTCGGGAGCACCGTGCCCGGTCGAGATCGGCAGCGTGAGCTCGCCCGGGGGCGGAAGATTCAGCCGCCGGTACAGCGTCACCAGCTGCCGCCGGTAGAGGTGATCGAACTGGCTCACGGCATCCGCCGGATTGTAGTCCCCGAACCACCAGAACCAGTCGGAGCTCTCGCAGCGCGCGAGCTGCCGGCCGGCGGCGGCGCGCTGGCCCGGATCGCTCGCGTCCTGCATGACGCGATCGTAGGCCTCCTTGGCGTTGCACAGCAGATCCCACGCCCGGTTCTTGTCCGGATCCCCCATCCAGGTCGCGAGTGTGCCGTGCACCCAGCTGCCGGCGCACACCCGAGGGAGCGGGGCGGGCTGCAGGCCGCGTGCGAGACAGTCGGACAGTGTCGTCAGCTCGAGCAGCGGATGGTTCGCGAGCTGCTCGTACAGTGCGCGCAGGAAATAGAAGCCGTTGAACGGGTAATGCTCCCAGGCGTTCTCACCGTCGAGCGCGATGAGCACGGCGTGATTGCCCGACGACTCATAGCGGCGTGCGAGCTGCGACAGCTCCTCGACCAGGTTGGCGGCGGCGTCATCGCCGTGCCAGGTCGCGTAGGTGAAGCCGATCAGATCGGACAGGGTGTCGTCGCGGAAGAAACAGCTCATGCCCGTGCCGCCCAGGCGGTAAGGGCGGTTGTAGGCCAGCGGGTCCCGGGCCGCGTTCGCATCAGTGAGCCTGAGGCTGCCGCGCAGCACCCCGTCGCTGCTGGCGGCCCAGCGGAAGCCGGCGGCGGCCAGCTGTCCGAGCGTCGCGGCGCTGACGGCGCCCTCGGCGGGCCAGCAGCCGGCGGGACGGCCGCCAAAGGTGCGTGTAAATACGCGGATGGCCTCCTCGATGTGCCAGGTGGCGCGCGCCGCACCCCCGGGATAGGCCGCATGCGCGGGCAGTTGCAGCGTGGGCAGCGCGTCGCGCGCGCACTGGAAGTCGAGCAGCAGCGGGATGATCGGATGGCCGTAGGGCGTGACCGACAGCTCGCACTGCCCGCGCTCGGCGAGTCGCCGGTAGCGCAACAGCACCTGGCCCACCAGAGTGCCGATGAGCGTGAGCAGATCGCGGCGCTGTGCGGAGCTGAAGTCGCGCCCGCGCTCGATCAGGCGCGCGACCAGCGGGTCCGTGCGGCGCACGCTCTCGCCGAGCCAGGCGAGGTGATACCAGACCGCGAGGTCGTGGATGAACTGGTCGGAAGCGTAGGCGACGCGCTCCGGCGTGCCGAGCGTCTCGGCGATGGTCGCGAGCTCGAGGTAGGGCCCGAAGCGCTCGATCATCTGCTGGCGCTGCGCCCGCAGGCAGGTGCGCAGCAGCTCCAGCCGCGCCGCCGGCTCGGTCGGCACGGGGTCCGGGCCCAGAAGCGCCAGCACCGGATCCGGCAGCGCGTTGCCGTTCTCCAGATGCTCGGCGACGCGCCGCGCGATCTCCTCGATCTGCTCGATGAGCAGCGGGGTGAAGTTCACCACCGCGCGCGCCGCCGGGTTGCCTTCCAGGTGCGCCGCCATGTCGGTGTAGTCCTTGACGGCGTGCAGGTAGGTCCACGGCAGCGCGTACTGGCCGGTGAGCGCGTCCTTGTACTGCGGCTGGTGCATGTGCCACAGCAGGATGACCGGCAGGCGTGGCGCGGCGCTCACGGCTCAACTGGTCCGCAGGCTGCGCAGCATGTCGACAGTGACCAGCACCACGCCTTTGTCGGTCACGTGGAAGCGACGCGCATCCGCCTCGCGCTCCAGGCCGATGTGGGTGCCGTCGGGCACCTCGCAGCCCTCGTCGATGATCGCCCCCGAGATGGCGCAACCGCGGCCGACCTCGGCGTGCGGCAGCACGACGGAGCGATGGATGCTGGTGCGCTCCTCGACGCGCACGTCGGAGAACAGCAGCGACTCGCGCACCACGGCGCCGGAGATGATGCAGCCGCCCGACACCATGGAGTTGACGGCCATGCCGCGGCGGCCGTCCTCGTCGAGGATGAATTTCGCGGGCGGCTGCTGCACCTGGTAGGTCCAGATGGGCCAGTCCTGATCGTAGATGTTGAGCTCCGGGCGCACGTGCACCAGCTCGAGGTTGGCGTCGTAGTAGGCATCGATGGTGCCGACGTCGCGCCAGTAGCTCTGCGCGCGGGTCTGCACGTCCTGGAACGGATAAGCAAACACCTGGCGGTTGCCGGCGATGGCTTCGGGCAGCACGTCGCGGCCGAAATCGTGGGTGGAGGACTCGTTGCTGGCGTCCGCGGCGAGCAGGCTCTCGAGCAGGCGCGTGTTGAACACGTAGATGCCCATGGAGGCGAGAATGGTGTCCGGGCGGCCCGGCAGCGTGTCGGGCGTCGCCGGCTTCTCCGCGAACTTCGTGACTCGATTCCACTCGGTGGCGGTCAGCACGCCGAAATGTTGCGAGTCCTGCGCCGGCACCTCGACCACTCCCACGGTGATGTCGGCACCCTTCTCCACGTGGTAGGCGATCATCGGACCGTAGTCCATCTTGTAGATATGGTCCCCGGCGAGCACCAGCACGTGCTTGGGCCGGTGCGAGACGATCAGCTCGATGTTCTGGTGCACGGCGTCCGCCGTACCCCGGTACCACAGCGGGCCGAGTTGCTGCTGCGCGGGAACCACCTCGACGAAC
>VBNH01000089.1 GCA_005878095.1 Gammaproteobacteria bacterium | reverse complement strand
CGCCGAGCAGTTGAACGCGCTCGCCCCGGGCGCCGGTCCCAAGAAGACCATATTCCTGACCACCGGCGCGGAGGCGGTGGAGAACGCCATCAAGATCGCGCGCTTTCATACCAGGCGCTCGGCCGTGCTCGCGTTCTCGGGTGCCTTCCACGGCCGCACGCTGGCGTGCGTCAGCCTCACCGGCAAGGTGCAACCCTACAAGGCGGGCTTCGGACCGATGCTGCCGGAGGTCTACCACCTGCCCTACCCGATGCCGTATCACGGCGTCACGCTCGAGCATTCGCTGCGGGCGCTCGAGCAGCTGTTCAAGGCGGACGTGGACCCGGCGCGCGTCGCGGCGATCATCATCGAGCCGGTGCTCGGGGAAGGCGGGTTCTATGCGGCGCCGTCCGAGTTTCTGCGGCGGCTGCGCGGGGTGTGCGACAGCCACGGTATCGTGCTGATCGCCGACGAGATCCAGAGCGGGTTCGGCCGCACCGGGCGCATGTTCGCCATCGAGCACGCCGGGGTCGAGCCGGATCTGATCACCCTCGCCAAGAGCGTGGCCGGCGGAGTACCGCTGTCGGCCGTCACCGGCAAGGCCGACATCATGGACGCGCCGGGCCCGGGCGGGCTGGGCGGGACATTCGCCGGCTCGCCGCTCGGCTGCGCCGCCGGGCTGGCCGTGCTCGAGGTGATGCGCGAGGAGCAGCTGCTGAAGCGCGCGCAGGAAATCGGGCGCTTCATGAGCTCGCGCCTGAAGGGGCTGCAGGCGCGCTTTCCGTGTGTGGGCGACGTGCGCGCGCTCGGCGCCATGGTGGCCCTCGAGCTGGTGAAGAACGCGCGCGCCGATGCGCCGGATGCGGATCTCACCAGGGCACTGGTGCAGGCCGCCGGCCGGCGCGGGCTGGTGATCCTCTCCTGCGGCGTCTACTCCAACGTCATCCGCTTCCTCGCGCCGCTCACCATTTCCGACACGCACCTCAAGGAAGGCTGCCACCTGTTCGAGCAGGCGCTGGAGGAGGTCGCGGGAGCGGGGGTGAAAGCGACCGCCGCGGGCTGACTCGCCCGCGCACGGGCGCGCCGCCGCCTCATGCGCGGCCGGCGTTGGCGTCGGTGGGCGTGTGGAAGTACTCGCTCTCGGAAGCTAACTGCTCGATGAGGCGGCTGAGTTCCGCCATGCGGCCCTGGGCGGTACTGATGGGCATGCAGTCCTGGCAGCGCGGATCGCCGCACGGCTGACGCGAATACAACCAGTACTGCAGCGCGCCGGCGAGCAGCCCGTCGGCGATGTCCCACAGATCCGCGTCCTTATCCTTGTCTGCGATCCGGTTGCCCAGATCGACCGCTTTTGCAAAAGCCGCGTCAAAGGTATCAGCAAGCTCGCTCATGCGCCTGGGCCGCCCTTCATCGTTGGCGCCTAGTATATGGCAAAGAACGTGACGGCCGACACGAACCGCCCCGCTCAGGCCCGCTCGCGCACCCGGCGGGCCGCGGTGCATGTGCTTTATGCGATGCCGGCCACGGAAGCGCGCTGACCGGCGCGCGCATCATGCGGCAGTCGGACTGTGACACGGGTCCTCATCTGCCGGCCGCGGTTTATGTCGCATGCGCAAACCGATTCCTGAGACCGCCCGGCCGAGCGCGCCGCGCCCGCTGCCCGCGCCACGCGTACCGCGCGGCTGGCGCTTGCGCGTGCCGCGACTGGGGATTGGCTGGCGCCTCGGCCTGGGCCTGGCCGCGGTCACGACCGTGCTGATGCTCGGGGAGGGGCTCGCCACGCGCACCACGCGTGCGGCGCTCGAGGCGGTTCGCAGCATGCAGAACGAGCACGAGCCGCTCGCCAACAGCGCCAACGCCGTGCTGGAAAAACTCCTCGCCTACGATCGCGCGGTCGATGAGGACCTGCAGGCGCACAACCCGGACCAGCTCCGCGCCATGACCGGGGCCGGGGATGCGCTCGAGGCGGCGGTCGCCTACTACTTCGGCAGCTCGCCGCCACCGCCGGTCACGGCGAGCGGCGCCGCCCTGCGCCTGCAGCTCACCCGCCACATCGCCGGCGCCCGCCAGCTCGCCAGCCGCGCCGCGCAACGTGCGCAGTGGGTCGCGGAGCGCCAGGCCGCCCTCAACCAGGTGTTCCAGCGCGTCACCTCCGCCGGCGGCTCGGGACTGGCCATCAACGGCACACAGGTGGTGGCCCGGCGCTCGCTCGCCGAGCTCGCGGCGGCCATCAACGCCGTGCGCGGCATCATCGCCACACCCGCCGTGACCGCACGGCGCGAGCGTGACTTCACGGCGGTGCTGAACGCGCACTCCGCGGAGTTCGAGGGCTCCCCCGGCCGGGCCTGGCTCGGCCTGGTGCGGCAGGACTTTGCGCAGGCCGCGCGCCTGCGGCGCGAGATCGAGCGCGATGACGCGCAGAGCGGACCGCAACGGCACAGCCTGCGCGAGGACAGCGCCGCCCTCACGCTCGGCGTGCAGCAGCACCTGCAGATGCCCGCGCGCCTCGGCCTGCTGCAGGCGGCGCAGCACGCCGCCACCGCGGCCGAGGAGGCCGAGCATACGCTCAGGAACACCGCCGCCGCGGTGCTGGGGTTGGTGCTGCTGGTGTCGCTCATGCTGGCGGTGAGCATCAGCGTGCCGGTGCGCCGCCTCACCGCGGCCACGCGGCGGCTCGCCGGCGGCGACCGCGGTGCACGCGCCCCGCGCGGCGGCTCGGCCGAGATCGATGAGCTCGCCGAATCCTTCAACACCATGGCGGACCGCATCGCGCACGCGGAGGCGGAGCTGCGCGCCCACCAGGCGGAGCTCGAGCGCCACGTCGCCGAGCGCACCGAGCAGCTGCATCATCTCGCGCATCACGATCCGCTGACGCAGCTGCCCAACCGCCGCAAGCTGGCGGCGCACCTGGCGAGCGCGCTGGCGCGCGCCGGAACCCGGCAGCGCCTGGCGCTGCTGTTCGTGGACGTGGACAACTTCAAGTCGATCAACGACACGCTCGGTCACAGCTTCGGCGACCGGGTGCTGCAGAATATCGCCGAGCGCCTGCACGCCGCCACCGGGGCCAAGGGGCTCCTGGCGCGCCTCGGAGGCGACGAGTTCACGGTGCTGCTCGAGGATGTGCAATCCAACGATGAGGTCGAGAGCCGCGCGGCACAGATCGTCGCGACGCTCCAGGAGCCGCTCATCGTCGACGGGCGCGTGCTCACCACCAGCGCCAGCGTGGGCGCGAGCCTGTACCCCGATCACGCGGCGGATGCCGAAGGGCTGCTGCGCGCCGCGGACGTGGCGCTGTTCCGCGCCAAGGAGCTGGGACGCAACCGCGTCGCCCTCTACAGTCCGGCGCTCTACGATGCCACGGCGCAGCGTTTTCGACTCGAGCAGTCGCTGCGCCGCGCGGTCGAGGCCGGCGACCTGCTGCTCATGTACCAGCCCCAGGTGGCGCTGCACAGTTTCGAGTCGAACGGCGTCGAGGCGCTGCTGCGCTGGCGCAAGTCCGACGGCCGCATCGCCAGCGCCGCCGAGTTCATCCAGGTCGCCGAGAAGACCGGCCTCATTCACGAACTGACCGACTGGATATTGCACACTGCGGCTGCGACCGCCGCCGCGTGGCGCGCGGCAGGCTGGCACCACGCCAGCGTGGCGGTCAACGTCTCGGCGCCGCAGTTCTTCGAGAGCGATTTCGTGGAGCACGTGGCGCGCACGCTGGCGGCCACCGGACTGCCGGCCAGCGCGCTCGAGCTGGAGATCACCGAGACGGTCTTTCAGACCGGTGCCGCCACGGTCGACTCGCTGCGCCAGCTGCGTACGCTGGGGGTGGCGGTCGCGCTCGATGACTTCGGCAGCGGCTATTCCTCGCTCACCTCGCTCGAGCAGTTGCCCATCTCGCGCGTGAAGCTCGACCGGCTGCTGACCGCCGCCGTGGACAGCAACCCGCGCTCCGCGGCGATCGTGCGCTCGGTGGTCGCCCTGTGTCATGGCCTGGGTCTGCAGGTGGTGGCGGAGGGTGTGGAGAGAACGGCGCAACTGGAGTTCCTGTCGCGTTGCGGTCCGATCAGCGTACAGGGTTTCCTGCTGGGCAAGCCGGTCGAAGCGAACGCCGCCGCAGCCGAGGCGCAGGCCGCCAGCGCGCGCGCGCGGCTCGCCCTGGAAGCGGCCGCGCAGCTGCCGCGCCGCGAGGCGGGCGAAGCGGTGGTGTTCGTCGGCAGCTCGGGTCGGCGGCGCGCGACCTGAAGGCCAGCGCCGGCGTGGCGGGCACGTCAGCTGCGTCCGCCGCGAGGAAACCCGCTGCGCGCCACAACTCCCAACTCGGCCCTTCGCGGCCACCTGCCAGCAGCGCCGCACGCGACTTGCTAGACTTCCCGTGTGCTGCTGACGGAACAGGACATCTACCACTTCCGCGAGGGCACTTACGTCCGGGCGTACGAGAAGCTCGGGGCCCACGTGATACGCGCCACGGAAGGCGCGCTTCACGGCACGCGCTTCGCCGTCTGGGCGCCGAACGCCGCCGCGGTCACGGTCATCGGCGACTTCAACGGCTGGGACCGTCATCGCCATCCGCTTGCCGCGCGCCCGGACTCTTCGGGAATCTGGGAAGGGGTCGTGGCCGGTGTGGGCCCGGGGACGCTCTACAAGTACCACGTCGCCTCGCGCCAGGCGGGCTTCGCGGTCGACAAGGCCGACCCGTACGCGTTCCGCACCGAGCTGCCGCCACGCACCGCCTCGGTGGTGTGGGATCTCGCCTATCAATGGCAGGACGCGCAATGGCTGCGGCGCCGCGCGCACGCCAACGCACTGGGCGCGCCCTGGTCGATCTATGAGCTGCACCCCGGCTCCTGGCGGCGCGTGCCGGAGCAGCACAACCGCTTCCTCAACTACCGCGAGTTGGCGCACGCGCTCGGCGAGTACGTGACGGAACTCGGCTTCACGCACGTGGAGCTGCTGCCGGTGATGGAGCATCCGTTCTACGGCTCCTGGGGTTACCAGGTCACCGGCTACTTCGCCCCGAGCAGTCGCTACGGCACCCCGCAGGACTTCATGTACCTGGTCGACCACCTGCACGGGCGCGGCATCGGCGTGATCCTCGACTGGGTGCCGTCGCACTTCCCCACCGACGAGCATGGACTGGCGCGCTTCGATGGCACGTACCTGTACGAGCACGCCGACCCGCGCCAGGGATTCCATCCGGAGTGGAGCAGCTCCATTTTCAACTACGGCCGCGCCGAAGTGCGCAACTTCCTCGCCAGCAGCGCGCTGTTCTGGCTCGACATCTACCACATCGACGCGCTGCGCGTGGATGCCGTGGCCTCGATGCTGTATCTCGACTACGGGCGGCGCGCCGGCGAATGGATCCCCAACGCCTTCGGCGGGCACGAGAATCTCGATGCGGTGGAGTTCCTCAAGAAGCTCAATCTCGCCGCCTACCGCGATCATCCCGACACCCAGACCATCGCCGAGGAATCGACCGCCTGGCCGATGGTGTCGCGCCCGACCCATCTCGGGGGACTCGGCTTCGGTCTGAAGTGGAACATGGGCTGGATGCACGACACCCTCAAGTATTTCCAGCAGGATCCCGTGCACCGCAAGTATCACCACAGCCGCCTCACCTTCAGCATCTGGTACGCCTTCAGCGAGAACTTCGTGCTGCCGCTGTCGCACGACGAGGTGGTGCACGGCAAGGGCTCGCTCATCGGCAAGATGCCCGGCGACGAGTGGCAGCAGTTCGCGAGCCTGCGCCTGCTGTTCGGCTACATGTGGACCCACCCGGGCAAGAAGCTGTTGTTCATGGGCGGGGAATTCGGGCAGCGGCGCGAGTGGCAGCACGACGAGAGTCTCGAGTGGCACGTGCTGCAGTACCCGTTGCATGCCGGCGTGCAGCGCTGGGTCCGTGATCTCAACCAGCTCTATCGCAGCACCCCGGCACTGCACCAGCTGGACTTCTCCGACGCCGGCTTCCGCTGGGTCGACTGCGACGACGCCGACGTGAGCGTGATCTCGTTCCTGCGCCAGGGCACGGGCGGCGAGCTGGCGCTGGTGGCGTGCAACTTCACGCCGGTGCCGCGCCCGACATACCGCATCGGCGTGCCCCGTGGGGGCCGCTGGCGCGAGCGCCTCAACAGCGACGCCGCCGACTACGGCGGCAGCGGCCAGGGCAACCTCGGGGCGCTCGCGGCCGCGGCGCTCGGCGCCCATGGCTACGACTACTCCCTGAACGTGCGGCTGCCGCCGCTCGCGGTGGTAGTGCTGACGCCGGATTAGGCGGCGCCAGGAGGGACCGAAGGAGCGCATGAAGGCGCAGCGCAGACAACGCTCCGGCGGCGATCCGCTGTGGTTCAAGGACGCCGTCATCTACGAAGTGCATGTGCGCGCATTCTTCGACGGCAACGATGACGGCTGCGGAGATCTTGCCGGTCTCACGCGCAAGCTCGAGTACATCCAGGATCTGGGCGTCAACACCGTGTGGTTGTTGCCGTTCTACCCCTCTCCCGGGCGCGATGATGGCTACGACATCGCCGACTACCGCAACATCCACCCCGCCTACGGCACGCGCGCCGAGTTCCGCGCCTTCGTGCGCGAGGCGCATCGGCGCAACCTGCGGGTCATCACCGAACTGGTTCTCAATCACACCTCCGACGCGCATCCCTGGTTCCAGGCCGCGCGCCGCGCCGCGCCCGGCTCGGCCAAGCGCAACTACTACGTCTGGAGCGATACGCCGGAGCGTTATGCCGGTACCCGCGTCATCTTCCGCGACACCGAGACGTCCAACTGGGCCTGGGACCCGCAGGCGCAGGCCTACTACTGGCACCGCTTCTTCAGCCACCAACCGGACCTGAACTTCGACAACCCGCACGTGCTGCGGGCGATGCTGCGCATCATGGATTTCTGGCTGCGCCTCGGCGTGGACGGCTTGCGGCTGGATGCCGTGCCGTACCTGGTGGAGCGGCCCGGCACCAGCAACGAGAACCTGCGCGAGACCCACGAGATCGTCAAGATCATCCGCCGCGCGGTCGCCGGCAAATACCCGGATCGCATGCTGCTGGCGGAGGCCAACCAGTGGCCCGAGGACGTGCGCGACTATTTCGGCGACGGCCTGGACGAGTGCCAGATGGCCTATCACTTCCCGCTGATGCCGCGCATGTACATGGCCATCGCGCAGGAGGATCGGCACCCGATCGTGGAGATCATGGAGCAGACCCCCGAGATCCCCGACACCTGTCAGTGGGCGATCTTCCTGCGCAATCACGACGAGCTGACCCTCGAGATGGTCACCAGCCGCGAGCGCGACTACATGTACCAGTCGTACGCCGCCGATCCGCGCGCGCGCCTCAACCTGGGGATCAGGCGGCGGCTCGCGCCGCTGCTGGACAATGACTTCGAGCGCATCAGGCTCATGAACAGCCTGCTGCTGTCGATGCCCGGCTCGCCGATCATCTACTACGGCGACGAGATCGGCATGGGCGACAACGTGTTTCTGGGTGATCGTAACGGCCTGCGCACGCCGATGCAGTGGAGTCCGGATCGCAACGCTGGGTTCTCGCGCGCCGACCCGCAGCAGCTGTATCTGCCGCCGATCATGGATCCGCTGTACGGCTATCAGGCCGTGAACGTCGAAGCGCAGATCCGCGACCGCTCCTCGCTCCTCAACTGGATGAAACGCCTGCTGCAGGTGCGCAGCGGCTCACAGGCCTTCGGCCGCGGCACGCTGCGCTTCATCCGCCCCGGCAACCGCCACGTGCTGGTGTACCTGCGCCAGTACCGCGATGACACCATCCTGTGCGTGGCGAACCTGTCGCGCTCCGCCCAGCCGGTCGAGCTCGATCTCGTGGAACACAAGGGCGCCGTGCCGATCGAGCTGCTCGGGCGGGCGCCATTTCCGCCGATCGGCGATCTGCCTTACCTGCTGACGCTCCCCGGCTATGCGTTCTACTGGTTTCGCCTCAGCCGCGAGGCCGAGGCGCCGCCGTGGCACGGGGAGCGCCTGGCGCGCGAGGATCTGCCGGTGATGGTGCTGGTGCAGGGATGGAGCAGCTTCTTTCCCGAGCACGTGGCTCCGTGGCGGCAGGCGCTCGCCAGCGCGCTGCGTGCGCAGCTCGAGGGGCGCGTCGTGTCCGGGTTTCTCGCCGCCCAGCGCTGGGCCGCACCCGCCGGCGTGGCGCTTCCCGGACCTGCGGCGGCGCGCGCTGCGCGCTTGAGCGGCGTGACGCTGGCGGACTGCGTCATGCCGCAGCGGGATCTCGATCGCTGGCTGCTCGCGATCTTCGAAGTGGCCGGCGGCGCGCTGTCGGGTCAGTACTTCGTGCCGCTGGCGATCGCCTTCGAGGACGGCGAAGAGGCGCGCTGGCGCAAGCTCCAGCCCGCCGCCCTGGCGCGCGTGCGCCAACAGGCGGCGGTCGGCGTGCTGGCGGACGCCGGTGCCGACGAGGACTTCTGCCGCAGCCTGATCGAGGCCATCGCAGCATCGCAGGTGTGGCCGACCCGGCATGGCGAGCTGCGCTGCCAGCCGACCAGCGCGTTTGCCGCACTGCGCGGCATGCAGGCCGCCGATCCGGTGGTCGCCCCGCCGGGCGCACAGGGCGGCAACACCACCGTCCGGGTCGGGGAGTTGTTCCTGAAGATCTGCCGCAGACTGCGGCCGGGCATCAATCCCGGCGTGGAGATCGGCCGCTATCTCACCGAGGTCGCGCACTTTCCCAACTGCGCGCCCCTGGCGGGCTTCATCGAGTACCGGCGCGGCGATGGCGCCACCTGCACGCTCGCCCTGCTGCAGGCATTCGTCACCAACCAGGGTGATGGCTGGGATTACACCGTCAATCACCTGGTGCGCTTCCTCGAGGAGCGCGTGACGCGCGTGACACCGCCGGC
The DNA here is from genome assembly GCA_005878095.1 of Gammaproteobacteria bacterium. GTDB lineage: Bacteria > Pseudomonadota > Gammaproteobacteria > Steroidobacterales > Steroidobacteraceae > 13-2-20CM-66-19. Next base: position 16,845 of record VBNH01000089.1, on the reverse strand, counting down.
AGATGCGCATGGGCTGCATCTCGCCCTCATGAAGACCCTCGCCACCCGCACCGCGCAGCTGCACGGCGCGCTGGCGGCGGGGAGCTCCGATCCGGTCTTCGCGCCCGAGCCCATCAGCGCCGAGGATCTGAGCGCCTGGCACCGCGCCACGCGCGCAGCCGCCACGGCCACGCTGCAGATGTTGGCCGAGCGTGCCGCGGACCTGCCAGGCGCAGCGGCTTCGCACGCGGCTGCTGTGCTCGAGCAGCGCGCCGCGCTGCTGCGCAGCATCGGCACCGCCGTCCACACCGCCCCGCGCGGTGTCAGGACGCGCTGCCACGGCGACTACCATCTCGGCCAGGTGCTGCTGAAGCGCAACGATTTCATCATCACCGATTTCGAAGGCGCTCCCGATCGGAGCGTCGCCGAGCGGCGAGGCAAACACTCCCCGCTGACGGACGTCGCCAGCATGCTGCGCTCGTTTGCCTATGCGCGCCAGATGGCATTACAACAGTGCCCGCTGATCTCCGCGCCCGAGCGCGACAAATGGGAGCCGCAGCTCGAGGAGTGGGAGCAGCAGGCGCGCCGCGTATTTCTCGCCAGCTACGATGAGAGCGCGTGCGCGAGCGGCCTGTACGCATCGTTCGAGGAGATGGCACCGCTGCTGCGCCTGTTCGAGCTCGACACGGCCCTCGCCGACCTGCGTCATGAGCTGGTGAACCGCGTGGAATGGGCCGAGGTGCCGCTGCGCAGACTCGCCGCCCTCGCGCGCTGAGGTCGACAGCCCATGCAGCCGCAGATCCGGCGCCAGCACCACATGCCGTTCGGGGCGCAGCTCACCGCCGCCGGCGAGGTGCGCTTTCGCCTGTGGGCGCCGGCGGCGCGGCAGGTCGATGTGATCCTCTATGACAGCGGCGGCACGCAGCCGCTGGCGATGCGCTCGCTCCCCGGCGGCTGGTTCGAGCTCGAGACCGGCGCGGCCCGCCCCGGCAGCCGCTACCGCTTGCGACTCGATGGCGTGCGCGAGGTCGCCGATCCGGCCTCGCGCTGCAACCCTGAGGGCGTGCACGGGCCGAGCGAGGTCATCGATCCGTGCGCCTTCGCCTGGGATGACGCGCTGTGGCGCGCCCCGCCCTGGCCCGAGGCGGTCATCTACGAGTTGCATGTTGGAACCTTCAGTCCCGAGGGTACCTTTGCCGGGGTGGCGGCACGGCTCGAGCACCTCGCGCAACTCGGTGTCACGGCCGTCGAGCTCATGCCGGTGGCGGCTTTTCCCGGCACCCGCGGCTGGGGCTACGACGGCGTGCTGCCGTACGCCCCGCAGGGCTCGTACGGTACGCCGCAGGAGCTGAAGGCCCTGATCGCGGCCGCGCATCGGCATGGCCTCGCGGTGCTGCTCGACGTGGTCTACAACCACTTCGGCCCCGAGGGCAATTACCTGCACTGGTACGCGCCGCAATTCTTCACCGAGCGGCACGCCACCCCCTGGGGTGCCGCGGTCAACTTTGACGGACCGGACAGTGCGACGGTGCGTGAGTTCTTCATCCACAACGCGCTCTACTGGCTCGAGGAATACCACTTCGACGGCCTGCGTCTGGATGCGATCCACGCCGTTCACGACGAGAGCGAACCGCACATCGTCAACCAGATCGCCCGCGCGGCGCGTGCGGCCGAAGGCCGCAGCCGCACGATCTACCTCACGCTCGAGAACCTCGACAACGCCGTGCGCTTTCTCGGCGCCGCGGGCGCCGCCGCGACCTGCGACGCGCAATGGAACGACGACGCCCACCACTGCCTGCACGTCCTGCTGAGCGGGGAGTCCGGCGGTTACTACGCCGACTATGCGCGGCAGCCGCAGGCGCTCCTGTGCCGCAGCCTGGCGCAGGGCTTCGCCTACCAGGGTGAGCCCTCGCGCTACCTGGGTCGGCCGCGTGGCGAGAGCAGCGCTCACCTGCCGCCCAGCGCCTTCGTCAACTTCCTGCAGAACCACGACCAGATCGGCAATCGAGCCCGCGGCGAGCGCCTCGCCGCTCTGGTGCCCGATGAGGCGGCGCTGCGCGCCGCGGCCGCGGTGCTGCTGCTCTCGCCGGCACCACCGCTGCTGTTCATGGGCGAGGAGTGGGCGGCCACCGAGCCCTTCCCGTGGTTCTGCGACTTCGAGCCGCAACTGGCGGCGCGCGTGTGTGCGCACCGCAGCCGCGAGTTCCCGGGCAGTGCGGATCCGGCGGCGGCGACCACCTACGCGTCCGCGCGCCTCGACTGGCGGCGCCTCGAGGAGCCGCGGCACGCGCAGGCGCTGCAATACCACCGGCGGTTGCTGGCGATCAGGCGCCGCGAGATCGCCCCGCTCGTTGCGCGCCTGCGCGCGGGAAGCTGCATCCGCAGCGCCGGCGGTGCGGCTTTCACGGTGGAGTGGGCGGCGGGCGAGCAGGTGCTGCGCCTGAGCGCCAATCTCACCGCGACAGCGGCGCCGCTCGTGGGCAGCGCCGCGGGCCGCGTGATCTTCGCCACCCAGGACGCTGGCGCCGCGCTGCCGCGCCGGCACCTTGCGCCCTGGAGCGTCCTGTGGCTGCTGGAGAGCGGCCGTGAATCGCGCTGAGCGGCACGGCGCGGCGCGGCGCGACGCGGCGGATGCAGCCGAGCTCGTCATTCCGCGCGCCACCTACCGGGTACAGCTCAACGCCGGCTTCACGTTCCGCGACGCCACGGCGATCGTTCCCTACCTGGCACAGCTCGGAATCAGCCACCTGTACTGCTCGCCGTATTTCCGCGCCCGCTCGGGCAGCACGCACGGCTACGACGTGGTCGACCACAACTCCTTCAACCCGGAGATCGGTGAGCGCGATGATTTCGAGCTGTTCGTGGCGGCCTTGCGTGCGCACGGCATGGGTCACATCCTCGACATCGTGCCGAATCACGTCGGCATCCTGGGCGCCGACAACGCCTGGTGGATGGACGTGCTGGAGAACGGCGAGGCATCCAGGTATGCGGCGTTCTTCGACATCGACTGGGCGCCGTCCAATCCGGACCGCGCCCACAAGGTGCTGGTGCCGGTGCTTGCCGATCCCTACGGCACGGTGCTCGAGCGCGGCGAGCTCGAGCTGCGCTTCGAGGGGCACTCGGGCTCCTTCGCCGTGTTTTACCAGTCGCATCGCCTGCCGCTCGATCCGCGCACCTACCCACGGATCCTCGATCGGGTGGCGGCGCTGGTCGCCAACACCGAGCTCGAGAACATCAGGCGCGCGCTGGCGGAGCTGCCCGACCGCCAGGCGCTCGCGCCCGAACAGGTGGCCGAGCGCTGCCGCGAGAAGGAGCGCCACAAGCAGCGCCTCGCGGCACTCGCCGCCGGCAACCCCGAGGTCGCCGCCGCGATCGAGGCGGCGGTGCGCAGCTTCGGCGGCACGGCGGCGGAGCCGGCGAGCTTCGATGCGCTGCACGAGCTGCTGGAGCTGCAGGCCTATCACCTCGCCTACTGGCGCGTCGCGGCCGAAGACATCAACTACCGGCGCTTCTTCGATGTGAACGACCTGGCGGGGTTGCGGGTCGACAACGAAGCGGTCTTCGAAGTCACCCACCGCCTGGTGCTGCAGCTGATCGGCGCCGGCATGATCGACGGCCTGCGTGTCGATCACGCGGACGGCTTGTACGATCCGGCCGGGTACGTTCGCCGCCTGCAGGAGCGCATCGCCGCGGTCACCGGCCGGCGCGGCGCGCGGGCGCTGTACCTGCTGGTCGAGAAGATCACCGCCTCGTTCGAGCACCTGCCGTCGGACTGGCCGGTGCACGGCGAGACCGGTTACCACTTCGCCAACGTCGTCAACCGCATGCTGGTGGATTCCGCCACCCGCGCGCGCATGGACCGCGTGTACCGCGCGTTCATCGACGAGCCGCTCGAGTGGCGGCAGGTGGCGTACGAGTGCCAGCTGCTGGTGCTGCGCCGCTCGCTCGCCTCGGAGCTGAACGTCGCCACCAACCAGCTGGCGCGGATCGCGCGCGCCGACCGGCGTACGCGCGACTTCACTTACAACGGCCTGCGGACCGCGCTCGCGGAAGTCATCGCCTGTTTCCCGGTATACCGCACTTACGTCGCGGCAACGGTTGCCGACAGCGACCGGCGCTACATCGAATGGGCGATCGCCAACGCCCGGCGACGCCACGCCGCGACCGAGGCGTCGGTGTTCGATTTCGTGCGCGCCGCGCTGCTGCTGGAGCTGCCGGCGCCGACCGATGAACTACGGCGCCGCATACGTGCCTTCGCCATGAAGTTCCAGCAGATCACCGCGCCGATCACCGGCAAGGGAATCGAGGACACCGCGCTGTATCGCTTCAACCGCCTGCTGTCGCTCAACGAAGTCGGCGGCGAGCCCGGCAATTACGGCGGCGGCGTGCGCACGTTTCACGCGGACGCGGAGTACCGCGTCCGCCATTGGCCGCACGAGATGCTCGCCACCTCCACCCACGACACCAAGCGCTCCGAGGACGTGCGCGCGCGGCTCAACGTGCTCTCGGAAATGGCCACGCCGTGGCGCGACGCCGTGCGGCGCTGGAGCCGCATCAACCGCTCGCGCAAGCGCGCCCTGGAAGGACGGCAGGCACCCTCGCGGAACGATGAATACCACTTCTATCAGACCCTGGTGGGCACCTGGCCGCTGACCGAGCCGGACGCGGCGGGCGCCGCCGCCTATCGCGAGCGCCTCGAGGCCTACATGATCAAGGCGGCGCGCGAGGCGAAGCTGCGCACCAGCTGGACCGAGAGTGACGCGGCGTACGAGGAAGCGCTGCTGCAGTTCGTGCGCAGCGCGCTGGAGCCGCGTGACAACAACCTGTTTCTCGGCGACTTTGTCGAGTTCCAGCGGCCCGTCGCGCGCTTCGGCCTGCTGAATGCCCTGTCGCAGACGCTGTGCAAGCTGACCGCACCCGGGGTGCCCGACATCTACCAGGGGAACGAGCTCTGGGATTTCTCGCTGGTCGATCCCGACAATCGGCGCGCGGTTGATTACCGCCGCCGCCGCGCCCTGTTGGCCGAGCTGCAGCACGGCGACCCCGGCACCGCGCCGCGTGCGCTCGCCGAGCGCATGGAGGACGGGCGAGCTAAGCTGCTGCTCACCTGGAAGACCCTGCAGCTGCGGCGCGCGCACCCGCAACTGTTTCGCGACGGCGACTACCGGCGCCTGCGCGTGCGGGGAGTGCGGGCGCAGCACCTGTGCGCCTTCGCGCGCCGCTTGCGGCAGCAGTCACTGGTGGTCGTTGCGCCGCGCCTGTACCGGCGCCTGCTCGGTGACGAGGGCGCACTGCCCCTCGGGGAGGCCGTGTGGGGCGAGACCCTCATCGAGCTGCCGCGCGAGGAGCGCTCGCGGGCATCGTTCCGCAACGTCCTCGACGGCGCGCAGCTCTCGCCGGTGCGCCAGGGCGAGAGCGTGGGCTTGTTGGCCGCGCAGGCACTGGCCGAGTTCCCGGTGGCACTGCTCACCTGCGGCTGCGATGCGCCGGGCGCGGACCCCAACCGCGCAACGCCGCACGCCGCCGCCCGTTGACGGTCGGGGAACACGGGGAACAGGGAAATCCAACGGAACTTGCGCGCGGGGTGCGGGTCGGAGGACAGCATGTTGCACAAGCACTTGGGACTTGCGGGAGTATCCGCGGCGCTCGCCCTGCTTGCCGGCTGTGCGAGCGGCATCCCCCTGCACGAGAGCCAGCAGGAAGAGCGCGATCGCTTCGGCGCCTACTCCGGCGAGCCGATCGATCACTTTACGTGGCTCGGGCGCTACGACGGCTGGCAGCCGATCGGCCGCGACGAGTTGGTCGTGTTCACCGGAGTCAGCGACGCCTACCTCCTCAAGGTGGGGCCACCGTGCGATAACCTGCAGTTCGCGACCCGCATCGGACTGACCTCCACCGGCGGAGCGGTCTATTCACGCTTCGATTCCGTGACCACCGATTCCGTGACCACCGGTCGGTGGCGCTGCCCGATCGAGGAGATCCGCAGGGTCGATTACCGGCGCATGAAGGCGGACCTGCGCCTCGAGGCGCAGTCGAGCAAAGCCAGGGCGGGTCAGTAACGGGCCTGCTGCGCCGCGGCGTCCACGCCGCGGCGCTTTCTTCAGCGGTAGCCGCGCGCCTGCAGGGTGAACAGCTGCGCGTAGCGCCCGTTCAGTTTCATCAGCTCCTCGTGGCTGCCGTGCTCGATGATGCGGCCGCGATTGAGCACCGCGATCTGATCGGCCATGCGCACGGTCGAGAAGCGGTGCGAGATGAGGATGGTGATGCGCTCGCGCGCCAGCTGGCGGAAATGCTCGAATACCTCGGACTCCGCCTGTGCGTCCATGGCCGCGGTCGGCTCGTCCAGCACCAGGATGTCGGCCCGGATGCGCATGAAGGCGCGCGACAGGGCGATCTTCTGCCACTGGCCACCGGAGAGCTCGCGCCCGTCGCGGAACCACTTGCCGAGCTGCGTGCGGTAGCCCGCGGGCAGGGTTTCGATGAACTCGCTCGCCCGGCCCTTCACCGCCGCCGCGCGCCAGCGCGCCTCGTCCTCGAAGAAACGCTCATCGCCGGCGCCGACGTTCTCACCGACCAGCATCTGATAACGGGCAAAGTCCTGGAAGATGACGCCGATCCTCTCGCGCAGCGCGCTCTCGTCCCATTCCGCGAGGTCCTGCCCGTCGAGCAGGATCCTTCCTGAGGTGGGTGCGTACAGGCGTGTCAGCAACTTGATCAGGGTGGTTTTCCCCGAGCCGTTCTCGCCCACCAGGGCGAGACTGGCGCCGGGGGTGAGGTGCAGCGTGACGTGCTCGAGGGCCGCCTCCTCGGCTCCCGGGTAGGTGAAGCTCACGTCCTCGAAGCGCACGCCATCTTCCGGATGGGGACCGTGCACCGCGGTGCCGGCCGGCGCCGGCACGTTGGTTTCCAGGTACTCGTAGAGCGTCGACAGGTACAGGTTGTCCTCGTACATGCCGCCGACCGCCGCCAGCATGGCGGACACGGCCGCCTGCCCCTGGCGAAACAGCGCGACGTACATGGTCATCTGGCCGAGTGTGATGACCCGGCGCACGGCGGTGACCGCGATCCAGGCGTAGGCGCCGTAGAGCGCGGCGGTGGCGATCAGTCCCAGGCCAAAGCCCCAGGCATCGCGCCGCATGGTAAGCGCCCGATCCTCCCGGTACAGCCGCCGGAAGATGTCGCGGTAGCGCTCGAGCAGCCGCGGACCCAGGCCGTAGAGCTTGACCTCCTTGGCGTGATCCTCGCGGGCGATCACGGTCTCGAGGTAGATCTGCATGCGCGTCTCGGGCGAGCGCCAGCGGAAGAGGCGAAAGGCATCGCCGGAGAACTTGGCTTCCGCGACGAATGCCGGCAGGCCCGCCAGCAGCAATACCGCGACCGCCCACGGCGAGAAGCGCGCCAGCAGCACCCCGTAGCTCACCAGCGAGATCCCGTTCTGCACCAGTCCGAAGGTGCGGGTGACCAGACTCAGCGGGCGGGTGGATGCCTCGCGGCGCGCGCGCGTGAGCTTATCGTAGAATTCCGAGTCCTCGAAGTGCTGCAGCTCGAGCGTGAGCGCCTTCTCGAGGATCATCACGTTGACCCGCTGACCGAGCTGCGCGCGCAGCAGTGACTGGCACAGCGACAGCCCGCGTTGCGCCGCCGCGATCGCCGCCACCAGCGTTCCTTCCAGAACCACCAGCTGCGCCACGCGGCTCGCCACGCCGCCGCCGGCGCGGATCGCGGCCACGACCGCATCGACGATGAGGGCGCCGACGTAGGCGACCGAGGCGGGCAGGATGCCGGCGATGAGGGTCAGCAGGGCGAGCGCCAGCGTCAGCGCCCGGTTGGTGCTCCACACCAGCTCGAGCGCGCGCCGGCTGTAACGGAATACGCCGAAGAAACCGCGCAGCGTCGTGGCCTCGCGGCCGCCGCTCGCCGTGCCGGCGTGGTGGGCAGGATGAACCGGTGTGGACATCAGGAGCAGTGCGATGTGGGGGCGATTATCGGCCGCTACAAGCGCCGCAAACAGGGTCGGGGTGCTAGTGGGCGGCGGGCACGGGCTTCAAACGCAGCCAGCGCAATGCGTACACCAGGCCACTCAGGGCCAGCAGCACCGCCAGGCCGCCGAGCTCGGTCCAGCTCGCGAGTGCCATCACCACGATCATGCTGGCAATCCCCGTGATCGCCGCGACCCGCAACCACGGGGACGTTCGCGCCTCAGTGGCGGCCGCGGCGCCGCGCCGCACCAACACCCACACCGCGGCACAGCTGCCGAGGTAGATCACTGCGACCGTGAGTGTCGACATGACCACCAGCTCTGCGAACGTCCCGCTCACCGCGAGCAGCGCGGCGATGCCCGTATAACAGATGATGGCAACGTACGGGGCATGAGTGCGCGGATGCACGCGACCGAGCACGCCGGGCAGCACGCCATCGCGCGCCAGAGCGAACAGCATGCGTGGTGTGCCCAGAACGTCACTCCCCAGAAAGGCAAACATCGAGAGCGACGCCCCTGCCAGCAGCAGCGCCTGCAACGCCGGATGAACCTTTGCCATGGCATCCGCGAGGGGCGCCGCTGAGGTGGCCAGCGCAGCTCCGAGCATCGCCTGCGTCACCACCTGGACCGCCACGTACAGCAGCGTCACGAACCCCAGCGCCAGCCCGAGGGCGAGCGGAATGGCGCGCCGGGGCTGCGCTACCTCGCCACTCGCGATCAGGGAAATCTCGAAGCCCGTGAAGGCAAAGAAGCCCAGGATCATCGCGCGCCCGAATCCCTGCATCGAGGGCGCCGCTGCCGGCGCGTGGCTGCCCCCGGCGTAACTCGCGATGCCGACCGCCACAAAGACCAACAGCGGGATGAGCTTCACCGGCGTTGCGATAGCGACGAAGCGCGCACCCCACACCACCCCGCCGATGTTCACCGCCGCAACCAGCGCCAGAGTTCCGAGCGCAATGACCACCCGCACGGTCGCCGCCAGCGCATGCGGCCCGAGACTCGCGATGACATCGCCCAGCGCAGCGGCAATAGCCCCGCACGCCAGTACATTGCTGACCCACAGCATGGTGCCCGCGGCGCATCCGGCCAGCGGGCCAAAGGCGCTGTGGATATACCCGTAGGGTCCACCGCTCGTGGCGATGCGGCGCCCGCCGGCGGCGAAACAAATGACAATTGCGCCCATGGCGACCGCGCAGGCGATCACCGCCAGTGGCGCGTAAGTGCCCACCGCCGCGGCCATGGCGGCCGGGACCACGAAGATGCCTGATGCCACCACACTGTTGACGACGCCGGCAGCGAGCGCGATCGGCCCGACCGCCCGCACCAGGCCGGCGTCCCGTGGCGGCACCGTCATGTCAGCTATCCCCGGCACAGAGCCTCCACCCACGCCTCGCACAGCGCCACCGCCTCGGCCGGCCGAAAGGCGCTGGGCTGCAGACACCATTCGAGCCACAGGCCATCGAGGAGCGCGGTGAGCCCGATGGCGGCGAGGCGCAGGTCGGGTCGCGCCGCGCGCGCGCCGCGTCGCGGGCGGCGGTGCGGCGGGCGCGCCTGCGCCAGCAGCTCGGCGAGCATCCCGCGCAACAGCCGCACATAGCCGCGGTAGGTGTCACGCTGCACCCGCTGGATGAGGCGCGAGTGGCGGTACAGCCCCCAGAACACCACCCACACCGCCAGCGCGTCCTGGTCGAGATTCGGCGGGCAGAAGGACGCCTCGAGGAAGGCGCGCATCCGTGCCCAGGGCGAGTCCGCGGCACGCGCCACCGCCGCCTGCAGGCCGCCGACCAGCTCGCTGTTGAAGTGCCGGTAGGCCGCCGCGATGAGTTGGTTCTTGTTGGGGAAGTGATGATTGATGAGACCCACCGACACGCCGGCCTGGGCGCTGATGGTGCGGATCGACAGGCCGTCGTGTCCGTAACGCTTGAGAGACTCGATGGTGGCGTCGATCAGCGCCTGGCGGCGCTGCTGCGGCAGCTGGCGCACGAAACGCGGCTGGCGCGCCCGCCCGGCGCGCGTGCGCGGCGGCGAGCCGCGGCCGCTCACGCCACCCGCCGCAGCCGCCCGCGGCGAAAATCGCTCAGGATCTCGCGCGCCGCGTTGTGACCCGCAGCGCCCGTCACGCCCCCGCCCGGATGCGTGCCGGCGCCGCACATGTAAAGCCCCGGCAGTGGTCCGCGGTAGTTGCCATAGCCGAGCATCGGGCGCGCGCAGAACAGCTGATCGAGGCTCAGGGTGCCGTGCGAGATATCGCCGCCGATGAGGCCGAAAGTGCGCTCCAGATCGAGCGGACTCATGATCTGACGGCCGAGCACGGCGGCCTTGAAGTTGGGGGCGTAGGCGTTGACCGTGTCGATCATCAGATCCGCGACCGCCTCGCGGTGCGCGTCCCAGGACTCGCCGGCGGGCAGCTGCGGCGCCACGTGCTGGCAGAACAGGCTCGCCACGTGCTTACCCGGGGGCGCGAGCGTGTCGTCGAGCGTCGAGGGGATCACCAGCTCGATGATCGGCGCCCGTGACCAGCCGTGGGTACGCGCATCGAAGTAGGCCCGCTCCATGTAGGCGAGCGTCGGCGCGAGGATGATGCCCGCGGTGTGATGGTCCGCGGGCGTTCTTCCGGGCAGACAGCTGAAGTCCGGCAGCTCGGCGAGCGCCACGTTCATGCGGAAGGTCCCGGAGCCGCAGCGCCAGTGACTGATGTGCTCGCGGAACTCCGGCGGCAGGGCCTCAGGTGCGAACATGTCCAGATACAGGAGCTTCGGGTTGAGATTGGAGATCACGGCCGCCGCGCGCAGGCTCTCGCCCGACTCGGTCAGCACGCCGACCGCGCGATTGCCCTCGACCAGGACCTCGCGCACCGCGGTCGACACACGGATCAGCGCGCCGCGCGCCGTCGCGGCCCGCGCCATTGCCTGGGTGATGGCGCCCATGCCGCCGATGGCATGACCCCACACCCCGCGCTTGCCGTTCACCTCGCCGAACACGTGATGCAGCAGCACGTAGGCGGAGCCCGGCGTATAGGGGCTCGCGTAGTTGCCGACGATGCCGTCGAAGCCGTACACCGCCTTGAGCGGGTCGCTCTCGAACCAGTTATCGAGATAGTCGCCGGCGGACATCGCGAACAGCGCCAGCAGCTCGCGCCGCGAGCTCATGTCGAGCCGCCGCAGGCGGGCGCCGACGCGTGCCGCGCGCACCAGCTCCGGCAGCGCCGCGCGCCAGCTGCCTTCGAGCACGTTAGGCGGCGTGGTCAGCGCCAGCTCCCGCAGCACCTGCGCGATGGCCTCGAGCCGCTCGGCGTATTCGGGCAGGCGGGCCGCATCGCGCGCCGAGAAGCGCGCCACCTCCGCCTGCGTGCGGCCCTCGCCGGTAAGCAGATAGCGGCCGTCCGCGGTCGGCAGGAAGTTGGCGCAGCGCCGCTCGACGATGCGCAGGCCGTGGCCGGCGAGATCGAGCTCGCGGATGACCTTCGGGTTCAGGAGCGACACCGTATAAGCGGCGACCGAGTTGCGGAACCCCGGGTAGAACTCCTCGGTGACCGCGGCGCCGCCGACCAGCGCGCGCCGCTCGAGCACGGTGACCTTGAGCCCCGCGCCCGCCAGGTAGGCGGCGCACACCAGCCCGTTGTGCCCGCCACCGATGATCAGCGCATCGCAACTCCCGTCGCCGCGCCGCGCCGCCTCACCCACGGCTCCACCCGCGCGCCGGAGCCCGCGGCAGGACGCTTTCCGGAATCAGCTCGCGCATGCGCCGCGCGAAACTGCGCAGGCATACCTCCCCTTCGCTCAAGGGTCCGCAGGTGTAGCTGCTCGAGGCCATGCCCGCCTGTACCCGCTCGATCAGCGCCTTGTCCTCGAGACTGACGCGCCGGTTGATGCGCCAGTTCAGATAGCGCGCGGCGCGCATCTCGCGGCGCGCGTCCGGGTGCACGTAGGCGATCTCGCGAATCAGGGTCTCGGTGGGCGATACCGGCAGGAACTGCATGAAGTCGATCTGGTCGGGGTAGATGTCGAAGGCGAGGTTCGGCCAGAGCTTGAAGTAGGTCCACAGCCGCTGCCGTTCGGGCGGCAGACGCGGCAGCGCCGGCAGCAGCCGCTGATAGAGCCGCTCGGACCAGTTGGCGGAAGGCGTATCGCGCAGCGTGCCCCACATCTTGTCGATCCAGGGGCGCGCCTCGATGCCGTAACCCTGGCCGAACAGGCGCGTCAGCCCCGGGTGCGCCACGTTGATGTGCAGGCCGTCGGAATAGTTGTCCGCGACGTTCTTCCAGTTCACCGCCCGCGGGCGCAGCGTGACCCGCCCGAGCGGCACCAGCTCCTCCAGACGGTAGGGCGCGAGCTCGTGCGCGTACGGCGCCGCCATCTCGCGCACGCTCGGCAGTCCCGGCGCGAAGCGCACGAAAATGAAGCCCATGAACACCTCGTGCTCGAGCGGCACGAGCCCGTGCCGCGCCCGATCGAGCCCGGTGAAGCTGTCGCGCTGCGGCACACCGACCAGGCGTCCGTCCAGGGCATAGGTCCAGGCGTGGTACGGGCAGGTGATGCGGCCCGCGCAGTGGCCGCGCGGCCCGTCGAGCAGGCGCGCGGCGCGGTGCCGGCAGACATTGTGAAATGCCCGCACCGCGCCGTCCTCGGCGCGCAGCACCAGCACCGATTCGCCGTAGAACTCGAAGGTATGGAAGTCCCCCGGGCGTGGCACGTCGCTCAGGTGGCACACCAGCTGCCAGCTGTTGCGGAAGATCGCCTGCTGCTCGCGCTCGAAGAATTCCGTATCCCGGTAAATCCAGGCGGGTAGACTCACGCCGTCCGTGTCGGCGGGCGCGGCGGGTTCGACTGACTGCAGATGGCTGGGCTTCATGGGAGTACGCGGTGCCGAGGGTACGTTGTTGAACGATCGTACAACAGCACGAACCGCAGCCGCAATATCCGCCGCTTGCCGCCCCACTCGCAGCGTCGCCCGCCTCACCCGGCGCGGCCGTTTTGGTTTCGGAGTGTCACAGCCCATGGATATCGCGCGTCTGATCCAGTCGGCGGTTGCCCCGGTGTTTCTGCTGAGCGGCGTCGCCGCCACGCTCGGCGTGCTCACCAACCGCCTGGCCCGCATCGTCGACCGGGCGCACACACTCGAGCAGCGGCTCGCGGGTCACCCGGGTGGTGCGCAGCACCTGCACGCGGATCTTGCGGTACTGGCGCGGCGCGCGCGCTACATCAACGTGGCGATCTCGTTGTGCGCGCTCGCGGCACTGCTGGTGGCGCTGGTGGTCGTGACGCTGTTTGCCAACGCGTTCCTGGGTTCGGAGCTCGCGCTGCTGATCGCGCTGCTGTTCGTCGCCGCCATGCTGTGCCTGAGCGCAGCCTTCATCGCCTTCTTCATCGAGGTGCGCCTCGCCACCGTGGCGCTGCGCATCGGCTCACCGAGGGCCTGACCCGGCCGGCGCCCGGCCGGCGGGGCGCAAAACGAGGCGGCCGGCGGGCGAATCTGCTACCCTGCGCACCCTTTTCAGACACCGCTCGCCCGCGGGCCCAAGCCTGCCGGCGCTCGCGGGCCAGCCAGCCATGAATCGCCCGATCCGCAACATCGCCATCATCGCGCACGTCGACCACGGCAAGACCACGCTGGTCGACTGCCTGCTGAAGCAGTCGGGCACCTTTGCCGCCCACGAGCAGCTCGGCGAGCGCATCATGGATTCCAACGACATCGAGCGCGAGCGCGGCATCACCATCCTCGCCAAGAACTGCGCCATCGAGTATGGCGGCACGCGCATCAACATCGTCGATACCCCCGGCCACGCCGACTTCGGCGGGGAAGTCGAGCGGGTGCTGTCCATGGTGGACGGCGTGTTGCTGCTGGTCGATGCGGTCGAGGGACCGATGCCGCAGACACGCTTCGTGACGCGCAAGGCGCTCGCCCAGGGCCTGAAGGCCATCGTGGTGGTCAACAAGATCGACCGGCCCGGGAGCCGCCCGGCGTGGGTCGTCGACCAGACCTTCGACCTGTTCGACAAACTCGGCGCCAGCGACGCGCAGCTCGACTTCCCGGTCATCTACGCCTCGGCCCTGCAGGGCTGGGCGAGCACCGACTACACCGAGCGCCGCCCGGACATGTCGGCGCTGTTCGAGGCGATCCTCACCCACGTGCCGCCGCCGGCGGCGCAGGCCGACCTGCCGCTGCAGCTGCAGATCTCGACCCTCGACTACAACTCCTACGTCGGGCGCATCGGCATCGGCCGCATTCGCCGCGGCGTGGTGCGCCCCGGCGAGACCGTGGCGCTGCGCTTTGGCGATTCCGACCGCGGGCTCGCCAGGATCGGCCAGGTGCTCGCCTTCACCGGCCTCGAGCGCAACCCGGTGCCGCAAGCGAGCGCCGGCGACATTGTCGCCGTCACCGGCATCGAATCCGTCAACATCGGCATGACGGTCTGCGACCCGCAGCATCCGCTCGGGCTGCCGCCCATCAGCGTGGATGAGCCGACGCTGGCGATGAACTTCCAGGTCAACACCTCGCCGCTCGCCGGGCGCGAGGGCAAGTTCGTCACCAGCCGGCAGTTGCGCGAGCGGCTGTACCGCGAGCTGCAGAGTAACGTGGCGCTGCGCGTGGAAGACACCGACGAGCCGGACGTACTGCGGGTCTCCGGCCGCGGCGAGCTGCACCTGACCATCCTCATCGAGAACATGCGCCGCGAGGGCTATGAGCTCGCCGTGTCGCGCCCGCAGGTGCTGACCCGGCTCGTGAACGGCGAGGTGCACGAGCCCTACGAAGCCCTCACCGTGGATATCGAGGAGGCGCACCAGGGCGCGGTGATGGAGGCGCTCGGCGAGCGCCGCGCGGACCTGACCGACATGAGCCTCGGCCAGGGGCGCGCGCGCCTCGAGTACCGCGTGCCGGCGCGCGGCCTGATCGGGTTCCAGGGCGAGTTCCTGACGCTCACCCGCGGCACCGGCCTCATGAGTCACATCTTCGACGGTTTTGCGACGGTGAAGGGCGAGATTCCCGATCGCCACAATGGCGTGCTGGTGAGCAACGAGCACGGCGAGGCGGTCGCCTACGCGCTGTTCAACCTGCAGGAGCGCGGCCGGCTGTTCGTCGCTCCCGGCGAGAAGCTCTACGAGGGCATGATCGTCGGGATCCACAGCCGCGACAACGATCTGGTGGTGAACCCGATCAAGACCAAGAAGCTCACCAACATCCGCGCCGCCGGCAAGGACGATGCGATCCTGCTCACGCCGCCCATCGAGCTGACGCTGGAGTACGCGGTCGAGTTCATCGCCGATGACGAGCTGGTCGAGGTGACGCCCACCTCCATCCGCATCCGCAAGCGCTTTCTGAAGGAGCAGGATCGCAAGCGCGCCGCGCGCAGCGAGAACACCGCCACCGCCTGAAGGCGCTCGTGCTCACCGTGCGCCCGCGGGAGCCGAACCGCGCGGCTACAGCTGCCTGGCGCCGGCAATGTCGATGAAGCGCAGGAACTCGGCCCGGGTGCGGGCATCGCTGCGGAAGGTGCCGGTCATGCGGCTGGTGACCATCGACACGTTGCGCTTGTGCACCCCGCGTGTGGTCATGCACTGATGCACGGCATCCACGACCACACCCACGCCGCGCGGCTTGAGCACCTCGGTGATGCAGTCGGCGATCTGCGAGGTGAGCTTCTCCTGCACCTGCAGGCGCCGCGCATAGCCGTCGACCACGCGCGCGAGCTTGCTGATGCCGACCACCTTGGTGGCGGGCAGGTAGCCGATATGCACCCGTCCGATGATGGGCGCCATGTGGTGCTCGCAATGCGACTCGAAGCTGATGTCGCGCAGCACGATCATCTCGTCGTAGCCGCCGACCTGCTCGAAGGTGCGCCGCAGGTAGGCGGCCGGGTCGATCTGGTAGCCGGAAAACCAGTCGCGGTAGGCATCCACGACCCGGTGCGGGGTGTCGCGCAGGCCCTCGCGGCGCGGATCCTCGCCCGCCCAGCGCAACAGCGTGCGCACCGCGCCCTCGGCGGCGCGGCGGGAAATCCTGGCTCTATTCGGCACGGCACACCCTCCCTGGTTGGCAGTGTACCGCGAGGTGCTCGCCGGGGACGGCTGCAGGCGGAAAACGCCCGCCCTCCGAGCCAAGTCCTGGCAAAATAGGATCCGCCATGTCCACCGCCGACGAGACCACCAACCTCGCGCTGTTCTGCGATTTCGAGAACATCGCCCTCGGCGTGCGCGACGCCCGCTATGCCCAGTTCGACATCAACCGGGTGCTCGAGCGGCTGCTACTCAAGGGCTCCATCGTGGTCAAGAAGGCCTACTGCGACTGGGATCGCTACAAGGAGTTCAAGGCCGGCATGCACCAGGCCGGCTTCGAGCTCATCGAGATCCCGCACGTGAAGCAGTCGGGCAAGAACTCCGCCGATATCCGCATGGTCGTCGACGCCCTCGATCTTTGCTACACCAAGACGCACGTCGACACCTTCGTGATCATCAGCGGCGACTCCGATTTCTCCCCGCTGGTGAGCAAGCTGCGCGAAAACGACAAAGGGGTGATCGGCGTGGGGGTGAAGAATTCGACCTCCGACCTGCTGATCGCCAGCTGCGATGAGTTCATCTACTACGACGACCTCGTGCGCGAGCAACTCAAGGGCCGCCGCAGCCCGCGCAAGAGGCCGCCCGCCGCCGAGGCAGCCCCCGCGCCGGCCGCCGATGCGGCCGCCGCGCCGGCTGCAGCGCAAGCCAGGGACGGGGAGCCGAAGGAGGAGGACAAGAAGCAGGAGGCGTTCGACCTCGTGCTCGCCACCATCGACGCCCTGCTCGCCGAGCGCGGCGCCGAGGACAGGATCTGGGGCTCGATGGTCAAGCAGACGCTGAAGCGTCGCCGCCCGGGATTCAACGAAAGCTACTACGGCTTCCGTTCGTTCAACA
>VBNH01000034.1 GCA_005878095.1 Gammaproteobacteria bacterium | reverse complement strand
GTCATCATCGGGCGCACTCCCGACAACGACGTGCAGATCGACAGCCGCTTCATCAGCCGTCATCACTGCCAGGTGATCACCACAGCGCCTTCCTGCGTGATCGAGGACCTCAACAGCACCAACGGCACTTACGTGAAATCCAACCGCGTCCGCCGTCATCACCTCAACGACGGCGACGTCGTGCTGATCGGCAAGCACGAGTTGATTTACGTGGATGAGCGCGCGGCGCGTGGCCGTGGCACGTTCAGCGAAACCGTGCCGCACCTCGACGCCGAGGGCGAAGCGCCGGCGAACCCGTCCGCGCAGCGCACGGTGCAGCCGGCGCCGAAGGCCGGCCAGGTGCCGACAGTGGAGGAGGCGGCGCCCTTCAAGTAGCCGTCAGGGCGGCTTCTTTTCGCCGAGCGAATCCGGGTTCGCATACTGAGAACGCAGCTGGCGGTAATCGCGCCGCCGCAGCAGCACGACGATCCCGCCGACCAGGGTCACCAGACCGAGCAGGCCGATGAGCAGACTCAACCCGCCGCGCGACGCGACCAGGTAGCTGGCGATGAGCGCCGCGACACCACAGGTTATGTAAAACCACGGCAGACTCTCGTAAACGGGACGAGAGAACCGGTGGCTGCGCTGTGGCATGCCACCCATCGTATCGCGAGCGGCCCTGAAGTTGGAACCGCCGCGATGGCACTCGGGTCAGCCGAGGCCGAAGAGCTTCACGAGCCGCTCGAGCAGGGAGGGTTTCCAGCCGTCGACGCGAAAGTCCCCCTGAGGCACGGCGGCGCGTCGGCTGACTTCTGCCAGCAGCTCCGCGGGCAGGTTGAGCTTGGGGGACTCGAATGTGGCGTCGTCGGCGTACATCGGACATCCTTTACGTGGTACGTGGGTTGCGCTCGCCCGATGCACGTTACGGACTCGCGACCGGAACGGGTGTGTGGAAAATCACAGCTTCGTCATGGATGCGATTATGTCGCGGTAAGTGCGTACCGGGTACGTGACTCCGCGTGGCGACAGTCCCTACGCCCTCAAGCGGTGCCGCCGACCGTGAGTCCTTCGATCCTCAGCGTCGGCTGACCGACGCCGACCGGCACACTCTGTCCGTCCTTGCCGCAGGTTCCAACACCGTCGTCGAGCTTCAGGTCGTTGCCGACCATCGAGACGCGCGTCAGCACGTCCGGACCGTTGCCGATCAGGGTCGCGCCCTTGAGGGGCGCGCCCACGCGGCCGTTCTCGATCGCATACGCCTCGCTCGCCGAGAACACGAACTTGCCGGAGGTGATATCCACCTGCCCGCCGCCGAAATTGACCGCGTAAATGCCGCGCTGCACCGAGCGGATGATTTCCTCGGGTGCATGCGGACCAGGCCGCATGTAGGTGTTGGTCATGCGCGGCAGCGTCATGTGCGCGAAGGACTCGCGCCGGCCGTTGCCGGTCGGCTGCGCGCCCATCAGCCGGGCGTTCAACCGGTCCTGCATGTAGCCGCGCAGCACGCCGTTCTCGATCAGGATGGTGCACTGGGTCGGCGTGCCCTCGTCGTCGATGTTGAGTGAGCCGCGGCGCGCGGTGAGCGTGCCGTCATCGACCACCGTGCACTCCGGCGCCGCCACCTGCTCGCCGATGCGGCCGGCGAACGCGGAGGTGCCCTTGCGGTTGAAGTCGCCTTCGAGCCCATGCCCGATCGCCTCGTGCAGCAGGATTCCCGGCCAGCCCGGACCCAGCACCACCGTCATGGTGCCGGCAGGTGCCGGCCGCGCCTCGAGATTGACGAGCGCCTGGCGCACCGCTGCGCGCGCCAGTGCGAGCGGCCGCTCGCCTGCCACGAGCTCGGCGAGCGAATAGCGGCCGCCGGCGCCGGCGTAGCCCTGTTCGCGCCGGCCGCCCTGTTCCACCAGCACCGAGACGTTGAAACGCACCAGCGGGCGCACGTCCGCGGCCAGCTCCCCGTCGCTGGTGGCGATGAGCACCACTTCGTGCACGGCGACCACGCTGGCGGTGACGTGCACGACGCGCGGATCGATGCGCCGCGCCTCGCGATCGACACGTTCGAGCCAGGCGATCTTCTCCGGCGTGGCGAGCGCGGCCGCGGGGTCCGCCGGCAGATACAGCCGATGCCCGGTCTGCGTCCGCCACGGGCTGACGCGCCGCTCGCCGCCATGCAACGCGATGGCGCGCGCGGCACGCGAGGCCTCCTCCAGCGCCGGCAGCACGATCTCGTCCGAGTAGGCGAATCCGGTCTTCTCGCCGGCGAGCGCCCGCACGCCAACCCCCTGCTCAATGCTGGCGCTGCCGTCCTTGACCATGCCGTCCTCGAGCGACCAGGACTCCTGGCGCGCGAGCTGGAAGTACAGGTCGGCGAAATCCACCGAGTGCGCGAGCACCTCCCCGAACACCCGGTCGAGGCGCCCGTCATCCAGGCCGCTCGGCCGCAGGATGAGGTCGCGGGCAAGCTGCAGCGGGTCGCCGACCGGGGAATCACCCATGGGCGCCCCACTCACGGACGTGCGTTTCCATCCGCCAGGACGCGGTGCAGCAGCGCCGGAAAGCTCTCGCGCACACCCGTCTGCTGCGCCAGATCCACCTCCGCCACGGCGCAGCCGCGGCCGCGCGGCACGCGCTGCAGGACTCGTCCCCAATAATCC
>VBNH01000010.1 GCA_005878095.1 Gammaproteobacteria bacterium | reverse complement strand
GGCTGCACCACCTTCCGCTTCAACCCGGAAGCGTTCCAGGGCGTGCTGGTGAAGGAACAGGACCTCAAAAACACGCTCTATAAGTTCACGCTCGAGGACGGCACGGTCGTGGAGGCACGCGGCGATGAGGAGATCGATTACGACGGCGAGCTGCACACCGCGGCCAACCTGTTCGATGCGATCAAGGACGGGTACTACGGGCGCATGTAAGGCTCGATGAGCTGAACGCAATTCCCAGGAACTGACCATGACCATCAAGATCGACCGCAAAATCATCAAGTACCAGGTGCAGAAGCCGGAGGACAAGCCGCAGGACAAGGCGGCGGACAAGGCGTCCGAGGCGCGGGCGGCGGCCGCCAGGGCAGCCTCGGAGGCCAGGGCCGCGGCGGAGGCCCGGGCACCCCAGCCCGGCGAGCCGGAACTGGTGCGCGACAAGAACGGCCACACCGCCAAGGTCATCCGGATGCACGAGCGGCTCGAGCGCCCGGAGGTCCTCATCGGCTCCACCTACAAGATCAAGACGCCGATCTCGGATCACGCCATGTACGTGACCATCAACGACATCGTGCTGAACGAGGGCACCGAGTACGAGCAGCGCCGCCCCTTCGAGGTCTTCATCAACTCCAAGAACCTCGATCACTTCCAGTGGATCGTGGCGCTCACGCGCATCATCTCGGCGGTGTTCCGCAAGGGCGGCGACGTCACCTTCCTGGTGGAAGAGCTGAAGGCGGTGTTCGACCCGCGCGGCGGTTACTGGCAGCCCGGCGGGAAGTTCATGCCCTCGATCATCGCCGAGCTCGGCTATGTCATCGAGAAGCACCTGCAGACCATCGGTCTCATCCGCAAGACCCAGCTCGATCCGCACCAGCAGAAGCTGGTCGACGAGAAGCGCGCGGAGTTCCAGGCGCGTGCCCGGCAGGCCGATGCCTTTGCCAAGTCGCACTTCCCGGAGGGCGCGCAGCTGTGTGGGCGGTGCAGCACCGCCGCGGTCGTCATGATGGACGGCTGCATGACCTGCCTGAACTGCGGCGACTCGAAATGCGGATGAGCCCTCAGGCCTTTTGAACGACCAACCTCAACTGACAGACCCACGCGATCTCACGAGGCAGCCGGCCGGCTGCCTCGGCTTTTTTGTGCGCCCGATCACAGAAACCCCGGTCGCCCAACCAAAAAAAACCCCGCTTTCGCGGGGTCGGTCGCTTGCTTGTGTGTGGAGGAGTCTGTGTTCGTTATTATTATCCGGTCCAAGGCACAGTATCCGACGAGCCTTCCAGGCTGCATTCCGGATCTGCGCTTTCTTGTTGGTAAATCCCGTGGTCTTGCTTCCGTCCCGGCAGGGGTTGCCGTTGCTGTTATGAGGATTAGCAACACTCATGCCAACGCTGCCGCTTGCCGCTGCGGTTCGACATGTTGTCGCCCGGGGCTCTCGCAACTGTGACGCGGTGCTCGTTGTGAGGACCGCCCGCGCTTGATCGTCCAGCGGTGGCGCGCGTCTTGAGACCCCGAATCGGCGCACGACGCCCGGCAGTGTCAAAATACCCGACGCATTCAAGGGTGCGCGCGGGCGCGCGGAAGGGGGCGGATGTGCCACAAGCCCTTGAACTCGCATGAGAATCTCGCGTTTACAGGAGTGTAAATGAACTCGACAGGGAGCCCCGGGGGCTCGCGCGGCTCGATCCGATGGCCGCTCACCAGGCGGTGGGTTTTCGCGGCCCTGAGCTGGCTCGTGTTCGCGCCGGCCCTGGCGCAGGACAACCCGATGCCGCGCCCGCCGCAGCTGGAGCGCGACGTGCAGTTCTGGATCCGCGTCTACACACAGATCGACACCAACGCGGGGTTCCTGCACGACCAGTACAACCTCAGCGTGATCTACGACACGCTGCACTTCGCTCCCAACACCACGCCGGCGGAACGCGAGCGCCAGGTGGACCAGGCGCGCGAGCGTTACGGCGGGGCGCTGCGCCGCGTCGCGGATGCCGCAGACGCCCCGCTGTCCGCCGATGATCAACGGATCAAGGAGCTGTGGGGCGCCGAGGGCACACCGGCGCGCCTGCGCTCGGCGATCGACGATATCCGCTTCCAGCTGGGCCAGGCGGACCGTTTCCGCGCGGGCCTGATCCGCTCCGGCGCCTGGGAGACGCACATCGCCGAGACGCTGGCGAACCTGGGGCTGCCGGCGGAGCTGGCGGTTCTGCCGCACGTGGAGTCGTCGTTCAACCCGGCCGCGTACTCGAAGGTCGGCGCCGCTGGCCTGTGGCAGTTCATGCGCTCGACGGGACGGCGTTACATGCGCATCGACAGCGCGGTGGACGATCGCCTCGACCCGTTCCGCTCCACCGAGGCGGCGGCGCAGCTGCTGGCCTACAACTATCGGGTGCTCGGCACCTGGCCGCTGGCGCTGACGGCGTACAACCACGGCACCGCCGGCGTGCGCCGCGCCAAGGAGACGCTCGGCACCGACGACATCGCCAGGATCGTGCGCAGCTACAACAGCCGCACGTTCGGCTTCGCGTCGCGCAATTTCTACGTCTCGTTCCTCGCCGCGCTCGACATCGATCGCAATCCCGAGAAGTACTTCGGTGCGCTGCAGAGGCAGAGCGAGGCCCGGTTCCAGGAGGTGCAGGTGCCGGCCTACGTGCCCATGACGACGCTCGAGCGCGCGCTGAGAATCGACGCCGACAAGCTGCGCGCGCTGAACCCGGCGCTGCTGCGCTCGGTGTGGGACGGCCAGCAGCGCGTGCCCAGGGCTTACCACCTGCGGCTGCCTCTCAACGGCTCGACCTGGACCCGCGAGCTGCTCGCGCAGCGTCTGAGTCCCGCCGAGATGTTCGCCGGCCAGAGCAGCCCACCGCGCTACCGGGTGCAACGCGGCGACACGCTCACCAGCGTGGCCGTGCGCTACGGCGTGTCGGCAGACACGCTCGCACGGCTGAACCACCTGCGCACCGGTGCGCAGCTGCACGCCGGCCGCACCATCACCGTGCCCGAGACGCCGCCGGTCACGGTCGCCGCGGCCGCGCCGCCCGCTGCCGCAGCCCCCGCGCCGACTGCGGCCACCTCGCCCGCGGCGCCTGCTCCCGCAGCCCCCGCGCTGACTGCGGCCACCCCGCGCGTGGCGCTCGCGCGCCCCTCTCCCGGCGGCGCGGTGCCGGCCGCTGTGGCGCAGCGCGAGAGCGCCGAGGACGCGGCCGTCGCCGCCGCGGCCGCGAAGTCGCGCACCGCCGCGACCAGCCCGCAACCGGTGTCGGCGGCACAGGCGGAGGCGCTCAGCCCGGCGCTCGGTCCGGCGGCGGAGGCCGAGCAGAACCCCGATCCGAATGACTACAGCGTCGCGCACGACGACACGATCCGGGTGGCCGGGGACGAGACCCTGGGGCATTACGCCGACTGGCTCGGCGTGAGCACGCAGCACGTGCGCGAGCTCAATCGCTTCAAGTTTCACCGCCCGGTGCTGATCGGCCAGCGCATCAAGCTGGATTTCAGGAAAGTGTCGCGCGAGGCTTTCGAAGCGAACCGTCGCGAGTATCACCGGCAGCTGCAGGCAGCCTATTTCGCCGCGCACCGGATCGTGGGCACCGAGGTCTACATTGCGCGGCCCGGTGACTCTGTGTGGACCCTCACCCAGCGTACGGCGCAGATGCCCATGTGGCTGGTGCAGCAGTACAACCCGGATGTGGATCTCGCCGACCTGCGCGCGGGCACCCAGATCGTGATGCCACGTGTGGAGGAAGTGGGGAGCGGGGGCTGATCGCCTCCGAGGCCCCGGAGGACGGGGCCTGAGGCGCTGTGACGGGCGCACATGCCGGCAGATGGGCGTGTGCCTATAATCACCCGAACTGGTGCGCATGTCGAAGCGGAACATGATGACTTTCAAGACCTTGGTGCCGATCCTGGTGCTCGCCTTGATGGCGGGCGCGGCGCACTCGGACGCGCTGCCGGAGGCCCGGCCGGTCATGCTGCGTCCAGCCGAGACCCTGCCGGTGGTGGACCGCGTCCTGGTGCGTAAGGCCGAGCGGCGGCTGCTGCTGATGCAGGGTGGCAACGTCGTGCGCTCGTACCACGTCGCGCTCGGTTTGAGCCCGGTGGGACAGAAAGAGCGCTCCGGAGACTTCCGTACGCCCGAGGGGAGCTACCGCCTCGAGCGCCGCAACCCGCGCAGCGACTACTTTCTCTCGATCAAGGTCTCGTACCCGAACCAGGAGGACCTGAAACGCGCGCACGCACGGCACTGGGACAGCGGCGGCTCGATCATGATCCACGGTCTGCCGAACCAGCTGAAGCACGACCCGGACTACTACCGCAACCACGATTGGACCGATGGCTGTATCGCCGTGTCGAACGCCGACATGGTGGAGATCTGGATGCTCACGCCCGACGACGTGCCGATCGACATCTTTCCTTAAGCAGTGAGCAGCGACTTTTCAGCATTCGTCGACGCCCGCGTCGGTCCGCGTGGCAGTCTCGAGAACCTCTCGCAGAGCGAAATCGACAAGCTCCTGGACACCGGACAGGGGGGCCTGTATCCGCTGTTCCGCCGCTGCGCGCTGGCGGTGCTCAACAGCGGTGCACCCACCGACAACGCCAAGGAGATCTTCGACCGTTACCGCGACTTCGACATCCGCATCGTGCGTCACCCCTGGGGGGTGAAGCTCGAGGTGCAGAACGCCCCGGCGGCCGCCTTCGTCGACGGCGAGATGATCCGCGGCATCAAGGAACACCTGTTCGCGGTGCTGCGCGACGTGGTGTTCATCTCCAACGAGATCCTCGCCAGCGGCCGCTTCGATCTGACGGACTCCGCCTCGATCACCAACGCCGTGTTCCATGTGCTGCGCAACGCGCGGCTGCTGGACTACAAGGCGCGGCCGAACCTGGTGGTGTGCTGGGGCGGACACTCGATCGACGCGCAGGAATACCAGTACACCAAGAACGTCGGCTACGAGCTCGGTCTGCGCGGGCTCGACGTGTGCACCGGCTGCGGTCCGGGCGCCATGAAGGGCCCGATGAAGGGCGCGACCATCGGGCACGCCAAGCAGCGCATCGAGCACGGGCGCTACATCGGCGTCACCGAGCCGGGGATCATCGCCGCCGAGCCGCCCAACCCCATCGTCAGCCAGCTGGCGATCATGCCGGACATCGAAAAGCGCCTCGAGGCGTTCGTGCGCCTAGCGCACGGCATCGTGGTGTTCCCCGGCGGGGCCGGTACCGCGGAAGAGATCCTGTACCTGACGGGAATCCTGCTGGATCCCGCCAACCGCGAGCAGCCGTTTCCCGTCGTGCTGACCGGGCCGCGTGATGCGGCCGAGTATTTCGAGCAGATCACCCGCTTCATCTCCAGCACCTTAGGGAGCGAGGCGCTGCGGCGGCTCACCACCATCATCGATGACCCGCCGGAAGTGGCCCGGCGCCTGGTACGCGGCATGGAGGCGGTACGCGAGTTCCGCCGCCAGCACAGCGACTCGTACAACTTCAACTGGCTGCTGTCGATTCAGCCGCAGTTCCAGCAGCCCTTCGAGGTCACGCACGCGGCGATGCGCTCGCTCGAGCTGAAGCGCGAGCAACCCGCCCATGAGCTCGCCGCCAACCTGCGGCGCGCGTTCTCGGGGATCGTCACCGGCAACGTCAAGGAGTACGGGATCCAGGCGATCGAGCGCGAGGGTCCGTACGAGCTGGCCGGCGATCCCGCGATCATGCTCCTGCTCGATGAGCTGCTGGCGGCCTTCGTCGCGCAGCGGCGCATGCGCCTGCCCGGCAGCACCTACCGTCCGGTCTATCGGCTGGTCGCGTGAGACGCGGGCAGCGCGCCAACCTCGCCGGCACGCGCGCGGTTACATAACGCTCTGCGCGCCGCACACTCTATAGCCGGCGGCACGAGAGCTGTGTCCCAGCGTATGTGGCGGGCGATGTGCTTGTGAACCAGTTCCTGCGGCGCGCACAGCCAACGCCGTACGCTGCGAGACAAATCAATCAGGAGCTTTACATGAGCTCGAGCGACAGGGGGCGAGACGACGCGACCGGGACGCACCGCGACCCGGCGGCCCCCGCGGCCGGGACGGACGCGTATGCTAACTGGCTGGATCGCATGCAGCGCGCGCGTGCGCGCCAGGCTGCCATCACCCGCAACCTGTACACCTGGTCGAACTACAAGAGCTGGGCCGATCAGGTGCGCGATTCCTGGCAGGCGACCGACGCCGCCGCAAACGCCGCCGCCAAACCCAAGAAATAGCCGTTCCGAGGGACAACCACGATCCGCGCCCGCAGCGCGAGTCGCGCCCGCCACCCTTGATCCCCCTCAGGCGCTGACGAGCGCCTCGGACGCCGTCCGCACCGCCTGCGAGCCACCCCCGCCCTCGACCGGTTCCCCGTCCCCGACCGCCCGCCCGGCATCCTGCGATGAGGCCCCCGGTGGGGTCGGTGCCGCACCGGCGGGCCGTCCGAGCCATTCCACCAGCGGTACCCATTGCGCGACGTCTTCCTGCGCCACATAGCTCTTCATCTCGTGCACGCCCATGCCAAGCTCGGCGCCGCGCACGTAGTTCTGGGAGTCCCGGATGGTCGCGACGATCGGAATCCCCAGGGTGTGCAGGAAGCGGATCAGCGCCTGGTAGGTGAGCGTATTGCGGCGGATGCGGTTGGCGATGACGCCGATGCGGTTTTCCTCGCGAGGGATCTTGGCCACCAGCAGCAGATCGCGTATACAGCGCGAGCAGGCGTGGATGTCGATGTCCGAGGGCAGGACCGGTACGAGGATCTTGTCGGCATGCCGCGTCATTTCGGGCAGCTGGTTGGGGTCCAGCGCCGCGGGCGTGTCCACGATGACGTGCGTGGCCGCATCCGGCACTCGTAACTGGAACGCGCGTGTGGTTCGCGTGTCCTTCTCAAAGGCGGCGATGACGTGAATCGGCGCCTGTGCGGGCCGGCGCTTCCTGACCCAGCGCAGCGTCGAACCCTGGGGGTCGAAATCCATGAGGACCGGCGTGTGCCTGCGAGACGCCAGATAGCTCGCCAGATTGATAGCGATGGTCGTCTTGCCGGACCCACCCTTGGGGTTCAGGACGACGATGCGCTGCATGACGACCTTGTTTTGTCACATCCGCGTGGTGATGCGGTTCGCAGCCAAGCCTACGCACGCCCCCGGGCTCCTGCAAGCCGCTACGTAGTATCCCCGATTGTGAGCGCGCGCACGCCGGCACGCGCGGCGGGTCCGTAAAGTCACGCTCGATGGAA
>VBNH01000088.1 GCA_005878095.1 Gammaproteobacteria bacterium | reverse complement strand
CAATGGGCAGCGCTTCCAGGCAATCGAGCGGGCGCTAGGCTTCCCGAGCCTGCGACGTGAGCAGGCGGCCCGCTACTCAACGACGTCGCTGGGTAGCGACGGCGCGCTGGTCGGCGGCTCGCGAACGCGAGTCGCCTGCTCGAACGCGTACGCGTAGCCGATCAGCCTCGACTCGCTGAACGGCGGTCCCGAGAAGGTTACGCCGTACGGGGCGGGTTCGGCGTTGAAGCCTGCCGGGAATGGTGTCGGCGGGGTCAACGGCGGCGGCGGCACCGCGGGATTTGCAATGAAACCACCGGGAACCACGATGCTCGGATAACCGGCGCGCGCCGCGATAGCAGCCCCGCGGTTCGCAGGGAACAGGACCGCATCGTACGATTGGTACATCACATCGAGACCCTTCGTCCGCGCGAGGTCGAGATCCCTCGTTCGGTCTGCGTGATACCGAGCGGTGTCGCTGCTGCCTGCGCGAGTATCCAGGGCCTGGGCGGCCAAGAGGATATCCTGCCCGTACTTCAGCCCGACCTGTTCGCCTCCGGCGACGAACGCGTTGTTGAACGCGATGACGTCGGCGAGGCTACTGACCACGGTCTTACCATCCGCGGCGATCCCCGGACCAAAATCCGCTAGGTATGCGTTCAAGTCGCGCTTGAAGCCATACGCCAGCACTGTCGAGCAGGTGGCCGGGAACGGGGGGCTAACCACGCATGTGCCGACGTTGTTCAGCTCCTGCGCGTCCGGTATGTCCGCCGGGTCATCGACGATCGCGCCCTGAGCCCGCAGCACCGCAATAGCATCGTTCATCACCTTCTGAATCTCGGCGCTGATCACGGTCTGGCCCGAGGCGTTGGTCCAGTACCGCAGGTGGGGTACCGCGATCCGGGCGCCTTTCAGAGCGTGCTTGTTGAGGAACGGCGTGTAGTCTTTGAGGCACCTGCCCGGCGTCAGGCACGCGATCGTCGCGGGATCGGCCGGGTCGTACCCGGCCAGAACGCTCAGCAGCTTTGCCGCGTCGGTCACGGTGCGCGCTATCGGACCCGCGGTGTCCTGGTCGGCGGTGATCGGCACGATCCCCGTCCGGCTGACGAGCCCGACGGTAGGTTTGATGCCGACCAGCAGGTTCGCACTCGACGGGCTAAGGATCGAGCCGGAGGTCTCCGTACCGACGCCGACCGCCGCAAGATTGGCGCTGACGGCGATGCCGGGCCCAGAGCTCGATCCACCGGTATCGAGCGCCGGACGCCCGTCGTCCCTTCGGGTCAACCGGATGCCGTCATTGATTACATCCGGGCGCGGGTCGGGGCGCGGATCGAACGGGTTGAACCCATAGCCGACGCGGGCGATGTCGCCGCCCTCTTCAAACAGCTGGAACCGGAGCTGAGAGCTGTAGCCGCTCGGGTTTGCGAGCGCGAAGAAGTTCGCGAACTCGGTCAGCGTCCCCTTGCCGAGGATGATTGCGCCGGCGCCCTTCAGTTTCGTCACGATGAACGCGTCTTTCGAGGGAATGGATTCGCCGAGGGCTACGGAGCCCGCTGTCGTCGGCATACCAGCCGTGGCAATGTTGTCCTTCAGGATGACCGGCACGCCGTACAACGGCAACGACTCGTGACCGTCGCCGTCGTTGTCGGACTTGCGCATCAACTCGCGCGCCGCATGGGCTGCGTTCGGATTGACGTACATGTAGCCATTCAGGTGCGGCCCCGCTCGGTCGAATGCCGCGATGCGCGCCTGATACATCTTGACCAGCTGCTCTGGCGTCAGAAGTTCGGAGCGATACGCCTGCTGGATGTCGGCGATCGTCGTCTCAACGAGCTCGAACCTCTGCTGCTCACGACCTTCGGAAGGGTTTTCGCCGTGCGCAATTGCCGCAAGCGCCAGCGAAATCACCGGCAGCATGCGCATCATGTAACAAGACAGACGGTTCATACGCGCACTCCTACTTACGTTCTTAATGAACTCCAAGAAAGTTTGCCGGACACGTCGCGACAATGGCCGGTGAGATTCTGGAATTAGCTGTACTTCGGCGACCAAGAAACACCTCACTCCAAAGGAGTGATACAGTCCTCGCCCGCAGACCCAGCCGGACCTGCCTGTTTTTCGATTCGCATGCCGTGTACGCCTTGCCCCCATGGCATGCAATGGGTATTAACCCGCCCCCTTTTTTCGGAACCAAGCATGGTCGCCCGCGACCCGCCGCGAAAGGACACTGCAGCGCGGGCGGTCCGTTGGTGCTGATTCCGAAGCTGGGACTTCACCATTGTCTCACGCTCAATCTTTACCTTTCGCCAGGCTTCGCGCTGCAGCACTGAAATTAGGCGCTTTCCGTCACGGCGCTGCTACGCGGTAGGGCGAGCAGACAATTATCGAAGCACGGCCCCGCTACCACGCGGGGCGATCGCAACTGACGCAGTGGGCGCTGCCGCCTTGCCGAGTCGCGATGGAGTCGTGTCCCGCAAAACGACTTTACCGATGCCGCGGCCATTGCCGAGGCGGCCACCCGCGCCACCATGCGTTGTGCCCATCAAGACCGACGATCTACTCGAACTGCGGGCCGTACACCGCGCGCACGGGCGATTTATCTCAGAAACTACGGTTGTTTACTCGCACCCGTCTGTTGAGGCGGCCCGATTGTCTGCGCCGCTCATTCGAGATGTGTTGACAGCACCAAATCCCTCGCGTCACGGCACAGCGTAGCGCCGGTTCGATAGCGGACGGTCCGCTCGGCCGTGGCGGCTACAAAGATAGCCGCGTCGCGCGAGACGGCCGCGTTCCACAGCGGCTTCTAACCTTTAAGTTCAGCGCCGCGCTTCAGCGCGTCCGCTCGAGCGCAGTGTTAGGCGGTGTATGCGGTCTGCAAGCTTTTCTAAGGCGTCTTTCATTAGTGATGAGAACGGCCTCTCAACGCCAATGTGCACGATATACGCGGATAGCAGGGCCACAATAATAGTGCCCCAAAAGAGCAAGTGCGCGTTGACTCTTGGATATGCGCGGTTAAAAATCATGAAGCCAATATTGTGATGCAGTAGATATAGGGGGTAAGTAAGCACGCCAGCCAGCAACCAGCGCCTCCGGCCAACCCAACCTGTACGCCTTAAAGAAACCAACGTCATTACAGCAAAGAAAGCGGTGACGATTCCAGCAACCACGTAGCTGCTCATACTGGTGTTGTAATGAGTTTCAAAATCTTTCAGTCCTTTG
Source organism: Gammaproteobacteria bacterium (assembly GCA_005878095.1). Lineage (GTDB taxonomy): Bacteria > Pseudomonadota > Gammaproteobacteria > Steroidobacterales > Steroidobacteraceae > 13-2-20CM-66-19. The sequence goes on along the minus strand of VBNH01000088.1, from coordinate 40,086 downwards.
ATGGATTGGAACACTGCTAGGCCCCATGAAACTGTCACTATCGCAGTTTTGGTTAGCGATACTCCCTTTGACCAAATTAAGAAATATGCCGCCCCGGCAATAAAAAATGCCGAGTAATCGGTTAGCAGTAAGTAGCGCAGTTTGCCGATGGGGTGGAGTTCAAGAGCAATTGAGGCAACCAGCCAAAGGACAATAAACGTTTGCGCCTGCTGAATTCTTCCGATAAGCAATACTATGGCAACCAATGCGTAGAACTTCAGCTCTACAAACAGCGACCAGTATACGTCGTCGATTGAGGGTACGCCGACAAAACCGCTCAGCATCGTCATGTTGACTAGATATTGCCCAACAGATGCAGAGTAGCGGGGCTCTCCAATGGCGATAGTCACTGCAAAGGTAATCGTGCAACATGCCCAGAAGGCCGGGTAAAGGCGAACAATTCGGGAGATAATAAAGCGTCGTAGATTTCCGCTGGCGGCAGTCATTAGGATGACAAATCCGCTGATCATGAAAAACAGTTCAACTCCAAGGCCCCCATACTTGGATACCGAGGCCAGAAGTGGGTACGGCATGACAGACATAGCATCCGCGGCATACCCCCTGAACGAGTAGTGAAAAAAGACGACCGCGAGTGCTGCGAAAAACCGCAGCAAATCGATTTCATTGACTCTGGTGCCTGTCACGTGCGATTGGCGCTTAACGAATGAGGTTGAACGGCGGCACCCGGACGCGCGTCCTGCGCGACGCGAGCGCAACATAGTGAAGCGCGCTCGCGGCCCCGCGCCACCTACCTGTCACGGCCCGCTCCAAGCGATGCTTAACCGTCTGTTTGCCGACGACGTGTGTCCGAATAGTGCGTTTGCTAGAAATGGGGCTGTGATGCACGATTCACTCTTCCTGCTGAGCAGCACTACCGCCGGGAGATGAGAAATGATCAAAGTCAGTGTGATGTACCCAAACACGCCGGGAGCTCGATTCAACCACGAGTACTACCGTGACAAGCACATGCCTCTGGTCAAGACTCGGATGGGCGAGAGCTGTAAGTACTACACGGTTGACAAGGGGTTGGCAGGTGGTGCTCCGGGAGCGCCGGCGCCCTACGTTGGCATGTGCCATATTTTCTGCGATTCCGTGGAGGCCTTTCAAGGTGGCTTCGGTCCCCACGCCAAGGAGATCATGGGCGACATCGCGAACTACACGGACCTCACGCCGGTGATTCAGATCAGCGAGGTCATTGTGGGCTGAACCTCGGCGGCGAGGAGATCGCCGACCTGGGCTATGCGATCACCCAGGGCGTGCCGCGCTCCTCACCGGCGATCGCGGGGGAGGCTCCGCACGGCCGAGGATGAGCTGGCTCGCCTCGAAGCCGAGGCGAATCGGCGCCGGAGGCATGACAAGTGCGCCTGATCCGACGCCGAGGATAGTAGGTGCAGCGACCCCCGCCGGGGCGCCAAGCGGGATGGGGATAGCGCCCTGAAGCTCCGCAAGCTAGCGCTGTCGAATATGAAGGCCTACGTCTACGGGGCCGCAGCCATCGTGACCGGAACGTCCGTCCACGACGGAACGTACGAAGGACATGCGTTGGTGGCGAAGATTGTATTTACCGACACGTTCATCCGCGAAGGCGGTGCTTGGAAGGCCCCGATGCACGCCACCAAGCGCTTGCTCATGCGGTCCCGCCGGAGCTGCGCGCTGGGCGCGACTCTCATCGGTAGAAAATGTGATTGCCGATCGTCCCGACGGCTCTTCTGTTCCTCGACCATCCGGGCCGGACGCTGGTCGCGTGATAGAACAATGCACCCGGCACAACCGGCGTATGCAGGTCATCGTACGCCGCGCTCGCCACAGCCATCGCCTGTTTCCAGGCAGGTCCGTCCTGCGGGGAGAGCGTGCCGAGCTGCGTCCATGAGAAGTCTGCAACGAAACGCCGGCGGTTCGGATCCCACCGACTCTCGTGGACCACGGCGCAGATCGTGTGCGGGAAGTTCTGCGCCCATGTCCGATTCAAGGTGACTTCGGCAACCGCGTACTGGCCTTCGAGCGGCTCGCCGCGAGCCTCGAAATAGATGTTCTCGGCGAGGCATTGCAGATCATTTGCGCGCCGACCCGCACGTGTCGCCTCCCGCTGCACGGCCTGAATGCGGGCGGGCTCAATGCGCGTTCCGTCCAGGTAGGCAAAATAGATGATGCCTGCCACACCAAGGATCGGCAGCCCGAGCATCGCGAGGAACGCCAGGTTGTCCTTCTCGCCATCGAGCCAGTAATAGGCGAGTCTGCGTCGCCAGACTACCGCCCAGATGCGCGCTTCGCAGAACAGCAATGTGAGCATGATTATTCGGCCGACAACCCGTATGACGCCAGCTTTGACCCGTTGCCTGCATACGGCGTCCAGCGATGAGGCGAAGGTGCGCGAGATGCATGCACGAAGTCAAACTCGCGCGTTATGTTGCACCGTACGGAGAACGCGCCCGTCTCTCTACATCGAAGAAAAGCCGGTAGGGTGCGAACCTGCAATGCGACGCAGAGCGCGGGATGACTACAAAGTGGTGTTTTCCGGAGACTCTCGCCTCTTGTCGGGCTTAGTTATCGCGTCCGGTGGATTCATGCCGACGCACTTCGCGCTTACCAGATCACCCTCGCCCGCGTAGGGCATGGCGATTTTCAGGGCCGCCGAAACTGCATTTTCGCAAGCGCTCTCATCCTTGAACAGATAAGAATCCACATACGTGATTTCCAGCGTCGTCGGCGCATAGTAGTAGATATGCAGCACCGCTTTTTGACCAAGCGTCCGCGGCTGCTTCTGGGCGTCCTGCGACGACGGCGCCACATCCGCGAGTGCGGATGCGATAAACAACGGTAGGAGAGCGAGGGCGAAGTGTTTTTTCATCCGATTCTCCATCATGACGACGGACCCGACATGCAGACACGATACGGCGCAGTTGCAGCGCCTCCGTTGCGCGGCGTCACACCGGACGCCCACAAGCCAGGACCTACATCACATCTGGAGATGCGAGAGCGAGGGCTCGTGCAGTGTGTCGCAGGCCCATCTGACGTAATATCGGGAACCGATTTCCAGGGAGCGCTGTTTCCTGGCCGCGGCGCGTCCGCCGGCCCCTATTTTGACGGGGAGTGTTTTTGGACCCGCCCTGGGCCCCAGGGGCGGCCGTACCCCCGCGAGCGACCCTGCGGCGAAATTACGTACGGATTCCCCGCACGCCCGAACTTCGTCCTTATGGTTATGGCTGGCGGCTGATGTCGGTACCGGTGACCGTGTCGCCGGTGCTCCAGGTGTAGCCGTTGCTCCAGGTATACCCGTTGCTCCACGTATAGCCGTTACTCCAGGTGTAGCCGTTACTCCAGGTGTAACCGTTGCTCCAGGTGTAGCCGCTTCCCGAGGTGTACGACCCGTTCCAGAGGAGACCATCCCCGAGGTTCAGTCCCTGATTGGCGCAATTCGTGGCAGAGCCGTAGACGGCATCATGCGCGTTCACCAGCCCCGAGCCCTGCTGGAACACCGTATAAGCCAGCGTCCCTTTGGGGTTCACGGCCGGATGGGCACCGGACATCAATCGGCACTTGACCTGATCCGGAGTCAAATACGGGCTCACCTGCAGCATCAGCGCGACTACCCCGCTCACCACGGCAGTGGCTTGCGACGTGCCCGACATCGTGAAGTCATCGTATGGTCCGACCCACTGCGGGAACTCCAGAGCCAGTGTGCCGTTGTTGGGCGCGTAAGCGAGAATGTGGCCGCCCATCCCCACGAGCTCCGGTTTCACGAAGCCCTCGTACGTGGGACCGGTGGATGAGAAGCTGGCGAGCTGGTACTGCAGCGGCTGCATCGGGTGATAGGCGTCCGTGACCGCACCCACGGTGATGACATACGGGACGTTTCCGGGGGCGTTGATGGTCATCGGCTGCGGCCCCCGATTGCCGGCCGCGGCAACGACCACTATTCCGGCGCTCCAGGCGGCCATCACTGCCTGATCGAGCGGATCGTCCCAGTAAGGCGACTGCGGTGGCGCTCCCAGGGACAGATTGAGCACGCGAATGTTGTAGCGTGACTTTTCCTTGACGACCCACCCGATACCGGCGATGACGTCGAAGTACCGGCCGGCGCCGGTGCTGTCCAGCACGCGTACCGAGACCAGATTACCGCCGGGTGCGACGCCCTGATAGTTGCCGGTCGTGGCCACACCACTGCTGGCGATGATCGACGAGATGTGGGTGCCGTGACCGAACAAGTCGTCGATGCTTTGGCTGTAGTTCTGCTGTGCGGCCGTCTGGCTGTAAGTCGGCTGCTGGCGCGCCTGAATCACGTCGTACTGCGCAAGCACGTGCGGGGTCTGGTACGGTGTCGTCTGCAGAGGGCCCAAAGTGCTCCACACGCCGGAGTCGAGCACCGCGACCGTGACACCCCGTCCGGTCACCCCACCGAGATGCAGGTTGCTGGCGGCAACCTCCGACGGGTAGTTGGTTTCCGGCAGATGATTAGAGCTGGCTTGCACCGGCGAGTCTTCGAAAATGCGCAGACGCGGGACATCCGAGGCCCGCAGCGCTTCGAGCTGCCGGTCATCCAGTGCAGCGCCCACTGCGCGGATAATGGAAAGATCGCCGGTCACGACGCCGCCGACGCGCACGACAGCGCTGCGCGCGATTTCGACGCTCTCGGCCTGCACGATGTAATCCTGCCGCACGCCCACCGGTTCGACTCGGGAAGGCGGTGTCTCCCGCGCCCGCGATGGCGCAGCCGCGACCGGCATCGGGGCTGGCGGCCGAGATACCACGGTCACCGGCGACGGCGCAGGAGCGTCGTTTCGGGACATCAGTGCCAGCACGGTCAGCAAGACAGTCGCGAAACACCCTGCAAATAACCACCGCCGAGACCAGCTTTTCGTTGTCATGAGAGCGTTCCTATTCTTAACTGTGCGGAGTATTCGCTCCGGCCTTCGTTTTACAGGAACACTCCGTCGCCAAACAGTGACAACGGTCGGTGCCGCAGGCGCACAAAATGTGACGCGCATCGCAGTGCGCGTCGGCGTCGTGGATATGTTCTATTATGACTTTACGATGTGTGAGCTCATCCTGACATAACCGACAAACCTCGAAGCAAGCCGTGCGCGTTACCCTGCCCGGCCCACTGGCGCCCCCGTGCCCTGATCACGCCTCCAGCAGCAGAACGATCTTGCCGGTGTGCCGCTTGGTGAGGAAGTCGCGCTGCGCGTCGGCGATCGCTGCGAGGGGATAGGTGCGCGCGACGACCGGCCGGACCTCGCCACGCTCGATGTAGCCGACCAGATCCGTGAAGACGCCGGGCTGCGGAAGGGTGCAGCCGAGCAGCTGCATGTCCTTGAGGTACAGGGTGCGCAGGTCGAGCGCGACAATGGCTCCGGCGATAGCTCCGGCGACCGCGTAGCGACCGCCGCGTCGCAGGACTTGGAGCAGAGCGGGGAACCGCCCGCCACCCACCACGTCGACGACGACATCCACTGACTGAGGATCGAGCGCGCCGACGAGATCCACGTTACGGGGCAGGACACGATCTGCACCGAGGCCCCCTACTTCGGCGGCCTTCTCCGGCGCTGCGAGCGCGATGACACGGCCGCCACGCCGCCTGGCGAGTTGGACCGCTGCCGATCCGACCCCGCCCGAGGCGCCCGTCACCAGCACCGTCTCGCCGGCGCGCAGGTCGGCGCGGGCGAGCATGTTCTCGGCGGCGGAGTAGGAGCAGGGAAACGACGCGAGGTCCGCATCGCTCAGGCTGCTCGTTATCCGGTGTGCGTTGAGCGACGGCACGCTGACATAGTCGGCAAATGCCCCGGGGCAGTCGGAGCCGAAGTAGACCGGCTCGGCGGTCGCCCCGACTGCACCGGTCGCCTGACGGAACACCGGCTCGACAATGACCCGTTCGCCAATGCGCGCCGGGTCGACCGTCGGGCCGACCGCGATGATCTCGCCGCAGGCGTCGGCCCCCTGGATACGCGGGAAACTGAGCGGCGCGCCCGTCCCGCCTGCATCCTCGACTGACGCCGCAAGAATGCCTGCCTCCCCACCGACGGGGGTCGCTCCCACGGTGACGGACTTCGAGTACCAGCCGGTGCGCATGTTGATGTCGGTGTCGTTGACGCCCGCCGCTCGGACGCGTACGAGCACTTCGCCCACCCCAGGAACAGGAACGGGCAGATCGGTGCGAAAGACGAGCCGATCGAACCCGCCGTGACCCATGAGGAGAACGCCGGTCATGGTCGAAGGTAGCGTCGGCACGGTAGCCCTCTGCTTCAGTCCCACTCTGGTATGCCGGTGGTTGCCACCGCATAAAAGCAGACCCCGCCCGAGGCGGGGTCTGCTGTGCGATTGCGCAAGCAAATCAGAGACTGATGGTCACCGCCTTGGTGGCCAGGTAGTTGTCGAGAACCGCCTCGCCCATCTCGCGCCCCCAGCCGGACTGCTTATAGCCGCCAAACGGCAATGCGGCATCGAAGATGTTGTAGCAGTTGATCCACACTGTGCCGGCTTTGAGGCGTGCCGCCAGAGCGTGCGCTTTGCTGACGTCGCGGGTCCAGATTCCGGCCGCCAGACCATAGATCGTGTCGTTGGCCTCGTGGACCAGGGCATCCCCCGCTTCCGCAAACGGTGTCACTGTCACCACCGGACCAAAGATCTCCTCCTTGACGATCTTCATGTCGGGCTTGGTGTCGACGAATACGGTCGGTTCGACGAAGTACCCTGACCCCTCACGCGCCTTGCCGCCGGTCACCGCCCTGGCACCCTCTTTCTTGCCCAATTCGAGGTAGCTGCAGACGCGATCGCGCTGGGTCTCGGAGACCATCGGCCCCATCTGCGTGGCCGGATCAAGTCCCGATCCGAGTTTGATCGCCCTGGCCTGGTCCGAGACGCCAGCGACAACCTTGTCGAACAGGCGTTTGTGCACGTACAGCCGCGAGCCGGCACTGCAGCACTGGCCGTGGTTGAAGAAAATCGCACTCGCAGCGCCGGGGATCGCGACGTCCAGATCGGCGTCCTCGAGGATGATGTTCGGGGATTTGCCGCCGAGCTCCAGCGATACATGCTTCAGGTCGCGGGCCGCCGCCTGCACGATCAGTCGGCCGACTTCGGTGGATCCGGTGAAGGCGACCTTATCAACACCCGGGTGAGCCGCGAGCGCTGCCCCGGCCGTTTCGCCAAAGCCCGTGACGATGTTCACCACACCCGGGGGCAGGCCGGCCTCCTGCAGAATCTCGCCCAGGCGCAGCGCGGTGAGCGGCGTCTCTTCCGCCACCTTCAGTACCACCGTGCAGCCGGTGGCTAGGGCGGGAGCCAGTTTCCACGCTGCCATCAGCAACGGGAAGTTCCAGGGGATGATCTGTCCCACGACGCCGATGGGCTCGGGCCGCGTGTAAGAGTGATATTGCACGCCCGGCGTATAAAGCACTGAGAGCGGAATGGTCTTGCCCTCGATCTTCGTGCACCAGCCTGCCATGTACTGAAAAATGTCCGCGGCCAGCGGTACGTCCGCCACGCGCGCCACCGCCATCGGCTTGCCGTTGTCGAGCGACTCGAGCTCGGCCAGCTCGTCGGTATATTTCGAGATGAGATCGCCGATCCGCCACACCACCTTTGCGCGCTCGGAGGGTGTCATCGCCGGCCAGGGTCCCGACTCGAACGCGCGCCGCGCCGCGCGCACCGCCGCATCGATATCCGCCTTGTCACCCTCGGCAGTGCGGGCGATGGTCGCTCCGGTCGCCGGATTCTTGACCTCGAAGGTCATTCCCGAAGCGGCGGGGAGCCACTTTCCGTCGATGAGCAGTTTCTTGGGGTTGGCCATGAACTGGGCGACGGGACGGGATATCTGGGTCTCTTTGATAACAGCGCTCATCGTAGATTCTCCTCGTGATGAACTGGGCTCGCATCAAGGCGCCCCTTGCCGGTCGCTCCGGACGTAAGGGCCTTCTCTGCGTCCCGGTCTGCCATTGCGCTCTCGCTTCAGCTTCGCTTGAATTATCACCCGATTTGATGCACGCCTATCATCGTGCCTATTGCGTATGGACGTCAGAGATTGATCCTGTCCGCGGCGGCTTGCCAACAAAGGCGTAAGCGGATCGGTAGCTCAGCGAAGGCAATATGAACGAATTCAAGGTCATTCGAAACCATGGCGGATGCCCCGCGGACGGTTCCTTCTCGCAGAGCCTCGTCCAACGCTGCAGGCGAGCTGCTACAGGACTACCAGGTTATGCATGGTCGCATTCCGAACCGCTGCGAGCGGAATGCCTGTATCGAACGTGACAAAGCCTACTTGATGCCGAACGGCGAGGGCAAGGAGGTAGAGGTCGGAAATAATCTCTCCGATGGTCTTCTTTTCGCGCTGCGCCCGCTCCTTCGCGGCCTGCAGGACGTCTTCAGATGTCCAATCCCATGGGACTGGTGCTTCTACGGGCCATGGATCCGGTCGCATCGGGCAGGCGCGCGGTGAGGCACAGAATTCGGCACTGGTCGCACACCGTTGGATTCGACGACGCGCCGTTTCCGCCCGATCATCGCGGCAACGTGCTCGTCGTGGGGGCGGTCTATGCGGGCGAGCGCCTCGATGGCGTACTCTCCTGCGGCGTCCGCCGCGACGGCGTGAACGCGACTGCACGTTTGGCCGCCTGCATCAAGCAGTCCCGCTTCTACCCCCAGCTCCATGCGGTGCTGCTGCAGGGCATTGCCTTCGCGGGCTTCAACGTAGTGGACATCCACGGGCTGTCCACAGTGCTCACGCGACCGGTCATGGTGGTCGTGCGACGGCGCCCGAATCTTCCGGCGATCCGGCGCGCGCTGCTGACACGGGTGCGCGGAGGCGCGCGCAAATGGCACCTCGTCGAGCGCGCGGGCTTCGTCGAAGAAATCGGTGGCGTGTTCATTCAACGCGCGGGTATCTCCGCGGATGCGGCGGCTGCCGTACTTTGCCGGCACGCACGCCACGGCAACCTGCCTGAGCCCCTGCGCACGGCGCACTTGATTGCAGGCGGCGTCACCCGTGGAGAAAGCTCGGGACGCCCATGAGCCATCCGCCCCTCGCCTACGCGTATCGGGGGCTGCCGTACTCGGCGTCTGGCAATTGTTGTGGCGCGCTACTCCGTACGCACCACCAGCGGCTCTCCGATCACGCCCGCCTCGGGTTCTTCAGGTCCCCCAGTCGATGGACCTCGCCGGCCGCCGTTCGACTTCCCGAAGACCTGGACTCGATGATATTCAAGATACCGACACTGCTCCGCGCTGAACCGTCCGACGTTCCGCGGCAATGCAATGCCCCAACCCATGAGGACTGCCTGATTCAGCTCTTTCGAGACCAGCAGTTCGCCAGGATCCGAGAAGGAGATGTAACCTCTGTCAAAAAGGTGATCGACATGAGGTGATAGCAGCAATCCGTTGAATCCATCGAGCATCTCCCGGTCGTCGCAAATGCACCAGGGCTTGATGTGTCTGGCTCGTAGATGCCGCCGATCCAGGAGTCCCGTCACGCGACACTTCCGCTCGATCTGCTCCACGTTTACCCGGAATATCCCTTGACCGCGGCGCGCATTCAGCAACGTCTTCTTGACCGTCGGACCGATATCGGTCCGCTGCAGGATGCTCTCTTCGGCTGCATCATCGACAACACTTCCGCCCGTTGTCCGAGTGATCGACTCGGCGATCTGCTCGACCTGGCCGCCGAGCAACTCGGTGAGTTTATCGACCATCGGCTCCGGAACCACGGCGAGGAACACACCCTGGTTGACATCACCCGACGCCCGAATCGGCGAGTGTCTGGCCGGCAGGACCGGCGCGAGTTGCGATGCGTGGTCCTTCGGCCGCAGCGGATCGGCAAGCTCCTTGAATCGGACCGGCACCTGCCAACCCGGATTGGTCCCCGACTGATCACTCGCTGAGCCAAACTCGGGCGGCTTCGGGGCCTCCCGCGTCCGCCCTAGCGCGACGCCGACGGCGCGGATCGCGGCGTCGGCGCACGAGAGCACGACATCCCCCGGCATCACGCGGATCATGTTGTCGTACGACAGATTTTTTGCGCCGTTCTGATTCTTCTTCGGCGACCACAAGTACTCGCCCTCCAGCTCCTGGCGGTACGTCTGCCTGTGATTCACCCACCAGCATTTCGGCTTTTGAAACACAAAAGGTACCCGGCAAGCCTGAGATCGCCGGCAGCAGCGTACACCAGCGACACCGGGAGGGTACATGGGCCACCATTGCCGGTTGCCCGGGCACTGCGGGGCGCGGAGATTTGGGGCCCTGCTCCCCGGCGCCCGCGCATACAGCGGTGGCTTAGCCGCGCATTGCCCGCAGCGCCAGCGGGTGCCGCGCTCGGCGAGCCCCAGGCTGTCAGGCGTGAGTCCGTGAGCGTTGCCGGACCGCGTCGGCCGCGGCCAACCTAGTATGGAATCGCCGTGCCTGAAGGCGACGACAATCTGGTTGTCGGCGACTCCGAAAGTCTGCGCGCGATTACTTTGGCAGATCGGGCAGGGAGGGAAGGATCTGCTCGATGAGCAGTTTGTCGGTGAGGGCGCCGGCGCCCGGCACCCGGTAGTTGGTGGTGGTTACGACGGCGACCAGCTTCGCGCCCGGGAAAACGTAAACCTTGTTACCGCCGGTGCCATACATCGCGAAGCATTTGAAGTCGCGGCCGCTGGAATGAAACGTCTGCAGCCACCAGAGGTAGCCGTAATCGGTGTCCTCGCGGGCGTTGGCGTGGGGGCTGACGGACCGCGAAACCCAGTCGGCGGACAGCACGCGACGGCCGTTCCAGGTGCCCCCGTTCAGGTAGAGCTGACCGAGCTTCAGCAGGTCGCGACTGCGCAAACCCAGGCCGCCGCCGGTCATGGCCATGCCGAGCGGTTGAAATTGCCACTTGATGCGAGTGATACCTAAGGGCGCAAACAGATGGTCACGCGCAAAGTCCGGGATGCTTTGCTTCGTCGCCCGTTCCAGCAACGGGCCAAGAGTGGTCGGGCCGGCGGTGCAATAGCTCCAGCTACGGCCGTAAGGTGAGGCCGCGGGCTTGCTCACCCAGTCAGGGAAACCCCGGATCGGTAGATCCAGGGTGAACCGCACCCAGTCCTCGACCAGGTACATGCGTTCCTCGTTGCCGCGCGAAAACTGATTTTCGTCGTCGCACTCGAGCAGCGAGCTCATGGTCAGGAAATCCTCTACCGTGATCTGCGCCTTGCGCGGATCGGGATTCTGCAGCGGCTGCTTGTCGGGGAAGAAGTCGAGCACCCGGGCGTTGACGCCTGGAAGCAGACCACGGTCGATGGCGATGCCCACCAGCATACCGGTCACCGTCTTGGTCGCAGAGCGTGTGTTGCGCAGACCCTCGGCACCCTCGGCATCGAAATAACGCTCGAACGCCAGCTTGCCGTCGCGGGCCAGCAGTACACTGGTGATCTGCTTGAAGTCGCCGGCGCGAATCGATTCCTCCATCTGCGCCAGCCGCTGCGCCGACAATCCGGCGGCCGCGGGTTCGGCCATGGCGAGTTCCTCCCTGTCGGCGGACGCAGCGGCGGCAGCTAACAGCAACATCCCCCAGCCCGCCAACGTCCTCATTCTGCTCATACTCACCTGCGGCTCCTCGTGCTGCGTCCAGCCAGGCTTCGATGGCGAATTGTCCAACAGAATGAGATCGCAGCGGGTGCGCTACCCTCGGGCGGGCTCTCAATCAATGTTCCCGATGCCGCCCGCTCGGCGGATGTGCCTGCAGAGCGCCGCAGCCTGCGGCTGGCCGCCTGGTCAGGTGACCAGGTTCTGCGGCTTCCCTGCGACGAAGGCTTCGATATTGTCTATCAGCTGATCGGCGAGAAATTGCATGGCGCCGTCACTGGCCCAGGCGATATGGGGTGTCAGAATGAAGTTCGGCAGGCGCAACTCGAGCAGTGGGTTGCCTTGCCTGGGCGGCTCGTTGGTGAGGACGTCAAAGCCGGCGCCCGCGATCAGGCCCTGCTGGAGCGCTTGCACCAGCGCTTGCTCATCCACCAGCCCGCCCCGAGCCGTATTGATCAGGATGGCGCTGCGCTTCATCTGGCGCAGCTCCTCGCTGCCGATCATGTTGCGAGTCTCGTCGGTCAGCGGCAGGTGCAGTGAAATCACGTCGCTCTGCGCCAGTACCTGAGCGAGCGGGGTGAATACGACGCCTGGTGCCTTTGGTGGAGCATGATCGGCAAACAGCACGTTCATGCCGAAGCCACGCGCGATACGTGCCGTTCCCTGCCCGAGGACACCCTCGCCGATGATGCCGATGGTTGCGCCGTGGAGATCGCGAATCGGGTGGTCGAAGAAGCAGAACTGATCGACCTGCTGCCACCTGCCATTCTCAACATCCCGGCGGTAAGCGAGCAGGTTGCGTCGTAGCGCCGTGATCAGCGTGAACGCGTGTTCGGGAACGGTATGCACCGCGTAGTTGCGAATGTTGGCCACCGCGATGCCGTTCGCCTTGCAATAGGAAATATCGATGACATCGTAGCCGGTTGCAGCCACTGCGATCATTTTGAGCTTCGGCAGGCGTTGCAACGTCTCGGCCCGCAGCGGCACCTTGTTGGTAATGGCAATGGTTGCGTCACGCAAGCGTTCCGGCAGTTCGTTCGGCGCCGTGACCGGGTACTCCTGCCACCTGTGCTCAAAAGCGGGACGTCTGACCTTCGCCTGCAGTGTGGAGCGATCCAGGAATACAATCTGATGCGTCATACCGTCACCCGGATACCCGTGGTGGGTCTGCCTCGTGACCGAATCCGCAGCTTGTGCATTACCCCTGTATGGATCCGGTCGAGTGGGCCTCATAGAACTGCTCTTCCTGGCTGACCTTCCTTCTCGGAATCGGATCGTGCGCGCGCCAGTAATTGGACGCGGCGGCGACACCGCTGCCCGGGGTGACTGTGATGCCGACGTCGAGCATGGCCATCTCGGCACCGGCGAGGGCGCCCATCAGCATCAGCTCATTGAGATCCCCCAGGTGTCCGATACGGAACACCTTGCCGGCCACCTTGGCGAGCCCCGCGCCCAATGCGAGGTTGTAGCGGCGGAACGCCACATCGATCACGTGCGCACCGTTGATGCCTTCCGGGACGAGGATGGCGCTCACGGTGTCCGAATACCATTTCGGTTCCCTTGCGCAGAGCTTCAGGCGCCACCCCTCGGTGACGGCCGCGCGCACACCCTCTGCCAGGTAACGGTGCCGGAAGAACACGACCTCCAGGGTCTCCTCGAAGAGGATGTTCAAAGCCTCACGCAAGCCGTAGAGCATTGGTAGCGCGGGCGTATAAGGGAAGTAACCGGTGGCATTCGCCTTGATCATGTCAGCGAGATCGAAATAGCAGCGCCGTGACTTGGCACCGCCCATCGCACTCAGCGCCTTCGGGCTCACGCCGAGGATGCCGAGCCCCGCGGGCAGCATCAGACCTTTCTGTGAGCCGCTGACGGCCAGATCCACCCGCCACTCGTCCATGCGGAAATCGATGCAGGCGAGGGAGCTTACGGCGTCCACGAACAGCAGCGCAGGGTGCTTGGCGTCATCGAGCGCCCTGCGCACTCCGGCGATGTCGCTGGTGACCCCGGTGGCAGTCTCGTTATGGCAGGCGAGCACACCCTTGATCTGGTGTCGCTTGTCGGCCCTGAGAATCTCCTCGTAACGGCCGAGCGGCACGCCCTCGCCCCATTCGACATCGAGAACCTCCACGTCGTAGCCGAGACGCTGCGCCATGTCGACCCAAAGATGGCTGAACTGGCCAAAGCGCGCCGCAAGGATCTTGTCACCCGGAGAGAGGGTATTGCTCAGCGCCGCCTCCCACGCGCCCGTGCCTGAGGATGGGAAAATGAAAACCTGGCCCGTGGCGGTCTTGAACACCTTCTTGAGGTCGTTCAGGACGCTCGATGAGAGCTCCGGGAATCTGGATGACCGATGGTCTTCCATCGCCACCATCATGGCCCGTTGCACGCGGTCCGGAACGTTGGTCGGTCCAGGGACGAACAGGAAATTTCGACCTGGCATGCGGCGTCCCATCACGCCCTCCTCTTCAGCCATAGGATTCCACCTGAGTGAGCACCCGCGCCCGGCGGCGCACGATGCGACCCATACTAAGCGCTATCGTGGGTCAATGCAGCTTGACATGCGGCTCAGTGCGCCGAGTGATGAGCCGCGCCAGCGTGTCGAGCGCCACCTTCGTATAGCCATGCAGCGCCAGCTCGTGCATCTTATAGAGTGAGGTATACATCACCCGGGCGATGTAGCCCTCGATCATCATGCTGCCGCCGACCAGTGCTCCCATCAGATTGCCCACCGTGGTGTACTCGCCCAATGAGACCAGCGAACCGAAGTCGCGGTAGCGGTAAGGCCGCAATCGCTTGCCCGCAAGCCGATTTGTGATCTGTCTGACCAAGTGGGTCGCCTGCTGATGCGCGGCCTGTGCACGCGGCGGCACGTTCGCATTCTTTGCCGGCCATGGGCAGGCGGCGCAGTCGCCTATGGCGAAGATGTTCTCGTCCCGTGTTGTCTGCAGCGTCTGCTTCACGATCAGCTGGTTCGCGCGGTTCGTCTCGAGTCCGTCCAGGTCCCTGAGGAAGTCCGGGGCCTTCACGCCCGCCGCCCATACGACCAGCTCCGCCGCAATGGTCTGCCCGCTCGCGAGTCTGACTGCGTTCGGCAAGACCTCGGCGACGCGAGCCGACGTGCACACCCGCACACCTTTGCTCTGCAGCAGCCTGCTGGCGGCATCAGAGAGACGCTGCGGCAACGCTGGCAGGATTCGTTCGGCCGCCTCGATCACGTTGAGCTTGATGTCCGCATCCGGATCGATCCGGTCAAGGCCGTACGCCACCAGTTCCCGGGTTGTGTTGTGCAGCTCGGCGGCAAGCTCAACGCCGGTTGCCCCGGCACCGATGATGGCCACTTGCAACTGCTCTGGCCGAAGCGGCTCCGACTGCGCGTGCGCGCGCATGAGGGCGTTGACCAGCCGACGATGAAAGCGCGCTGCGTCGCTCGGTGTTTCGAGCGCGATGGCGTACTCCTTGACGCCCGGGGTACCGAAATCGTTGGTGAGACTGCCGACCGCGATCACCAGCGTGTCGTAAGAGAACGCGCGCCGCGGGGTGATCTCTTCGCCGTCCTCATCGATGACCGGCGCTACCTGCACCTCGCGCCGTTGCCTGTCGAGGCCGACCATCTCTCCAAGACGGTAGCGAAAGTGGTGCCAGTGCGACTGAGCCAGATAGTTGAGCTCGTGTACGCCCAGATCCATGCTGCCGGCGGCCACCTCGTGCAGCAGCGGCTTCCACAGGTGCGCCCGGGTCTTGTCGATCAGCTGGATCCGCGCCTTGCCGCGTTTGCCGACCTTGTTGCCGAGCTTGGTGGCTAGCTCCAGGCCACCCGCCCCTCCACCGACGATCACTATCTGGTGGAGCGCGGGCTGGTGAGCGGTGGGATGACGACTGGTCACTGCCTCGGTCCCAACCCGGCGTGGCGAACCGGGGCACACTACTACGTTACCATCGCCGCGGCTTGCGGCGGGGACGTTAACGGCCCGCGGCTGGCCAGATCAGCGCAAGCGCCGCTAAATGTCGATCACGTTCATGCCGGCTTGCACGGCCGCCTCTCGCATTCGTCGGTCGAAGGTCAGGACGTGAGATGCTCTCCCCGAGAACGCCAGTGCGATGTGCAGGGCATCGAGTGTGGGCAGAGGCAGCGAGTCCGTGGCGAGCAGCAGGCGTTCCGCCTCCCGATGCACCGCAGGGTCCAAATGCAATCGCGCCAACGAACCAGACTCGGCATCGGCGAGCAGCGCACCGCGGATCTGGTTCAACTACATGTCATGCCACGGTCATTGGACGTCGACTGTCACGCGCATCCAAGGATGAATGCAGCACTCAAAAAGATGTTCGCCCCTCGACAGACCCGTGACCTGCAACTGGCTGCCTTGAAGGATACGAGTCCGGGCCACCGCGACGTCCTTAAAGCCGCCGGCACACTCGGGAACCGGCGCCTGTCCTGCGTTGAGCGGCGGTAGGAAACCGCCCCCGAATCTCGCCACCTCGGTGAAGGTGTGAGGCTCACCACCCTGATTCACTACGACAAGGGGGGTGCCTTTGTTGATCGTGACGCTGTCGGGCTCGAAGTCCCAGCCCGGGACTGGGGGATTACGTGCTCCTGCAAATAGCTCGCTAAACGTCGTGGCGAATCCAAGTGCGATGTTCTTGCAGAAGTCGGCTCCAAGCGCGGCATTGAAAGTAGCCGGATCGCATTCGTCCAACGCCACGATCTGTACGGGGGTTGCTGTGTCCTCCTGCGCAAGCGCTGCGGGTGCAAACCAGAGCGTCAGCGGGGCGATGAGCAACGTCGCGAGAAGGCGTATAGTTAAAAATTTCATTGTAGGTGTCCTTCCCAAAAGGGGCACGGATCCTACGCCGGCTTCGCCTGCTGTCAAGAGCGGGAAAACCAGCAACCGCGCGTTATGCGCACTTCGGCGTGTCCGGGACGCGATTGCGTGTCAAGCCGACGACATCACGCGCTCGGCGCCGGGTGAACCCTTTTTTGCATCGGTACCATGCGGATTGTGAGCCCGCCTGGCAGCGGATGGTCAATCGCTGGGCCCGGGACGTATCCATGCTTCTCGTACAGCCGCACGCCGGGCAGCGTCGCCATCAGCTCGAACGACGAGAATCCGGCCCGTATTGCCTCCGCTTCGCTGCGCGCGAGAATCGCGCGCCCGATTCCGCGGCGGGCATGCTGTGGATCGATGAAGAACGCCCTAATCTTGGCGGGGTCGAACTTCGGGTCAAGCCAGGACTCGTCCCGCTCGGCGCGCGCGTCGCTGCCGAACAGTGTCCGCCGCCGGCCCCAGCCACCGCATGCGACGATGTCCCGGGTGGGCGTCTCGGCGACGAAGTATGTCCCATCGCGTATGAGCACCGTATCGACGCCGAAGGCTCCCTGGAGTGCCGCTTCGATCTGCGCAGGCGTGTAGTCCGCGGCCCCGAGTCCGTGTATCGAGCGCGCGATCAGCTCGCGTAATGCCGGAACGTCCTCGAGAGTCGCGAGTCGCAGTTTATATTCCATCGTACGGCTGTGGCGGCATCCAGACCGCATGCTGACAGGGGAGTCAGCCACGCCCCGCCGTAGCCGTATTCAGGC
Organism: Gammaproteobacteria bacterium; assembly: GCA_005878095.1. GTDB lineage: Bacteria > Pseudomonadota > Gammaproteobacteria > Steroidobacterales > Steroidobacteraceae > 13-2-20CM-66-19. The sequence goes on along the minus strand of VBNH01000088.1, from coordinate 22,940 downwards.
TGCGGCGGGGCCAACATCGATTCAGAACTTTACGGCGACGCGAGCGTACCAGAACGCGCCGTTGTAGCCGAACGGCCCGCCGGTACGCGGATACACCTCGCCGTCGACCTCGCCGCCCGAGCTTGGGTAGATCGCATTTTTCGAGCTCGCGAACGGAGTGCCCGGGGGGAGGGTCACGAGCTTGTCCGGGAAGACATTGAAGATGTTGCGGCCGCCGATCCCGACGGTGACGTTCTTCATGGCCTCGTAGGCCAGATCGAGGTCCGTGATGTACTTTGCCGAGAAGAGCTGGCCAGGATAGTCGTACTCGTCCTGGTATGTCCCGTAGTAGTTCTCGTGCACCAGCGCCTCGAAGGGGCCCATCCGATAGTCGAGGTTCAGGTTGACGCGGGTATTCGGGGCGTAGTGCTTGATGTTGACGATGCGCGCCTGGTCGATGACGTTCTTGTCGTACGTGGGCACGCTCGTCGTGTTGTAGTTGTAAGCCAGCTGCGTGCTCAGCTGGCCATAGCTGCCGAGGTAGAACACGCGCGAGCCCACCACGTCCAGCCCCGTGGTGCGGGTGTCGAACCCGTTGGTGAAATACTGCACCACACCGCCGGCGCCGACAGTGGCCAGATCGGGAAGGTTAGCGATATCGGCCTGCATCACCTTGAACTGCTGCGAGATGCCGATGCGGTGGCGCACCGCGATGCTGTACCCATCCACGGTGACAAGGGTCCGCTCGGGCAAGGTGAATACGACGCCCGCCGCGAGATTGGTCGATTCCTCGGGCCTGAGCGCGGTGGCTCCGTAGTATCGGGCGATCGAGCTCGTGACCGGATAGGTGCCGATCTGCACGTTGGTCGGCGAGCCCGGCAAGAAGGTCGTGCTGATCGTCTCGACGTTCGATTGTCCCGGCGTGGGCGCATGGAAGCCGGTGCTCGCCGTCGCCCTGAACGCAAGCCAGTCGGTGGCCTTGGCACGAGCCTGCAGTTTGCCGAGCGTCGTGGAGCCGAAGGAGCTGTAGTCCTCGTAGCGTCCCGCGAGGCCGAGCGTGAGCCAGCGCAACACGTCCGCCTCGAGGTCGAGATAAGCGCCATAGCTGATCTGCGAGGCGTCAATGCCCGTGCCGATGCCGCCGTAGCCGTTGGACTGCGTCGGCACGCCGCCGGCCACTATCTGGTTGCCGAGGGAATCCAGTGCCGGTGTGCACGACGTGCCCGTGCAGCTGTAGAGCGGCTGCGGCGCGCCATAGACTCCCGAGGCATAGGAGGCCGGGTCACCCAGAAGCTGCTGGTAGGTCTCGTCGCGGTATTCGAGGCCACCGGCGACCGAGACGGGGCTGGCCAAGCCTGCGACGCGCCACGGGTAGCTCAAGTCGATGTTGAGATTCGATTCGCGCTGCACGAACTTGCCGACATAGAAGTTTTCGGGCGATAGGGGGCCAAGAGACGGATTGACCGTGCTCCTCAACGACTCTGCGAGGGAGTTCTGCGCGCTCGAGCCGGAGACGTCGTAGTGCAGACCGGTGCTCGTCGTCCCCTTGTAACCCACGGTGCCGAAGAACTCCTGGGTCGTGCCATAGAAGCGCGGCGTGAAGCCCGCCGGGTAGAACGGAGCGTTGGGGAAGGCTGGGAGCTGCGCGCCGTTGGCATCGCCGCCGAAGTTGAAGACGTTGTTGTCCTTGATCCAGCCGCCGGCCGGGCAGCCCGTATAGGTGGGCTGGGACGTGCACGCGTCCAGATAAATGTCGCCAAACGCGGCGTGGTGGCTCCACGTCGTACTGGAGCCTTGGACATCCTGCGGCAAGCGCGGAACGCTCTTCGGCAGGCGGTAGTTGAAGCTCTCGTTCGCCTGGATGTTGGCGTAGTTGCTGAAGAAGTAGAGCTGGGCGCCGTTATCGAGCGTGATGCCCGAGTTGATCATCGCCTTCACGCCATCGGACGGGGGCGTTCCCCATTGCTGCACGGGGCCCGGATAGTGCGGCAACTGCGAAGCAAGGTTCGGAAAGGCCGCAGCGAACGCGAGCGCCGTCGGGCGCGTGGCATTGCGGACCGTCTGGTCGTATTTCGACCATTCGACGCTCAGGTTGACGAAGCCCTGGCCCCCGAGCGGCAGTCCGAGATTTCCCGCTACCTGACGATCCGTGCCGTCGCGCGAGTAGCCGGTCGGGAAGTAGCCGCCCAAGCGCGAGGTCAGTTCGATGCCGGAGGAGTTGTCCCGCAGCTGGTAGTTCAAGACGCCCGCGATGGCATCCGACCCGTATTGAGCCGAAGCGCCGTCGCGGAGGATCTCGAGCGACTTGATGGCAATCGAGGGGATGGCGCCGAGATCGGGTCCCTGCGAGCCGAAGGCGAGCGCCGTCTCGCCACCGTAGAACACCTGGACGAGGGCGGAGCGGTTGTAGCGCTTGCCATCCAGCATCACGAGCATCTCGTCCGCAGGCAGACCGCGGAGCGAAGGAGAGCGCACGAAGCTCGAGGCGTCCGAGATGGAGTTCTGTCCGACGATGAACGAGGGCACGAGGCTCGACAAGGTGTCCATCATGCTGCCCGAGGGCTCGATCGCGAGATCGTTGCCGTTCAAGACATCGATCGGTGCCGACGACTCAGTGAGGGTGCGGTCGGTACGACGCGTCCCGGTGATGATGACTTCTTCGGTCGGGGCCGCGGTAGCGCCTGGTGCGCCGGCCGGTTGCTCCTGGGCCAAGGCGATATTCGTAGCGGCCGCAAGCGTCGCCGCAGCCAGAATGATCCGCAAGAACTTCATTCGCGTACTCCCCTGGTGGTGTTTGAGCCTTGTTTTTGCGACAGACGGACAGAGGCTGTGCGACCTGTTGGATCCTCCTACCCCAATGCCCATGTTCCGAAGGCCCATGGGGTCAGTCCAAGAGGTCCGACTCCCCGCGGCCTGTGGATATTCTATGGGATTTTTACAACATTACTACGTCAAAGTCTCAACGCACTGCGTCCGACGTGTCACCCATGGACCCGCGCATACCCCGGAGTTACCGGGCATAGCGGTCAACGCCAAGGCCGCCTCGGAGGATTTTGCCACTTTACGGGGCGCGCAGCGTGCGCGTAGCTTTTTCGCAACACCCTGAGGGGTGGCGGTCACCGCAAGCGCTCGCTGGGGTGGCAGCGGGATCGCGCACTTACCGAGTGGCTCGTCCCCGCCCCCAACCAGGTAGGTCACTGCCGACAGTAACCGGACTTACGACCTACGAGACGGTTTCCGAGCGCCGACAGTCCAATAGACTGCTGCGCGTTAATATTTAACCTAACTCAACTGGGGGGTAGCTGACAGGGACGGCCGGCCATGAGGGATACCGATTCGGTTGGGCCGGCTAAAGCTGAACGATATCGCGAGATAGCGAGTTCGGTGCGCGCCCTCATCCCCTCGATGCACGACTCAGGCGTACGAGACCAGCTCGATGTGCTCGCGCTTGAGTACGAAACGCTCGCGCGGTACCTCGAGGCGTTGTCCGAACGAACCCTGCAGGCTCCGCGCTGAGGCTGAGCTGCGGGTGCATCGCCGCCCGCTGAGGCGGGACTAAGCCCTTTGGCAGCGCGCCCGCACTCGGCTTCCTGAGTGCCCGCTGAGCCGGCAGTCACCGCAACTCGTTGACAATCGCCGAACGTGTCACACGCCCATTCTCGACCGACACCCCTTCAGCGTGCAGACGTCGGGCTTGCTCCTTGTGTTCCCGCGATGACTTCGGAAACACGATCCGACCGCCCGCGCCGACAACGCGATGCCACGGCAGATTCAGCCCCTTGGGCGCAACCCGTAACGCAAACCCTGCCTGGCGTGCACGACCGGGCAGTCCCGCAGCGCGGGCAACAGCTCCGTAAGTCGACACGCGCCCCCACGGGATCGTGCAGACCACATGCCAGATCACCTGGAGTGCGGGATTGTCCTCAGTCGGCAGGTGCCGGTGCGCCCGCACGCTCGTGGAGCGCAAAGGCCGCAACAGCGGTGTACTTGCCTTCTGCTGCCGGGTCATCGGGTGCTCCGACGCTGTCGCGGAACCGTGGTTGCCGCAGTCCTGGCACTGCTCGCTTACGCGCGCTCGATCAGGAAATTTGAAGCCCATCGCCTGAGGGCGTGCATCGCGCTCGCAATTGCGCTGTTTGAGTGCGCCGCGCGCCGGCTCCGCAGACTCCGGCTTTCCTCCCTAAAGCACAGGCCCCGCAATCGCACCCAGCGCCCTCTCCAGAGATAACCCGAGAGCAAGCACGGCGCGATCATTCCCCATCAATGCGTCGAACTCAAGTCCGACCGGCAGACCGTTGGAGGTCATCCCTGCAGGAAGAACCAGACTCGCCATGCTCGCGCAGCTTGCCAGAGAGGTATTGCGAGCCATCGCGATGTGCAGCGGCACCCTCTGCCCGTGAATCGTGATCTGCGCTTCCTCCCCGATCCGCGGCGCGGGGATCATGATCGGCGGGAACGCCAGGGCGAGGATGCCGTGCTGTTCAAAGTGACGCCGGGTCTCCCCGCGCATTCGTTGCCTCTGAGCCAGTGCGGATTCGTAGGCGTCCCGGGAGGGTCGATTGGGTGGCAGCGCATTCGTCGCGAACGCGCCGCGGATGTCCTCACTGGCCTGTTGCAGGAGTTGCTCGAACGTGACGCCCGCACCTTGTGCTTCAAGAAAGGCAGCGATGGCGGGCATCGCCTCGTACGAAATGATCGTCATCGCGGTGCCGATTGCCGCCGTGGCGATTTCCGGCAGCTCGGCCTCGACCAAAGTCACCCCGGCGGCGCGCAGCCTGTGAAATGCTTCGGTGGTAACGCGCTCGACCTCGGAGTCGAGACCGCTCAACAAGGACGCCGGGGCGATGCCGATGCGGACGTCCTGCAGCGCGGCCGCTGTCAGCGGCGCGCGATCGCCAGTCGCCGCCGCATCGAACAGCGCGAGGTCGGCAACGGAACGCGCCAAGGGGCCTGGCTGATCAAAGGCATCCGTGAGCGGCATGATCCCATCGCCCGGGTAGCGGCCGAAGCTCGGGCGCAGCCCTGCCAGTCCGCACATCGCGGCCGGGACGCGAATGGATCCCAGGGTGTCCTCGGCGAGGGCCAGGGGCGCCATTCGAGCGGCAACAGCGGCGCCGGACCCGCCACTGCTGCCGCCAGGTACACGCGTCGGGTCATAGGGATTGCGAACCGGTCCGAAGATCGCGTTGCTGCTGGTCCAGCCGTACGACAACTCATGCAGATTCGTCTTACCCATGAGGATGCCGCCCTGGGCGAACAACGACTTGAGTACTCCCGCATCGGCTGCCGGCCTGAAGTCGCGTAGCGCCGCCGTCCCATTCGACGTCGGCAGCGCCTTGGAGTCGATGCTGTCCTTCACCGGGATGGGTAACCCGTGCAGGAGGCCGATGGCATCGCCGCAGGCGCGCACCTTGTCCGCGTCCCTGGCGGCCTCCAGCACCATCTCTTCGTCCAGCGTGCGAAAGGCGTTCAGGCTTTCCAGGTGCCGCGCGCGGTCGAGCAGCGCACGTGCGTAGTCCTCTGCCTTGAGGTCGCCGTTTCGCATTGCGGTCACTGCCGCGACGGCCGTGAGGTCGATGAGATCCTGCCTCACGGCAGCGCGATTGGGCCGACTGGAAAGCGCGTCCGCGGCTGCCACCGCCGTGTCCTTAGGTTCCAAGGAAGCGGACGGGCTCATTGTAGTCGATGCGCCTGCGCAGTCGCAGGCCTTCCCGCATCGGCAGCCCGGACTGGTTCTTGGCAATCCTGCGCCGTCGACCGCCATACCGGGCTCAGCCGCGCTCTCGACCCCGTGTCACCACTCCCGATAGACTGCGGACTGGAACCACATTTCAGGGCGCAAGGGCTCGTGCTACCGCCGCGTGATGCTGCCCAGAAAAACAACGTGTGGGGAAAGCCGCCGTGGCAGCCGCGCCGCCAAGCACAGCTGACGGTTTCATCATCGAAACGCGCCAACTGACCAAGGAGTTCAGCGGCTTTGTCGCCGTGAGCAACGTCGATCTGCGGGTGCGCCGCGGTCAGATCCATGCGCTGATCGGTCCCAACGGCGCGGGCAAGACAACCTTCTTCAACCTGCTCACCAAGTTCCTGATCCCAACCCGCGGTCAGATCATCTACCGCGGTGAGGACATCACCTTCGAAAAGCCGGCCGAGGTGGCGCGCCGCGGCATCGTTCGCTCGTTCCAGCTGTCCGCCGTGTTTCCCCACCTGACGGTGCTGGAAAACGTTCGCATCGCCCTGCAGCGCTCGCTGGCGACGACGTTCCACTTCTGGAAGCGCGAATCGACTCTCGAGGTTCTCAACGCCCGGGCCGTGGAACTGCTGCAGGTGGTGGACCTCGGCGCTTTCGCGAGCGTGGTCGCGGTTGAGTTGCCCTACGGCCGCAAGCGCGCGCTCGAGATCGCCACCACGCTGGCGATGGACCCGGAGCTGATGCTGCTCGATGAACCGACGCAGGGAATGGGCCACGAGGACGTCGACCGGGTCACGACCCTCATCAAGCAGGCCTCCGCGAATCGCACGATCCTCATGGTCGAGCACAACATGGAGGTGGTCGCGATGATTGCCGATACCATCACGGTGCTGCAGCGGGGCCAGATCATAGCCAGCGGCAGCTACGCCGAGGTCGCGCGCAACCCACTGGTGATAGAGGCCTACATGGGTTCCACTGGTGCCGAGCCGGGGATGACGCGCTGATGGCGGCGGAACTGCTGCGCGCGACCGCTCTGCACGCCTACTACGGCGAGTCCCACGTACTGCAGGGCGTCGAGTACCACGTCAACCGCGGCGAAGTCGTCACGCTGCTCGGCCGCAACGGGGCCGGGCGGACCACGACTCTCAAAGCGATGCTCGGCCTGGTCGGCAGCCGATGCGGTTCGGTAATGATCGACGGTCGCGAGACGATCTCCCTGGCGCCGCACCAGATCGCACACCTGGGGGTCGGGTACTGCCCGGAGGAGCGCGGCATCTATGCCAGCCTGTCGACCGAGGAGAACCTGCTGCTCCCACCTGCGCTCGCGCCGGGCGGAATGTCAATCGCCGAGATCTACGCTATGTTTCCCAACCTGCAGGAGCGGCGCGCGAGCCGCGGGACGCATCTCTCCGGCGGTGAGCAGCAGATGCTCGCGCTGGCACGAATCCTGCGCACCGGCGCCAGGCTGCTGCTGCTTGATGAGATTTCGGAGGGACTCGCTCCCGTGATCGTTCACGCCCTGTCGCGAACCGTGCAGCGATTGCGGGAGCAAGGCTACACGATCGTCATGGCGGAGCAGAACTTCCGTTTCGCTGCCCTCCTGGCCGACCGGTTCTACATCATGGAGCGCGGCCGGATGGTGGAAGGTTTCACCGCGCGCGAACTTCCCGACAAGATGACCCTGCTGCGCCGGTATCTTGGCGTGTGACTCTTGACGCATCACGAGGAGAGCCCCATGAAACTGCAGACGTTGGCGATGGCAATGGCTGCGGCGTTGGCGACCGCGGCAGTCTCGCGCGCAGCGCTGGCCGCGGCCGATCAAATAGTAATCGGTGACATCGATGACATGTCCGGCGTGTACGCGGACGTACTCGGCGCGGGCGGGGTTGAGGCCATCAACATGGCGATCGCGGACTTCGGCGGCACGGTACTCGGCAAGAAGATCGTGACGCTGAGCGCCGACCACCAGAACAAGCCCGACATCGGGGCGTCGAAGTTCCGCCAGTGGGCCGACGAGGCTGGCCTCGACCTGTTGCTGGGCGGGTCCAACACCGGGGTCAATATCGCCATGGCGAAAGTTGCGGCGGTGAAGAAAGTGCCATTGTTCGTCATCGGCGCGGGCGGCGCGTCCCTGACCAACGAGGACTGCACGCCCTACACGGTCCACTATGTCTACGATACGACCGCCCTCGCCAACGGCACCGCAACCGCCATCGTCAACGCCGGCGGCAAGAGCTGGTTCTATCTGACGGCGGATTATGCCTTCGGCACGCAGCTGCAGAACGCGGCCTCCAAGGTGGTCGAGGCGCACGGCGGCAAGAACGTCGGTGCGGTACGGGTACCGCTCGGAGCGGCGGATTTCTCCTCCTTCCTGCTGCAGGCCCAGGCTTCGGGCGCGCAGGTGCTGGGCCTGGCGAATGCCGGAACTGACTTCAGCAACTCCCTGAAGGCCGCCAACGAATTCGGGATCACCCGGACGATGAAGCCGGCGGCGCTGCTTGCCTTCCTCACCGACATCCACAGCCTGGGTCTCAAGACCGCACAGGGGCTCTACCTGACCACCGGCTGGTACTGGGACCTGAACCCGGACACGCGCGCCTACGCCAAGCGCTACTTCGCCAAGATGAACAGACAGCCGACCATGGATCAGGCCGGCATCTATTCGGCCACCACCACCTATCTCAAGGCCGTCAAGGCCGTGGGAAGCACGGATTCCGACAAGGTCATGGCGGAACTGAAGCGAATGAAGATCAACGACATGTTCGCCAGCGGCGGCTACCTCCGCGCGGACGGCGTGATGATCCACGACATGTACGTGATGCAGGTCAAGTCGCCGCAGGAATCCAAGTACCCGTGGGACTACTACAAGATGGTGAAGAAGATGAACGGCGAGGAGGCGTTCGGTCCTGTCACGGGTCTTTGTCCGCTCGCCAGCAAGTAGCCAGGCCGTCCTGCGTGGGTACCGAGCAGGGGTGCGGCCCGCTCTCCTGAAGCAGCGCCGCCATCCTTTTTAGGGAACTGCGTGACCGAAATCCTCGGCATTCCCGTCGCAGTCATACCCGGGCAGCTGATGCTCGGCCTCGTGAACGGATCGTTCTACGCCATGCTCAGCCTCGGGCTCGCCCTGATATTTGGCCTGATGGGCGTCGTCAACTTCGCCCACGGCGCCTTTTATACCCTGGGTGCGTTCGCCGCCCTGCTCGGGCTGCAGTGGTTCGGAATCAATTACTGGATCGCGCTGCTGCTCGCGCCGTTGGTGGTCGGCCTGCTCGGTATTCTGGTGGAACGGCTGTTGCTGCGCCGTCTCTACCGGCTCGATCCCCCGCTTTATCGCGCCTGGGTGATCATCGCCTCGGTAGTGGTCTGCTTCGCCACCTGGTTCGTCATCGAACGTACCCGCCTGGGTGCAACCCTGCGTGCCGCCACCGAGAACGCACCGCTTCTGCAGGCCTTCGGCGTCAATGTGCCGCTCCTGATGGCCGCCACCTACGGCGGCGGCGTGGCGCTGGCTGCGCTCGCGGGGGTGCTGGCGGCCCCGGTGGTGCTGGTGAACTCCCACATGGGCACCTCGCTCGTGATCGTAGTATTTGCGGTGGTGGTGATCGGGGGGATGGGATCGATGCTCGGTGCCATCGTCAGCGGACTCGTCTTAGGGCTCGTCGAGGGGTTCACGAAAGTCATTTACCCCGAAGCATCGAACATCGTCGTATTCATCATCATGGCGCTGGTGCTGATCCTGCGGCCCGCGGGCCTGTTCGGGAAAGAATAGCGCCGTGCGCAGCACCGGACTGTTCTACGCGCTCACCGCTCTGTTCGCGCTGTGCGCTCCAATGCTGGGGCTCTACCCGGTGTTCATGATGCAGCTGCTGTGCTTCGCGATGTTCGCATGCGCTTACAACCTGCTGCTCGGCTTCGGCCGCATGCTGTCGTTCGGACACGCGGCGTTTTTCGGATCCGCGGCCTACGCGACCTCGTGGCTGGTCACCGCGCACGCCTGGGGACCGGCGGCGGCCATCCTGGGCGGGGTCGTGGTCTCCGGAGCTCTCGGCCTGGCGATCGGCGCAATCGCAATCCGGCGCCACGGCATCTATTTCGCCATGATCACACTCGCGCTGGCGCAACTGGCGTATTTCGTGTGCCTCGAGGCGCCCTTCACCGGCGGGGAGAACGGCCTGCAGGGTGTACCGCGGGGGAGCCTCCTCGGCGTGTTGCCGCTGAGGTCCGACCTGGCGATGTACTATCTGGTGCTCGCCGCGTTCCTGGCGGTGTTCGTTTTCATCCGACGCGTGGTCCACTCTCCATTTGGCCAGGTCCTGAAAGCCATACGCGACAACGAGTCGCGCGCCATCTCGCTCGGCTACGACATCAGTCGTTACAAGCTGGTCGCGTTCGTGCTCTCCGCGACGCTCGCGGGGCTCGCCGGCTCGCTGAAAGCCCTGGTGCTGGGATTCGTAACGCTTTCGGATGTCCAGCAGTCGACCTCCGGGGAAGTGATCCTGATGACGCTGCTGGGCGGCACCGGGACCTTCTTTGGCCCGATAGTCGGCGCGGCGCTCGTCGTCACTCTGCAGCAGTACCTCTCTGACATCGTCGGCGGCTGGGTGACTGCGATCATCGGCGCAGTCTTCGTTGCCTGCGTATTGTCGTTCCGCCGGGGTATCGTCGGAGAGCTGGCGGCACTGCGATTGCGCCACTGAAACCCCGCCCCTGCAGCGCAGCAGGTGCGGAGCAGTCACTGTGCGCGGCGAGCGGCCGTACGGGCGCCGGCCAAGCCGCTGCGCCGCTCGAGATACAGGGTTCTGATGTCATTCAGCATGACTTGCGGCTGCAGGTAGGCGAGCGAGTAGATTTCCCGCACCCTGCCGCGGTGGTCGATCAGAAAGACCTTCAGCATGTGGTGCAGCGCCCGGGTGGCTCGCCCGCTCTCGTCCACATCCACACTGACGTCCTGGCCGAAGTCATCGAGCACCGGCAGCAGTGCCGACACCGATCGCGCCGTGAGAAATCGCCACTCAAATCGTGAGTCCGTCGTGAAATCCATGGCATATCGCGCCAGGACATCCGGCGTGTCGGTGCCGGGATCACAACTGATGCCGACGAATCGAACTTCGCGCGCCAGCTCCCGATCCCGCAGGATCCGCTCGCGGAGCAGGGTCAATGTTTGATGTGCAAACGGGCAGCCGAGGGGATCCACGCAGTAAGTGTAGAAAAACGTCAGCAGCGTAATCTTGCCCTGGGTCAAGGCGCTCAGTCGTACCGGACGCGCGCGTTCGTCCAGTAACGTCGCGTCCTCGACGGACTGAATCGCCTGCAGCTGATAGGTGCCCGGCGCCAACGGAGTGAATTCCATCCGCGGTGCCGTCGCCGGGCTCACATCGACGGCTGCCTGTGCGCTCGCCAGGATCGACAGACAGGCCACCACGCGCCTCGAGACGCGGAGCATGGCGTTCCACTACCGGGCAAGCGCTGCGAGCGTGCGCGACTGGTTGGCCCGCGCGGTAAATTTCATGTGATGAGGCCGGCCCAATTTCTCCTTGGTGAAATCGACTTCGAAGGCCGGCGTCAGCGCGTGACCGTCCCAGTTGAAGGCGCGCAGGAACTGCTCGTTGTCCGCCCCCTTCTTGTCCCAGTGCGCCAGCAGGCTGGAAGTCATGTACACCCGCTTGCCGTCCCAGCTCTGCGAGATCATGTTGACCTGAGTGCCGATCCGCCGCTGATAGGTCTCCTTGGGGTGTTCCGGATCGGTGAGATCAAAGTAGTGCGTGGTGCCATCCATGAACGTATTGACCCACAAGCCCTTGCCGGCTGCCGTAATGGAGATATCGACGGGCAACGGAACCTGCGCCGGGTTGCCAATCGTTCCAACCTCCCTGGCACTCCAGGCACCGCCCTCGGCTTGCTTGATCAGCCATAGCTTCGCTGTCAACGCCGCCGCCGTGATCGCCCAGTTCTGGCCGGGCGCGAGCGACCAGCGGATCTCCAGGGGCGCACCCGGCACGCTCAGCACCTGAGTCGGCCGCATGGACTTCAGGTTCCACACTACCATCGTGTTGCCGAAGTGCTTCATCGCCTCGGCATCCTTGATGAGATCTCCCAGCTCACGCATGTAATTCTGCCAACCGGCGAAACTCGACGTCAGCAGAACGTTCTTGGCCGGATTGATCGCTATGTCGTAACCATACCCGTCTCCCTTCACCCCGCCGAGCGAAACGCTGGGCATGTCATATCTGGCGACCAGCGTGCCTTTGTTGTTGTACAGCGCCATCCCGGTGACCCCGCCCTTGTCGGCGGTGTTGGAGAGGTTGCCGATCAGCATCCGTCCCGGCAGCGCATAGAAAGTATGTGGACCGACGAATTTGGTCTTCGCCGGCAAGTCGGTGATGGTGCGAATCAACTTCGGTTTGGACGGATTGGTGCCGACGTCGAAGACATGGATCTTGCTGTCATCCAGTCCGCCCGCCCAGAGAAACTTGCGATCGTCGGTGAATCCCATGTGATGCGCTTCGCCGCGCCCGCCGACCGATAAGCTGTCAACGACCCTGCCGTAGGTCTTCGACGCCGGGTTCGCATCGACCGTGACGAGTTTGTCGGACCCGTCGCCCAGGCCTTCTACGCCGAGGGTCCAGACGTGAACGAAATCTTCCTGGCCCTTGATGAGGTTACTGATATACGGGGAGTTACAGGTTTCATCCGCGAGCGCATTCGGTACTGCGGTGCCGAAGCACAGGCACACATTCACCACAACAACCGCACACTGCGATGACTGCCGCATACGCTGACCCTCGCTTTCCGGCCGGCGGTAGGCGCACCCGCCCGCTCGCCGCGCCCCGCGCGACTCTACTCCCCGGCCCGTCCCCGGGCCAGCAGGGTCCTCGTGCAGGGGCGCTTCGCGCCGCACCTCTGCCCGATCGGCCCCTAACGGATTGGCGCCATCAGGTGCTGATAGGGAGTACCCGCCCACATCACGTAAGGGCTCTTGGCGTCCGGGTCCGCGCTCTTCGGATAGGTGTCATAGAAGCTGGCGTCGGCGCCAACGATCATGACGTGCGGCCCGGTCTTGATCCAGTGGTTGCTGGCAGTCGGCTTTGCAGCATACGGATCCGTGTTGCTGGCGTCAGTGCCACCGGCGAGCATGTACATGAAGCCGACTTTCCCCGACGGGGGCGTCTGGTGGTGCAGATACGCATCAATCCACGCCCCGGCATTCTTGTCCCAGCACATTGGGTCGGGGCCCGGTGTTTCGGGATTGTCGGGCATACACGTGAAGCCATTGCTCCCGTTGCGCAGCGTGCGCATCCCGCCCTTCGGGTCGGGAGCCACGATGGTGGCGGTCTCGGCGACCTTCTTGGGCGCCGCCTTCATGGCGCTGGCAATCAGTTCCTCATCCGTCGGGGCCGTCCTGGCATCCTTGGCGCTGGCGCCATGGTGCATCGCAGGAGTCTCGGCGGCCGGCGCATCGGCCGCCCAGGCCGATCCGCCCAAACCAAGGATTGCCGCGCCGGCGCAGACCCAGTGAATTGCCTTGCTCATGGAGCCCCCTCCTCGGGTACGTTTCAGGCCGTGTATCTGACGCCTTTCTGACGCGTACTGCAAATGCACTCGAGCGGGACAAGCTGCGGCCACGGCGCCGGCGCCCCGCCTAACCGGGTCGGCCAGTTTCCTCACCGGCGGGCACTGGTTTAAGCTTCCGACCGACCGCCAAGAACAGGGGCAACGAACATGGTCGCGAGCAACGTCGCCACGCTTTCAGAGCTGGAACACGGAATTCAACTCAGGCGTGCAGTCATCGCCGCCACCGTCGGCACCGCCATCGAGTGGTATGACTTCTTTCTGTACAGCGTGGTGACCGGACTCGTGTTCGCCCAGCTGTACTTCCCGAAATCGGACCCGCTGGTCGGCACGCTCGAGGCATTCACCATTTATGCCGTCGGCTTCCTGGCGCGCCCCATCGGCGCCGCGATCTTCGGACATTTCGGCGATCGCATCGGCCGCAAGTCGACACTGATCGCGACGCTGCTGGTCATGGGGATCGCCACCTTTCTGGTGGCGCTCGTGCCGACCTACGACCAGATTGGAATCTGGGGCGCAGTGATCCTGACGGTGCTGCGCTTCATTCAGGGCATCGGCGTCGGAGGCGAATGGGGCGGGTCGGTGCTGATGTCCATGGAGTGGGCGCGCTCAAACCGCTCGCGGGGCTTTATCGCATCCTGGCCGCAATTCGGGGTGCCGTGTGGCCTGTTCCTTGCGAACCTGGCCGTGCTGGTTGTCAGCCGGATGTCGGGCGAGCAGTTCCTCCATTGGGGCTGGCGGGTGCCGTTCCTGTTCAGCCTGATCCTGGTCGCCGTCGGGCTGTATATCCGGCTCGGCATTCTCGAGACCCCGGTGTTCGCCAGAATTCTCGCCGAGCGGAGGGTCGAGCGCGCTCCGATCCGCGAGGTGCTCCGACGGCACCCTAGAGAGATCGTCTTGAGCATGTTCGCGCGCATGGCCGAACAGGCGCCATTCTACATTTTCACGGCGTTTGTGTTCGCGTACGGAGTCGGCACATTGAAGTTGCCGCGCGACTTCCTGCTGGTCTCAGTACTGAGCGCCTCGGTCGTTTCGTTCGTTTCGATCCCGCTGTTTGGCCACATCTCCGACCTCATAGGACGGACGAAGATGTACATGCTGGGAGCGGTCGTGACCGGTGTGTTTGGATTCATTTATTTCGGAATGCTCGGCAGCGGCAACAGGATCCTGATTTTCCTTGCCATCGTGCTGTCGCTCATCCCGCACGACATGCTGTACGGGCCGCAGGCGGCCCTCATCGCGGAATCGTTCAAGGGGCGAGTTCGCTACAGTGGTGCGTCACTGGGGTATCAGCTCGCCTCGGTGATTGCCGGTGGCCCGGCGCCGTTCATCGCCGCCTGGCTGTTCGCCCGCTACCAATCCGCGTACGCGATCGGGGTCTACATTGCGGCCTGTGGCGTGGTGTCGGTGCTCGCGACCAGCAGGATGACGGACTATGCCGGCAAGGATCTCGAGGGTGACTTCGAGTGACGGCTGCGGGCTGCGGGCGGTCGGCACAGACTCCCTGGAAAGCGAAGCCGCCGCGCAACCGCCGCGTTCCGCGTTACCAGCTCGCGCCTCTGTCAGACTGCGGCGGGTATCAGACCGTCCTGTGCGCCATTGCCAGCCGCTCCAGATCCAACCTCCAGGCGCCCACGAAAGCGGGTCAACTCTACTTCGGCGAAACACCGCTCGGCGTCCTGTGTCGGCAGCAAACCGTTACGCACCGCGAACAGCGTGAGGGCCGCGGTGTTGTGCAGTGCGAGTTTGCGCATCAGATTCGCGCGGTGCTTTTCCACCGTCTTGACGCTCAGGCACAGCGCCATCGCGACGCGCTTGCTGGACTCCCCGAGCGCGATGCGCGTGAGCACCTCGCGTTCGCGTTCCGTGATCCTGGGGCAGGGATCGCTGGCCGGGTCGTTGCGGCGCAGATAGCCGGACACCAGCCGCGCAGACACCGGCTTGGAGAAGTACTTCTGGCCGGCGATGACGGAGCGGATCGCCTGCAGCAGCTCTGCGCGGCTGGCATCCTTCAGCATGTAGCCATCGGCGCCGGCCCCGAGCGCGGCCACGATGTGCTCGTCCGTGCAGTAGGCCGTGAGCACCAGCACCCGCACATTCGGGCACACCGCGCGCAGCTCGTCGATGGTTCGCAGCCCCGAGCCGCCCGGCATGGCGAGGTCGGTAATCACCAGCGTCGGGCTCGAGCCCCGCACCAACCGCACACCCTCGGCGGCGGTGCTGGCTTCGCCGACCACCTTCAGGTCAGGTTCCAGCTCGATCAGGGCGCGCAGCCCCTCGCGCAGGATCGTGTGATCCTCGACCAGCACGATGCTCGCGGACGTCTTTGTGAACATCAGCGTTGCCTCCCGCATTGCTTGGAACTCTTAAGGGAGCGTCCTCTCCTGCGATGAATCAGGCGCGGAACTCCCGGCGAACTTCGTAGTGCGGACGCACACTGCGCGGTGTGCAACTTGCAACTGACCCTGCCCTTGCACCACGGGTGTTCTTCTCAGCCCAGCAACCGAGCGCACCTTAGCGCCAAAGCGTTGCGCGTCATCCCAGCGAAAGGTGCAAGAGCGTGTAGGTGAGCACCGACTTCTCAGCGGGCGCGAGCGGCGGCCCCCGCCCCACTCTGTGCGTACGTGGCGCGCGGCGGCCGGCCAAACGCGACCCGAATGCAGGTGGCGATTCGGTCACGCCATCACGGTGCAGCATGGGGGGAACACCCGATTGCCCAGAACGTTCCCACCCGCTATGCACGGTCTCCATGCCTGTGTCCATGACGCTCACGGAATGTCGCGGGTGGCTCCCCGCTGGCAAACGCGCTGCGGTGTGCTTCAGTGTCGACGACGTCCATCCAGCAACCTCCCGGGACGAATTCGACGCCGGCGGCGACCTGGGTCGTGGCGCGCTCGGGCACGTGGAGCGGCTCCTCGATCGACATCCCCAGCTGCGAGTCACGCTGTTTGTCACACCCGACTGGCGCTTGAGGCGCCTCGTTCCGACCCGCAAGTGGCTTACCCGGATCCCGTTCCTGCGCGAGCGCATCCACTGGGCTCCTCTGACCCCCAGGGGCCACTTTCGCATCGATCGCTTCCCGCAGTTCGTCGCTTACTTGAACACTCTGCCGCGCACGGATTGCGCCCTGCACGGCCTGAATCACGCCCATCGCGGTCCACGCATGGCGGTCGAGTTCCAGGAGCAGTCCCGCGCCACGTGCAGTGCGCTGCTGCAGGAGGCTCGGCGGATCTTCGCGACCGCCGGGCTGCGCCATGTCCAGGGCTTTGCGCCTCCGGCGTGGAACGCCCCGCCTTCGCTGTGCGCGGCGCTGAATGAGGCGGACTTCCACTTCGTCACCTCGGCACGCGACCTCAACACGCCCGTGAGCGAGCGGGCCCGGACCGCGATGAGCGGGGTGCACGGCGCCTCTCTCATCCACCCAATGTGGATCCGGTGTGCCTCCAGCGACGGGCCCACGAGCGCCACGGCCAGGCCCTGCCGTCTCGTGCATTTCACGACGAACTTCCAGGCTACCTCGACGATCGAGCGCGCGCGCGCCGTCATCGAGGCGGGAGGGCTGCTCTCGATCAAGGCTCACATCTTCAAGACAGGCGGCGGCATCACGATGCTCGACGGCCTCGATGCCGCGTACTGCGACCATCTCGAACGGATCTGGCGCGAGCTGCACCGCCGTTACGGCGATGCGCTGTGGTGGACCTCTCTCGCGGAGGTGGCCGGCCGATGCCGGGCGACACTGAGCTGAGGATCCTCGTCAACCCGCAGGGAATGAACGCCGACATCGGCGTCGGTTTTCTCGCGCGGTGTTTTGGCACGCGCTGGAGCAAGGCGATGTACCATTGGTATCTGCAGCGCTCTCTCGGCGGCGAAAGCCCCGATCGTCTGATACTGATGGACGGCGAACGTGTCGTGGCGAGCTGTGGTCTCGCCTATCGGCTGCTGCGTACGCCGGATGGCACGCTGCACCGGGTCGGCGTCATCGTCGCAGCCTGCACCCTGCCCGGCGAACGCGGGCGCGGATGTTACGCGCGCGTGCTGCAGGCCGCGGTTGATCGAAGTGCGCTGCGCGCTTGTACCGCGGTGCTTGGATTCGTCACCGCCGACAACGCAACCGGCCGCGGCCTGCGACGGCTGGGCGCCGCGGCGGTCCCGAGCGCGTACATCGCCTCCCACGGCTTGGCGCGCGTCCCCGGCACCGTCACATTGCGGCTGTGCAGCGCCAATGTCGCGGACGGCTGGCTGGCGCACGCCAGCGCGCGCCTGCTCAACGCACCGGCACAGGCGGGCTTTCACTATCCGGACGCGGCCGCCTGGCGATCGCAGATGGTGGATCGTCCCCATCCGGTGCAGGCACTGCGTGTCGGCACCACCTGCCGAGCCCTCATCGAATGTGTCGGCGAAACCGATCGCCTGCAGTGGCTCGACGGCGAGCCGCGTGAGCGCGTGGCGGCAATCCGCGCCATCGCCGCCTACGCACACCGCCGTAAACGGCGTTTCTTCATGTACTCGACGCGCCCCGGCGAAGCCGCGGTGGCGCGCCGACTCGGATTGGTCACGCGCCCGGGATACATGATGGCCCTGGCGGCGGAGACCCGGCACGAGCGCGCCGTACGCGGCTGGGAAACGATGTCCTGGCACGTGCAGTCGGGTGATCGGATGTAGTAGCGCGGCGGCCCGGCCGACAACGGCGCGGCGCACCGGATCACTGCACGAGACGATTCAGTCCGCCGTGCTCATCGAAGCGTGGCAGGCACTCGCAGCGCAGCTGATCGGGAGCCGAGGCCGTTGATAGGGAGAGCGGTGCGCTCTTCGCGCTCCTGGTAGTGATCACGGTAGAGCCGACGACCCCAGAGCCGCAGTGCTACCCAGTTGCCGAATCCGACCGTGATGGGCGCGATGTGCAGCAACACGTAGAGGAAGTACACGGGCACGATCGGGGCTATGTAGGCGCGCTCCCTCTTGGGTACGACCACGAACAGAGCCAGCGCGCCGAGCGTGAGATAGCCGCCTACCGCACCCGCGAAGTACACCGGGTTGATCGCCGAAACCTCCGGCAGCAGATTGAGCACGAACAGATGGTCGAGGACGGCGCCGATGCTCACGAGCAATAGTGCGGCACTCATGATCCTGAGCAGATGCAGGCCCAGGCCGAGCACGCCTATGTAGCCGATGTAGTTGTACATTGCAAACGGCGCCCGCCGGCCGATACCCCACACCTCGTGGAAACGCTGCGTGTAAACTCTGAGCAGCCCGTAGTACCAGCCCACCCGCTGCGAGAACCAGTGACGCAGTGAGACCGGCCCCTCGGTGCTCACTACAAGGCGACCGTCGTAGTAGATACGCTCGCCATCGCGCAGCAGGATCACCGTATTCTCGAGATCCTCGGCATATATGGACAGTGAATGCTGATCGAGCGCGCGCTGCAGCGCGTCGCGCCGGTAAATGGACACCCCGGAGGTGATGCCGAAATCGGCAAGACTGCGGCGCCCGACCACGAACGCCAGGGCATACTCTAACGCCTGAAACCGCCCCAGAAACCCGTCCCGTTCGATCGCTACGCGCGGGCAGGCTGCCGCTGCCCCGGACCGCTGGAAATCGGCAATCACACGCTCGAACTCGACGGCGCTGCCCTCGTGTCGACCGCAGATTTTGACGTCCGGATCGATGACCATGACGGTCTCGATGCGGGCCGGCAGCGTCGTGAGCAGGCGAAGTAGCGCGCCTGGCTTGTGGCGGTTCACGTCCTCATCGAGGCATCGCCAACCGGCTTGGCTCAGGCGTTTCGCGGTGTTATCCGTCGAACCGTCGCTGATGAGCCAGACGTGCTCACGATACGGTTGCAGCCGCTCCATGAACTCATCGAGGCGATCTTCGAGATTGAATATCGAGGCCACGATCGCGTACGGCCGGACAGCTACCGCGCCGGTGCGGCCGCCTCGGGCGCCCGCGAGATCGATTGACAGCTGACGCATATCGGCGCCGCCGAGCTCGGACGCGGCCGCGGTATGTCGCCGATGCACGTAGAGCCGCAGGCCGAAATCGATTGCGTCCGCGAACACGATCAGATTCGCCAATCCATAAAGCAGTAACGAGAAGTCGTCCTGATCATTCGCCGCCGACAGCGCAACCCATCCCACCAGCAGCACGCACACGCTGAGCGGCGCGAACAGACTCCAGGGGCGCTGGGTATCAAAGCGCTCGCGACCGCGCGCCGCCCCACCGCCCGCAGTGCGTGCCGGCGCGGTGCGCGCGACTACGGGATTGTCCTGCATGCGGCGCAATTCTCAGCCTGCCAGGTCGCGCGCGGAGACTTCATCGTCGTTGAATCGAGTTCTGCCCATTGATTTCGTCCTCTGACAGTACCAGGGTCGGTGTTTCGTCCGGCAACACCACGGTGGGTGAATCCGGCAGCACCACGGTGTCGCCGGTGCTGCCGCTCCGGCCACGCTCCCCGGCTACAGGCCGGACTGTCGGCACGACCGTCGCCGGGCCCGCGTAATGGCGCAACTTCTCCAAGGCGTCCTCAGCTTCCACCGGTGCGGAGAAGTAGTATCCCTGGCCGAAATTGCAACCCATCTGCAGCAGCGCCTGCGCAGCCGCCTGCGTTTCCACAACCTCGGCGACGGCACGCAACCCCAGGCTCGACGCCATCTGCAGAATCGCCGACGTGATGGCATTGTTGGCGCCCTCCGAGCCGGTACGATTGACGAATGGGCGATCGATCTTCACATAGTCAAACGGGAACAGCTGCAGGTAACTGAGCGATGAGTAGCCGGTCCCGAAATCGTCCAGCATCAGTTCAATACCCATTCCATGCAACGCCTCGAGAGCTTCCCGCGCCGTGCTCACGTTGCTGATGAGACCGCCTTCGGTAAGCTCGAACTTCAAATGCGCGGGTGGCGTGCGGGTCTCCTCGAGCACACGCGCGACGTAGTCGCGTAGCCCCGGATCGCGCAGTACCGCGGCGGAAAGATTGACGCTGATGTAGAAGTTCACGCCTTGCGGCAAGCGCCTGCGCCACTCGCCCGCGAGTCTGCACACGCGCTGAATGACCCACCGCGTCACCGGAACGATCACTCCGGCCTCCTCCGCGATCGGCAGGAAGTCGTTGGGCCTCAACAGACCTTCCACGGGATGCTGCCACCTGAGCAGAGCCTCCGCGCCCACGGCGCGGTGGCCGCGCAGATCGATGATGGGCTGGAAAAGCAGGCGGAACTCGTTGCGCTCGAGGGCGATATGCAGGTCGGCCTCGAGACTGACCAGGCTTACGGCCGCACCGCCCATGCCTGGCGTGTATGCAACGGTGAGCTGACTCTGCTGCCGCTTGGCGACCGACAAGGCCACGTCCGCCTCACGCAGCGCGTCCTCGGCGCGCTGCAGCCCCGAGTCGATGCAGGTAAATCCCATTCGCGTGGCGATCTTGATGCGGTGCTGGCGCAGCGCGAACGGCTCCTGGCGCGCGTTCTGAAGCTCGGTGGTCGTGGCGTGTGCGGCTGCGATCGACTCCACCTCGTACATGAGCACAGCCAGCTGCTCGCTCCCCCAACGGGCCAGCACGCATTCCACGCCCTCGAGGGCCTTGGCGAAGCGCTGTGCCGCCTGCACCATCAGCTCATCACCGGCGGTGTGACCCAGCGTGTCGTTGATGAGCGCGAAGCGGTCAATGTCGATCAGAACAATCGCAATGCGCTGCCGGCGTCGAGTGCGCAACTCGCGCAGGGCTCGATCAAGTTGATCCATGAAGTAGCGGCGGTTCGGCAGGCCGGTGAAGGGGTCGTGATAGCGCGCATGCTCGAGGCTCTGCTGCAGAGTCTGATGCTGCTCGACCTCGGTGACCAGGCGCTGATTGGCCGCGCGCAGGCGTCTGCGTGCGATCGCAAGCGCGGCTTGCGTGCGGCTCAACGTGCGTGTCAGGTCGTGCGTGCCGAAGGCGAGTCCCCATGCCAGCACCGCGAGTAGACCGATTTCCGTGGCCAGATCCCGTGCCGGGTACCAGCCCGATCGCGGACGGACGGCCAGCTCGAGATAGGCGGAAGGAGAAGCCGACAGCGCGCCAGGCCGGTGAATACCGCTCGTCACCGCTTCAGCCAGGGTGCGTGGATGAGAGCTCAGAAACACGCGTGGCTCGTGGCTAATCGGTTCACGCTGAGACAACTCGAAGTCATATCCCTCATGTACGAGTCGTCCGAACCGCGCCCGCACCAACAGCGCGTCCAGACTCTCGTAAGCCACCGAGCGCGCGCCAGCGGCCGCGCTGCCGTTCCCCGAGCGCAACGTGATGGGCGCCTGCGCCGCGACGAACCACTGACTGCCGTAGCGGACCGGGCCGAAGAGCCCTGCAGCCGCGGGCGCGCCGGCGCCGCTCGACGCCCATTCGCTCGCCAGGGCACGGGCAACGGCCTCGGCGCCGGGTGCGGGCAGCAGCGTGCCGGTGGCTGTGATCCAGAACGCACCACGACCCGGGATTGCGGCGCCAGGCGGCACGGGGTGCGTGCCGTCTCCAAGGATGTTGTTCGAACGCTGCGCCTCGGCGCGCGCACGATCGGTGAGTGCTTGCAGCTGCGCTTCGATCAGTCGCGCATGATTCACTACGGCACTCTGGGCCGCGCTGCGCATCTGTGCAGCGCGCTCGTGCACGCTGAGCGTGATCAAGCGCGCACCCGCAACAACCACCACCGCCGCGACCACCGTGGTCAGCAGCCAGTGTGAATAGCGTTTGAGTTCGATCCCTCTCATCGGGGTTGACCGTGTGCACGGAGGTGAACTGTGCACGCCAGCGTGACGCTGGTGCGTTTGAACCCGCCCACGTCCTGGTAGTCGCCGAGCAGGAGCCAGTCGGTGCGCTGCAGGGGCTTGCCAATGCCGACGAAACCCTCCCGGAGCTGCGGCCCGGGTTTCACGAAGTTCACGCCGGGCCCCGAGAAGATAACGGCGGGCGCAGCCGGCCCGCCCGCCAGCCCGGCAATGGCGCTGAAGCGGATCCCGCTGTAGTCGATGCGCCCCGTCACAAGCCGCGTGCCGAGATTCCCTCCGAATGACTTGGCATACGACACCGAAGCCGAGAGCCGGAGGGTGGCCCGGTAGGTCAGACCGAGCTTGGGGAGGCTCCCATGGCTCTTGTCGATATCGAGATAGCGCTCCTCGAGCTGCAGCGTGAGTTCGGGTGTGAGCTGACCGAGGAGCCCGAGGGAGGCGAGGGAGTAGTGGAAGGCATGGTCCCCGACGTCCCCGGCGCCTTCGTGAGCCTCGATGTACAGGTGTGTCTTCAGCTGCTCGCCGCCGAACGCCAGCGAGCCGCTGAAGTTGCCCGTGGTCCAATGGGCATTCGCGATCTGCTGGTACTCCGCCCCGGCACCGATCACGACCTGCGGTGTGATGTCACCCACCCAGGTCACAGAGCCGCCTCCGCCGCCACTGCCGCCCGTGAGCGTCGATCCGTCAGTGCTGAACACCAGGCGCGGGTCGGTGACCGGGCCGGGGGTTGGCGACGGCGAGGGCGGCTCGACTGCGGCGGCCTGGGCGCCGGGTAGCGCCACAGCCAGGCACGCCGTGATTGCACGGGCGCTCAAGGCCGCTCCACCACGGTAGTAGAGCCGACGGGACTCTGATCCGTCGCGGCGACCCGCGCCACCGGGAGGAATGCGACAACGTACAGCCGCGCATCTTCGCCGGGCAGCGGCACCGATGAGGTGGTGAGCTG